>JAFLJO010000046.1 GCA_022712975.1 Desulfocapsa sp.
CGTCACCTCCGAACTCTTATTTTGATTGCTTGCATATACAATTGAACATGCAAAAAACATTATTGCCATTATTCCGATAACTTTTCTCATTATGTTTCCATTTTTGATAATTTTCTGACATTTATTTTCAAGCATAACGTCCGGTATCAGCCCGCCCCAAGCAATTTAACCGACCAAGGTTGTTCGCAGCTGTGAGCTTCGATAACCTGTTAATTTTATTTGAAAAACCGCGCTGCTTGGGGTCGGCTGTATACCATTGTTATGTATTAATTCCATACGGATTTAAAACCCTTTCACCTATTTTTTATTGGCCTTTTTTCCCTTTTTAGCATTGCGTTTTTCTTTCATTGTTTTTTCAGGTTTCTTTTTAGCTGCTTTTTTTGAATCGTGGCCTTTGGACATGAATTTCTCCTTTAACTTTGTTGATAAGATATTAAACTCCTACTAAGTAGACGATATTCAAAACATAACGACCGAGTTAACCGGTCCACCAACCAGTTTAGCAACCAACATTGAGCGTAGTATGATATTGGGTTAAACTCGAAAAAACGCACGTGCTCGCGGGTCGAGTTGAAAGTTTTGTTATGTTAATTCAACCACTTACTGCGTTACACCTCTTTCCTTTAGCAATTTTCTTGCAGCAAATTTCCTAGCCAGTGATCCTGATTTAGCCTTTCGTATTAGGGCTTCATCTGAGTTTCGCGAAAGTTTAGTAAGTTCTTTTTCAACATTTTCATTATGTTCATCGTATTTTTTTATGGCTGTTTTTGCTACTGAATTAGCAATATTACCTACGTATTTCCAAAATGCCATATTGCACCCCTTTTAAGTGTTTTTGAATAATGAACTTATATATAATCCTTAATTATAGATTTTGTTGACGAACTTATTTCTTTCCTTTTGCCTAAGTAAAGTATCTGACCACCTTTTCTACCTGCCCCTGGGCCGAACTCAATAATATAAGAAGAATATTGCAATGCGATTAAATTATGCTCGGCAACGAAAACAGTATTATCTTGTTTAGTTATTTTATAGATCAAATTTATTATCTTATATGCATTAACTGGATCTACACCTCTTAACGGTTCGTCCAAGAGATAAGTACATTTCCTTTTTGCAGATAACACTTTGCATAATTTAATTCTTTGTGCTTCTCCACCTGATAACGTTGATATTTTTCTAAATAACGTAAGATAATCTAATCCAATGCTTGAAAGTAATTTCAATGAATTTATTGTTTTTGATAATTTTTCTTCACCTTTTATCAAGTGAAGTATTTCTGAAATGGTTAAATTTAAAAATTTATAGATATTAAAGCCCATATAGTCATATTTCAATATGTTATGTGAAAATCTTGAACCATCACACTCTGGGCACAACGCACTGTTGGCAAGACTATATGAGTTTTCTTCTTTTATAATTCCTGTACCTTTACAAGTATTACATTTTCCTTCAGCACTATGATGAAATGAGAAATGACTTGGTGTTAGACCAGAATATATAGCAAATTTATTTCTTATTTCATCGAATATTCCAAGATATGATGCAACAATTGAATAATTATTACCTTTTATGGGGGATTGGTTCAAATAAATAGGATTTTTTAAATATTGGGGGATAATACCTTTCAAAAAAGAAGTTTTTCCTGAACCTGATACACCACAAATGGATACAAAAGAATTTAATGGTATGATTGCTGAAATATTAATTATATTATTATATGAAGCACTTTTTATCTCACAATTCTTTGTGGATGAAAAGAATTTGTAATTGAGCTTTTTTTCATTATTCTCTATTTCATTGCTAGTAATTAAATATCCTCCTTCTTTTCCTCCGCGAGGACCTAATGTTAGTGTTTTGTCAGAAATTTTTTTAAAAATATCATTGTGTTCAATGATTAAGACTGTATTGTCTTTCTTTTTTAAATTGGAAATATTTTGTGCAATTTCTTCAATTTCTTTTGGATGTAACCCCGATGAAGGTTCATCCAAAATATACATGAAATTATTGAATTGAGAGTTTAAAGACTTTGACAACCTTAATCGCTGTAATTCTCCACCTGACAAACTTGGGATTGACCTATTAAGGGAAATGTAATTTAGATTAAGATCGATAAATTTATTTATTAAATTTAAAATAAACTCAAATGCTGTAACTACATCTTGAGAATGTTGCCAATGCTTTTTGTTGGTTATAATCCACTTTTTAACTGATTCAATTTCTGTAGTATATAATTCTCCTAAATTCTTACCAAACACTGTGTATTTTAATGTGTTTTTTGAAAATCTATATCCTTTACAGTTAGAACATATTTCTTCAGTCTTAAATTGTTTTTCATTTGCTAATGAAAAAATAGTCTCATTGTTAAGAGGGCCTATATATGTAGATGTTTTAACCCTTTTTCTTCCACCTAATCTATAATTGATTTTGTATTTTTTACTGCTTTTCCCATAAAGCATTAAATCAATTTTTTGTTTATCTAAACTTAATAAGTTCTGAGATAAATCAATATTCTTATCGTTACAGAATAATTTTATTAATTGTTTATAGTAATCTGAGTAAGTTCCACGCCAATTTAGAAAAGGTATATCTTTTATTGCAAAATTATAGTCAATAATTTTTGAGGGGTCTAATTGTAGTACATGCCCTGTGCCGAAGCATTTTTTACAGGCATACTTGTAACGATTAAATTGAAAAATGGATGCTGATACTTTGTTTAGAGATGAGAAAATTGTTTTGAAATAAGTATCTAGTCCAAAATAGGTCGCGATCGTTGACCTTGGGTTTCTGTTAAAGTTTTCTTGAGATAGCGAGATACTCGGAAGAATATTGCTATAATGATTCACTGAATATTTAAATAAAAAATTTTTAATATTCATGAGTTGATTCAACTCATTAGTACTAATTGCATGTATTGTGTCTATTGCAAGAGAGGATTTTCCTGAACCACTAACACCATTTATTAAAATAATGTCATTGTGTGATATTGTAATGTCAATATTTTTTAAATTATTTGTTTTTATTCTCTGGTAATGGCTTTTCATTTTCAATTATTTGTAAAAATTACAGACTTACATCGTGAACCATTTGGGCATATTTTATATATTTGGTTTTTTCGTTGCATGATGTTTTTATATATGAATTATTTGTTTTATAATTTTTAGCTTTACACCCACCTAAACAAATATATTTCAAATCACATTCTTTACAATCTTCAATGTTATCTATCTCTGACACCTCATTAATTGATAAATTGTTATGAATTATATTTTTAATATCACTGTCTAATATAGATCCTTGTTTGTTTATAAATGCATCACATGGATAAATGTCACCATTTGAATCAATTCCTATTGAAATTCCAATACCACAATTACGCATATTCTTCAAAATTAATGAGGGAGATTCTTGCGATTGTTTAGTCGTACTGTTTGAGATGAAATTAAATATTTCAAATGCGTTTTTGAAAAGAAAATTGTGAAATTCCTCTGGTAAGCCAACGGCTCTACCGTCAATTTCTAATTCTGCATTAAATCGTATATTTTCAAGATTTAGATTGTTATTGCTTAGCCAGTTTGTAATATTATTTTTAATTTCATTAAAATTGTGATGCATTAGTGTTAATGCAATTTTTAGTTTTTGTTTTTCAGGGAAATCAAGTATGAAATCAGAAACTTTCTTAAATGTTCCATCTCCTCTTATATAATCATGTGTTGAGGATGATAGCCCTTCAAGTGATACTTGAACCTCATCTATCATTGGTAATATTGAATTTATATTACTTGTGCCATTTGTGTAGAAAACTATCCGTTTTGTTTTTTTGTTTAAAAAAGATATGATTTCAGGGAGGTCTTTTACAAGAGTTGGTTCACCGCCACTAATTGTTATGTCTGGTTTAGGAATAACTGAAAATAGATTATTAAAACCTTTGATCCATGTTTCTTTATCAAGCTCATTGGATATTTCTTTCCCGGCACCAATGTAACAATGCTTACATTGTAAATTGCATTTATGGGTTATGGCTAAGTGTATATTGGTTGGGTATTCTCCAGCATCAGGTGCTAATATAGTAGGGTCATTATTTTGGTATACTTTTCTTTTTTTAAGTACATCTAAAACATTTTTATAAATGGTACTTGCTTCCGTTCTAGAGGTATTAAGTTCAGAAGAAAGTTTATTTAAGAATTCTGTTTTATCATTTAATTCTAAAAATAAATGAAAGGCTATTGATTCTTCATCAGATAGAACAAACCAAGAAGGAAGTGCTGGAATAATAAAAAGATTTTTATCTTTAACTCTGTGAAAAGAGATACTGCTTTTTATACTTTCTTTGTTCATCTATTTTAATCCTGATTAAAAAGAAGAAGAGGGGAGCAATCATTTAATTGTCCCCTCTTTAAAATCAATTTAACAATCTTGGCGTTTATGGGTCGTGCGACATTGAGAACGACCAAAAGAATGAATAACTCGTGTCATATCATTGCTATTGGATAATTTTTGTCGATTCTCAACTGTAAACACCTCGGCTGTTTTTCCTTCCCAAAGGCTAAGTACTTTTTCTTGCATGTTAAGCTCCTTTAAATTTGTAAGTGATAAAAATGGCTTCGTAAATTTATATATCTTCTAACTAAATAAAGCAATAATGTTTCAATTTTCAAAACATAACGTTCTAAATCACCGGCTGGCCTTGGATTTACCGGAATGGTGGAGCGAGAGACGATGGTAGGTTAACATCCGAAAATCGGACGTGTGAGCCAGTCGGGTGCATTTTTTTGTTATCTTTTTTTTCTTTGTTTATATGC
>JAFLJO010000059.1 GCA_022712975.1 Desulfocapsa sp.
TTAATGGATGTAAAATTAAATACACCAGAAGGTGACAAACTGGACATATTAGTTACATTAATTGAAGCCTATGAAGAAAAACATCACCCAATTCTTCCACCAGACCCGGTGGAAGCAATTATCCATCAAATGGAGAGTCAACATTTATCGAGAAAGGATCTGGAACCACTCATAGGATCAAGGGCGAGAGTCTCTGAAATATTGAATAAAAAACGTTCTCTATCGATTAATATGATCAGAAAGCTTCAAGAAGGCCTAGGTATATCCGCTGAAACTCTCATTAAGCCATACAATTTACTTACTTCGTAATCGTCATGTTGAAAAACATGTGCAACAGGTGAATAGCATATGTTTTTCCGCAACTGCACCATTACAGACAAGACCTCAAAACAAACCCATAACGGCATAACCTACTGATAAAATGGAAAAGATAACAATGGTATACAGCAGACCCCAAGCAGCGCGGTTTTCCAAATAACATTAGTAAGTTATCCAAGCTCACAGCTGCGAATCACCTTGGTCGGTAATATTGCTTGGGTCGGCTGATACTGGCCGTTATGCTTAAAAAATAAACATTGCGAGTACCAATAAAAGTACAGTATAATGTACGAAACATTCCACAAAAGGTGCTTATATGCAAAGATTGAGAGTAGACCAAGATATCCGTTCAATGTCAGAATTCAGAACAGGAATCGCTTCATTTCTTAAGCAAGTTCACGATACCAAAAGACCACTTATTATCACTCAGCATGGAAAAAGTGCTGCCGTTTTGTTAGATGTCGGTGAGTATGAAGCCATGCAAGAGAAAATCGAACTATTGATTGATGTTCAAATATCCATTAGCCAAATTGAAAATGGAGAAGGAATACCACATAATAATGCAAAAGAATTGATTTTAAAAAGATTATCCCAGTGAAAGTAATTTGGTCTCCACTGGCTATTGATAGAGCTTCAGAAATTGCAGAATATATTTCTTTGGACAACCCAACTGCCGCCAAACAATGGATTGATAATATTTTTGAAAATGTCCTAATTCTACAAACAAACCCTAAAATGGGTCGTAAGGTTCCTGAAATAAATCGCAACGAAATAAGAGAAATCATTTTTGGCAATTATCGTATTATCTACCGAATAGAAACGTTTAACATTTCCATTCTTACTATCCGTCACACCAAGCAAATACTACCGGTAAATGAAATAATGGTATGAATAATTATGTGCAAAAATAAAAACTGAGCTTATAATGGCTAAAATTCTTATTATCTATTCATCTACTGATGGTCATACCAGAGAAATATGCTTGCGCCTACAGCAAATAGTTGAAACTCAGAACCATCAAGTAACATTAATCTCAGTGAACAATGGAAGCACAATAGATTTAAACTCATTTGCTAAAGTAGTAATTGGTGCAAGTATCCGTTATGGTAAACACAGCAAAAATATTTATGAATTTATAAAAGACAATTCACAGATTTTAGACCGTAAAGCTAATGCATTCTTCTCTGTGAATGTTGTTGCACGTAAACCAGAAAAAAACAAACCTGAAACAAATCCGTATCTCCAAAAATTTCTCAAACAAATATCATGGCACCCAAAAAAACTAGCTGTTTTCGCAGGAAAAATTGAATATCAAAAATACAGATTTTGGGATCGTTTGATGATCAGATTAATTATGTGGATGACCAAAGGGCCGACTGATCCAAAAACAAATATTGAGTATACAAATTGGAATCAAGTTGAAGACTTCGGTCAAGTTATAAGTGAGATGTGAAAAGATAAGCAATGAAATCAGCTGCATAACAATCGTATAAAGCCGACCCCGAGCAGGACTGTCTTTCAAGGTACCTTGGTCGGTATTTTCAAGTTCAGTTTTCATAATTAATTCCTCGGTAACATTGCTCGGGGCAGGCTTATACGGGACGTTCTCTCTGCTAACCTTGTTACAATTCTGAAAATACATTCTATCAAATGGTGTTGAAAAGTATTTGCAAATAAGCCCTGAAAGCAACAAGTTAAGCTCGAAAATTCCGGGAAACGATTTCATGGCTAACATCTTGATTACACCTCGCAAACAACCAATCTCTTCAACACCCTTTATCAGACTACAGCCGTAATATGATCGATAGCCACTCTTGACACTGATACTACATAGCAGTATCGTGAAGAGCATGAATAGTAAGCATCGAAAAACATTAGAGGCCATATCCAAGACTCCCACATCTAGCAATCATGAATGGCGGCAAATCGAATCGTTGTTCATTGCATTAGGTGCGACTGTCATAGAAGGTAACGGTTCACGAGTCTCCTTTGTTCTAAATAATGAAAAAGGTGATTTTCATCGTCCCCATCCCAGCAAAGAAGCTAAACGATATCAAGTGAGAAATGCATTAGATTTTTTGAGAAGAGCAGGAGTAATTCTATGAACACGCTAAACTACAAGAGCTACACAGCAAAAATTGAATTTGACCCTGAAGATAATATTCTTTTTGGCAATATTATCGGTATTCGAGACACAGTTGGTTTTCATGGTGAATCGGTTGCTGAATTGAAAGAGGCTTTCTTTGAAGCAGTAGATTTCTACCTTGAAAGTTGTAAAAAATCTGGAAGGGAACCCAATAAACCGTTTTCCGGTAAATTTATGGTTCGGGTTGATTCTTCTTTACATGGCAAGATTGCCGCAACTGCTGCTCATGCTGGTAAAAGTCTCAATAAATGGGTAAGCGACACGCTCAGTCAGGTTGTGCGTTCACATTAATTGAGTGTTTGAGTTTAAGCAATCACTTACGGTAAACTTTTGTTTTTACAGAATATTATGACAGGTTATCAATATTTCCATCATCAAGCCCATGGGATTACTCTGTCACCGAATCATAATTGTAGCAAAAGGCACCATTGCTATCAAAGAAAGAGCAACTAAAAAGAGAACAAATGTATCCAGCCGACCCCAAGCAGCTCAGTTTTCCAAGTGACCATTATTGGTTATCCAAATTCACGTCTCCGTATCACCTTCACCGGTGATATTGCTTGGGGCAGGCTGATACAGGACGTTAGCTATCTCGTGGTTCTTGGCTCTATTCGAGTTCATTAACCACTGCCCTTTAAGTCTAAGAAAAAGAATATTTATTTTAAACCAAGGATGCATGTATGAATGACAAACTGAATGGATGGATTGAAAGTCTTCCTAGTGAAGCAAGAGAAAATTTTAAAAGCGAAGTAAATAATATAGTGGACCCCATATTTGAGACAGTCTGCTAAGGTACAAAACAAACTGTTTCGGAGGGGATTGTGAAACGAAAAAAATATAGTAACGACCTCAAAACGAAGGTCGCCTTATCTGCTATCAAAGCACAGAGTACAAATAA
>JAFLJO010000130.1 GCA_022712975.1 Desulfocapsa sp.
GATGCAGAGGGAGTGCTGCAATCTCTTTTCCCTGTTTGCTCAGTCTTCCTCTGCTATCAATTGCGCCAAGCTTGCGAAGAAGTTTTTGTGCCTGCCTTACCTGCCCACTTTCTGGCGGATCAAGCCAGGCAAGTTCACCGGGATCTTTTACACCCCATTGCAGGGTTTCAAGAAGCAGGGGTGCAAGATCTGCCCCTGAAATCTCTGGGGGTAGAAACTCGGACATTGAGTACTCTTCATTTTTTGTCCACAGACGATAACAGACGCCGGGTTCAAGTCTGCCGGCACGTCCGGCGCGCTGTTCAGCGGAAGCTTGTGAGATTGAAACGGTATGGAGTGCTGTTAGGCCATTTGCAGGAGAAAACTTTGGGGTTTTCATAAGCCCGGAATCAATAACAACGGACACACCTTCAATGGTGAGGCTGGTTTCGGCGATGGGAGTGGTCAGGATAACCCGTCTCTTAGCAGTTGCTGCAAAAACCAGCTCCTGTTTTTCCAGGGGCAGGTCTCCATAAAGAGGCAAACAATGGATGTTGCTTTCAACCTGCCTTTGTACAGCTTTAATCTCACCTGCACCGGGTAAAAATACCAGAATATCCCCATCCTGTTCCGCCATGGCACGGTGGATACTTTTAACTGTACGTGGAACAAGATAATCACTTGAAGGACGGGAAAGGTAGATTGTCTCAACAGGAAAACATCGCCCCTTGCCTGTGATTATTGGCGCATTGTCCATAAGTTGTGATACCCGTATGCTGTCCATGGTCGCAGACATTATTAATATCTTCAGATCATCACGCAGTATCTGAACATCAAGGCACAAAGCCAGTGCCAGATCGGAATTAATTGATCTGATATGAAATTCATCAAAAATAACGAGCCCTATCCCATGAAGTTCAGGGTCGTTTTGAATCATCCGCAGGAAAACACCTTCTGTAACTACTTCAATACGTGTTCTTGAACAGACTTTTTTGTCAAAGCGAATGCGATAACCGACAAGGCCTCCCACAGTATCACCAGCGAGTTCACTTATGCGCTTTGCTGCAAAACGTGCTGCAAGGCGTCTTGGTTCCAGTATTACAATTTTACGGTTTTGTAACCATGGTTTATCTGGTAGGGTAAGTGGCACAATGGTAGTCTTACCGGAACCCGGTTCTGCGGCAAGAATTACAGATGGATGCTTTTCCAGGTGATTATGGAGTTCAGGCAGTACTGCATGAATGGGTAAGTGTGGCAGGTCGTTTATCATTCCCCGACAATACCACTGCTTTTTCGCTGGTAGCTGTAAATGGTAAAAGTATCTTTCTTCCCCATACGTTTTTTAGAAATCTGCTGGAACGTTTCTGTAGGGATATTCGGGAAGTAGGTGTCGCCTTCATATTCTCTGTCAAGTACTGTGAGCAGGATGAAATCAACCAGATCCATGGATTCTTCGTATAACATTCCCCCGCCAATGATAAAGGCTTTTTCCTGATTCCGGCAGCAGGCTATGGCCTCTTTAAGGTTGCCCGCAAACTGACATCCGGGGATATGGAGAGATGTATTTCTACTGAGAACCACATTGAAACGCCCAGGCAGTGGGCTTGCTAAGGATTCATAGGTTTTTCGGCCCATAATCACAGCGTGTCCCATGGTGCTTTTTTTAAAGAACTTCATTTCTTCGGGGATGTGCCAGGGAATCGTATTATTTTTTCCGATAACTCTGTTTTTAGCCATTGCTGCAATGAGAATCAGTTTCATAGTAAAGTGCGGGTGATTTTAGAAAAATACAAAAAATAAAGTGGAAGTGCTGTTTTTTCCTGTATTTTACCTATTGTTCTGTACTACACTTTATATAGTATACCTGTTTTATTTCCCTCTTACCGTATTTTTATCCAGGTTAGAGTCCAAGAACGTGGAGGCTGTACATGAAGATAGATTGTCCCCATTGCGGGGTGCATGGTTCCATAGATGATTCCCTTGCAAATAAAAAACTGAGTTGTCCAAAATGCAGTAAGATTTTTCTTATTCCTGAGGAGAGCCTTCCAGAGATTGATGATGTCGAAGTCGTGGGTCAGGAAACGTGCTCGGCGTGTGGTCAACCCTTTGCATCTGAATTTTTGGTGGAGCAGGATTCTAAGTTTTATTGTGCTTTGTGCCAACCTGAGCCTGAAGAAGAAAGTCTTGGCCTGCTTGAAGAAGAGGCTGATGCTGAAGATCTGGAACTGGAAGAAGAACTTCTGGAAATCACAGAAGAAGATGCGTTCGTAACAGATAGCGGGGAAACTTCCACTGAAGAGGATGAACTTCTTGCCCTGATGGTGGACGAAATCAACGATGAGGACGATGAAGATTTTGAATTTGTTCTCGAAGAAGAACAGGATGGCGATCCCGTTGAGCTGGAAATGTGCTCAGGGTGTGGAGAGTCATTACATCCTGATTTTCTTGAAACAGTAGGATTTATACGCTATTGCGCTCTTTGTGCTCCAGAAGAGGTTGCAGATGAAGAAGATATAGAAAATCTGGACATTGAAGAAGCTGAAGATATCAGCATCATGTTGGAAGAGGAATCGACAGAGCTTGATGAAAGTTCTGACGTAATTCTGATGGACGACGAGAGTAGTGACGAAGAGGAAGAAGATTCTTCCCAAGTACCGTGTTCAGTCTGTGGCGAAAGATCACACCCCGACTTTTTGGAGGAAGTTGATTCTAAGCTGTACTGTGGAATCTGTCAGCCGGTAGTGATCGAAGCTGAGACAGATGGTGAAAAGATTGTGGCAGCAGCAGGCGCAGGCACAGCAGCGGTAGTCGGGGCAGTAGCAGCAGAATCTTCCACGGGCGGTAAGGATTTCACCGTTGGTGGGCTGATCAAAGAAGCGTGGCAGAAGACCAAAGGGGCGAAGGCTTCTATTTGGGGGGCTGTGCTCTTTCTCTTTCTCATCGTTTTTGGTGTCAGCCTAGGGGGAATGGCAGCTTTTCAGGGATTTTATAAAGGAGCCGACCCGACAATTGGCATATGTGTCAATGGCAGTTTGCAGCTTATTACATCTTGGCTGTCCATGCTTATGACCGGTGGTATTATGCTGATTGGTGTTCGGCATGTACTTGAACGGAGGGTAAGTTGGAAGATGGTGTTTGCCGGATTTTCAAAAGCACTTTCAATAACCGTAGCCGTGGTTCTTCAGACCATTCTGATTATTATTGGTTTTATTCTTCTGGTGATTCCAGGGATATATCTCCTGGTTGGATACACCCTCATCCTACCGCTTATTCTTGAAAAAGGAATGGGACCATGGGAAGCACTTGAGGCTTCCCGTAAAGCCATTCATAAGAAATGGTGGACGGTGTTTGGCCTGTATCTGGTGATGACTCTTCTTTCTGTTGTTTCTGTTATTCCGCTTGGCCTTGGACTGATCTGGACTGTTCCCATGTTCTTTGTGCTCATGGGTGTTCTGTATGTACACCTGTTTGGATCTGATGAAATTGTAGCAGAAGATCTGGAAGATGAGTTAGCAGGTGAGGTTGAAGAAGAAACAGAAGAATTGGAAGAGATTTCTGAGGAAGTCGAACAGAAACATAATTGAATACATTTCACGTCACACTGCCATGGCGGTGTGACGTGTGTGTTCTTTTTAGAAGAGGCGACAATACATTTGTTTAAAGTCCACCTCCTCATGCTTTTTACTGCAGTCCTTGTTTCCGGTTCTTTTCCTGTTGTGGCTGCCATTAGTAATGATCTTGATCCCATAGTACTCACTCTTATTCGTTTTGCCCTTGCCAGTATCCTTTTTGCCCCATTTATCTGGTTTCGTTATACCTTGGTTGTTTCCTTTGCAGCGCTTGCCCGTTATTCCCTGATTTCTGCATCCTTAGTGATTTGTTTTTGGAGTATGTTTCTTGCTCTTCGGTACACCACTGCCCTGAATGTCAGTACAATTTTTACAATTGTTCCGGGTCTTGCAGGCATTTATGCCATGGTATTGAATAGGGAAAGGTTGGGACGACCACGTCTCATCGCCTTGTTTTTAGGAATCATCGGAGCGTTATGGATACTTTTCAGGGGTGATGTTGCTTTGCTTGCTGAGTTTTCCTGGAACAAAGGCGATCTTATCTTTCTCGTTGGCTGCCTGTTTATGGGTCTGTATACTCCCCTGGTTCGCCTGTTTCACAGGGGAGAATCAATGCTGCAAATGTCCTTCTGGATCATGGTTACCGGTACTTTTTGGCTCTTGCTTCTGGCAGGCCCTAAACTGCTAACTGTGTCCTGGCCTGATGTGTCTTTCAGGGTCTGGATTGCTCTCAGCTACCTTGCTGTTTTTTCAACTATCATCACTTTTTTTTTCACTCAGTATGCTCTTCTTTTTTTAGGCCCCACCAGAGTTGCGGCTTACTCCTACCTCTATCCCGGCCTTGTTCTGCTGCTTGATTTATATTTTGGTGGATCATGGCCGGGAGTACAAATACTTCCCGGTATTGTGATTGTTCTGGCAGCCATGGTTGTTATTCAGCGAATGGAGTTGGATACGTGAGTATGCCGTATATATTCAGATAGCTAGGGGGTTGGGGGGGGGTGGTGAAAAAGAATCCTTTTACTTTTATTTTTTTAACACATATACTTAATTTAATAAAGATGGTTGAGACACCGTGAACCGTATACAGAGATACTTTAGGAGAAGCTATGTTTAATAGATTATTATCACAAACAGTAAAAGTAAAACTAATTGCTTTGGTAGGGATTTCGTTCTGTTTTTGGATAGTTGTCGTTGTCATATTCACGACCATTGAAAGAAAACAATCCTTGCTTCAGGCTGAAAAAATGACTCTTAAGTCTCACTATAACGGGATACAAAGAACCTTTGCAGACAAAGCTCATCTAGCCTCATCACTGGCTCAGGTGTTTGCTGAGATACCTGATGTGCAGAGAGCTCTTGGCTTACGCAATAGACAGGAACTTAGCGATTTGACTTTTCCTTTTTTCAAAAAAGAAAAAGAGCGTCTCTCCTTGGCCCAATTTCAGTTCCATGTCCCGCCCGCCACCTCTTTTCTAAGGCTCCACAAACCGGAGAAATTTGACGATGACCTCTCCTCTTTTCGTCATACTGTGGTTGAAGTTAATAGAAGCAAAGAAAAGATGTCCGGTATTGAAAAAGGTGTGGCAGGATTAGGGATCAGAGGGGTAGTGCCGATATATATGAAAGGGGATCATACAGGATCGGTGGAATTTGGAATTAAATTGGACGATAAATTACTGCAATCGATAAAAGAGTATCTGGGCACTGATATATCTGTTCTGGTTCCCGAGGGCCAGGGCTTTAAATATCTGGCAAAGACACATTCACTGACTGTTTCTAAAAAAAGTTATCCCCTGCTTAGAAAAATCATGGAGGAGGGTAAAATACAGTATAAGCAGGTCAATAAAAACAATAAAAGTTTTATGACTATTTTTGGTCCTCTGAAAGATTACAGTGGCACGACCATTGGTGTGGTGGCTATTCCCTCTGATATCACAGAAACCATGGGGGCTATTCGGGGTAATCTGTATAGAATGTGCGGGGTCGGATTGTTTGCACTTGCAGTTGGTCTGGTCGGTTTCTCTTTTGTGATGCATTTTTTAATTAACAGACCCATGAAAGAGTTAATGGATAATCTTCAACGGGCTGGTCAGGGGGATCTGACTGTGACTATGAAGGTAAACAGAGGGCAGCGTGGTGATGAATTTGCTGAATTAGGTGATTCTTTCAACTCTTTTATCAGTAATTCCCACCATATGCTTCTTGATATTCAGAAAAGGAGTCGTGAGATGTCTGACTCCTCAATAGAATTGTCTGCTTTGGCAGACGGAATGCATAGTGGTGCGGAGTCAGTGTCCGAACGAACAACTACAGTTGCTGCAGCAGCAGAAGAGATGAGCGTGAATATGAATTCTGTGGCAGCAGCCAGTGAAGAAGCGTCAACCAATGTTAATATGGTGGCAACAGCCACGGAAGAGATGACTTCAACGATCGCTGAAATCTCAAGCAATACTGCTGAGGCCAGCCAGATTGCCGCCACTGCAGTGGGTCAGGCAAGAAGTGCCACAGACAAGGTAAATGTGCTTGGTAAGGCTGCCAACGAAGTGAGTAAGGTAACCGAGGTGATTTCTGATATTTCTGCTCAGACCAACCTTCTGGCCTTAAATGCCACAATTGAAGCGGCAAGAGCTGGTGAGGCCGGAAAAGGCTTTGCCGTTGTTGCCAATGAAATTAAAGAATTGGCTCGTCAGACTTCTGAAGCCACTCAGGAAATTAAACAACAGATTGAAGGAATGCAGAGTTCCACCGATGAAACCGTTTCCGAAATTCAGGAGATTACTGAAGTTATCAATAAGATGAATGGTATCGTTGATACTATCAGTTCTGCCATTGAAGAGCAGGCTGCCACCACTGGTGAAATTGGATCGAATGCGATGCAGGCGGCTCAGGGAATCGCTGAGGTTAACGAAAATGTAGCCCAGACCTCAATGGTGGCTAATGAAATTGCCGGCGATATCGGTCAGGTCAGCGCTGTTACTGAGGAAATGATTCAGAGCTCACAACAGGTTAATGACAGCTCCGACGCACTCTCCGGGATTGCCGGTAAAATTCAGGAATTGGTGGCTAAGTTTAAAGTGTGATTTGTTGACCTTGTGACCTTGCATAAAGTATATATGTTTGCCCTGTTTTCCAGTTTGGAGAACAGGGCATTTTTTTTATGGTTCTGAACGATTGTTTTGCTGGAATTGACAAAGAAGTGTACCTTCTTTTAATGAAGTTGTTTTTTGCGGAAGAAATTGAATAGGTATTGGAAACAGTAGAACAAGCAGGGAGTGGTGCTATGGGAAAACATCTTGTCTTGGCAGGAGCTGGTCATGCCCATATGGTGACCATGGCTAATATCCATGTCTTTTGTGAGCTGGGACATCGTGTAACAGTGATAGGCCCCTCGGATTATCACTATTATTCAGGTATGGGACCAGGGATGCTGGGTGGTGGCTATGAGCCGGATGATATTCGTTTTGCAGTGAAGAAAACCATTGAGGCTCAGGGAGGAGTTTTTCTTCGGGATTCTGTGGTGGGTGTTGATCCTGTCAGTCATGAATTACAATTAGAGTCGGGCAGAAAAATTTCCTACGATGTTCTCTCGTTCAACACCGGCAGTCATGTCGATTTACCAAAAGTTGATACTATTTCCAAACGAATTTATCCTGTTAAACCCATTGAACGTCTCTACCAGGCCAGGATTGAAATTGAAACGTTTGCCAACAAGCAATCCGTCACTATTGCTGTTGTTGGCGGCGGTCCTGCCGGTACCGAGGTGGCTGGAAATGTTGCAGCACTGTTAAATAAAAGTAGCCATTCTTCCAAGGTTATTCTGTATGCCGGGCGTGCATTGCTCACAAAATTTCCTGAGTCCGTACAGAAAAAAAGCCGTCAAATTCTTATAAAGAGTGGTGTGATTATAAGGGAAGCGGGACATCTTCTTTCCATTCAAAATAATTGTCTCCACTTTGATTCAGGCTTTGCTGAAAAAGCCGATTTTATTATTCTTGCCACAGGCGTCCATCCTTCCCTGTTTTTCCGGGAAGCTGGTTTAAAGACAGGCCCCGAAGGTGGGCTGCTTGTGAATAGCAAACTACAGTGTCCCGATCATCCGGAAATCTTTGGGGGCGGTGATTGCATCTGGTATGAAGATCAACCCCTTGACAAGGTTGGGGTATATGCGGTGCGGGAAAATCCGGTGCTGTTCCATAACCTGAAGGCCTTTCTTCAGGGTGAGGCGCTCCAGGATTTTGATCCTGGCGGTGACTATCTTCTCATCTTGAATCTTGGCAACGGGCAGGGAGTTCTGCGTAAAAAGTGGTTCCAGATGTCAGGAAAACCAGCTTTTCTGGTTAAAGATTGGATTGATAGAAAATTTATAAGAAATTTTAAGTGAAATACAAGAGGAGTAATAAAATGAAAGTAGATTGGATGTATTTCCGTAAAGGCTGAACCTCTTGCACCAAAGCTCAAGGGGCTCTTGAGAAAGCAAATGTAAAAGTTGATGAAACTGTTGATGCTCGAAAAGAAGTGATCAAGACCGATGGTGCGTGGGAGATTTTAAAAGATGCTGTTTCTCTTCATGTGGGTAGAGGGAAGAAAACGGTTGTCTATGCTCCTGATGCTGAATCAAAAGAAGAAATTTTGCAGGTAAGCCTGGGACGTACCGGCAACTTGCGGGCACCAACCCTGCGAGTCGGGGAAAATATATATATTGGTTATAACGATATCATGTATAAGGAGCTATTTGGATGAATTGGAGAAACTTGTTTGCATCAGATGTTAACATGAGTCCGGCAGATGTGAAAATATTCATGGCAGAGCATAAACCTGAAGAATACCAGTTGCTCGATGTCAGGCAGCCAAAAGAGTATGAAAAAGAGCATCTTCCCGGTGCTCAATTAATTCCAGTTAAAGAATTGATGAATCGGCTGGATGAGCTGGACCCGACTAAGCCAACATTTGTTTACTGACACTCCGGAGTACGCAGCAAGGCTGCTGCCCAGTTGTTACGTAAAGCTGATTTTCAACAAATTTATAATATGAAAGGTGGAATTATTGCCTATGAAGGCGGTAAGGCTGTTGGTGATGAAGCTTTTGGCATAGAGTATTTTGTCAGTGGAGATTTCAGTGATGTTTTCCGGATGAGCTATGCCATGGAAGAAGGATTACAGCAACTGTATCTTCTGTTGGCAGAAATGTGTGAGGAACGTGAAGTGAAACATCTCCTTGAGCGACTTGCAAAATTTGAGGAGGGGCACAAAGCAAAAATGAAAGCTCTGTTCCCTGATGATCTTACTGGTGAGCAAGTCAGCGCAGATTCCCTGGAAGGTGGATTTAACAGGCAACAGATCCTGAATCATTTTCAAGATCGAAAAGTAACCTCGGATGATGTTATTCAGCTTGGAATGATGCTTGAGACTCAGGCTTTTGATCTCTACAGTCGTTTGGCGGCAAAGGCTGATACTGATGAAACGAAAGAATTTTTTCTGTTTATGGTTAGAGAAGAAAAACAGCATTTAAAATTTTTGAGTGATGAGTATGACAAAGTGTTAGGAAGGTGAGCGAAAAAGCTTGACTTGCGAAGAGTTATTACTTAATATTGAAAATCATTATCGCAAGGAGTGAGTATGGAATTACGAATGACAAATCAGCGTGAGATGATCCTCAGGGAACTTAAAAAAAGTAAAAAACATCTTACAGCCGATGAGCTGTATGAGCGTGTCAAAAAAATTATGCCACGAATCAGCTTGGCAACGGTGTACAGGAATCTTGAGACTCTGTCCGATGTTAAAATGATTCGAAAACTGGAAATCAGCGGACGGCAAAAACGTTTTGACAGTGAACTTGAGGATCATGATCATATTTACTGTGTACAGTGCCATCGCGTTGAGAATCTTGATATTGGAGAGACTAGTGTGAATCTGGCTGCTGTGGATATGAAAGGGTATACAGTTACAGGGCGTCGTTTGGAAGTAACCGGAACGTGCCCTAAATGTCAGAAAAAGCAAATGCAAAAAACTCAAAAGAAAAATACAGGAGAAAATGCTATGGCGTGTGGATGTAAAACAGATGCATTAAGTGATGAGCAGAAACAGGTTCTTGAAGCAATGAATAATTGTGATGGGCCTTGTGCTGCAAAAGATATTGCTGCTGCCACTGGGCTTGAGAGCAAGCAGGTGAGTTGCCGGATTACCGCACTGAAGAAAAAAGGGTATGTGGATAGTCCTGTACGTTGCAAGTATGGGATTACCAGTGAAGGAAAGACTGCTCTTAAAGCATGATTGCTCGCGTTCCTTAAAGAGTTATAGTCAGTAAGGTTTTTTTGAGTCTATCCTGGAGTGCCGGAAACATGGCGCTCCAGAGTAGTCAGCTGAATTCCAATTCAACAAAGGATTTAACATGACTGATAAATTAGGCATTTATAAGTGTAATATTTGTGGTAACGTGGCAGAAATCGTCCATACAGGTGCCGGTAGTATGAGTTGCTGTGGTGCGCCTATGGATCAACTCAAAGAGAATAGTGTTGATGCTGCTCAGGAAAAACATGTTCCGGTTGTCGAGAAGGTAGAGGGTGGTTTTAAGGTAACTGTTGGAAGTGTAGCTCACCCCATGACCGATGACCATTATATTGAGTGGATTGAACTGATTGCTCAGGAGTCCTGTTATAGGCGATTTCTGAATCCTTCCGAGACACCGGAGGCAACTTTTACAGTGTCTGCAGATTCAGTAGTCGCACGGGCTCATTGCAATCTCCATGGGCTTTGGAAGTCTTAATAGCCAATACAGATAAATTTAGAGGAGCTGGCAAATGACGTCACCAGAAGAAATGTATCAGTGTCAAACAGTGAACTGCGGCTATATTTATGATCCGGATAAAGGTGATCGTAAAAGTAAGACTAAAAAAGGAATACTGTTTAAAGATCTTCCTGATGGATGGAAATGTCCGGTGTGTGGTGCCACTGTAAAATCCTTCAAACCTCTGGCGGGTCCTGGTTCTGTTCGTGCTGAAAATGCAGAAACCTCTTCCGCTGAAACTGAAACCGAAACAAAAGGAACAGAAAACGATATGAAAAAATATAGATGTGATATCTGTGGATATGTGTATGACCCAGCTGTGGGAGATGAAGATCTTGGTATTGCCCCGGGAACGTCTTTTGATGATCTTCCTGACGATTACGAATGTCCTGTCTGTGGTGCAGGGAAGGAAGATTTTAGCGAGATATAATAATCGGTTTGCGGGGGCTGTCATTATGACAGCTTCTGTCTTTAGTCTTGCTCAGGCAATTCTTTCAGAGCTGAACAGAGTGTTACTTTTTTCTAAAATTCTTAAAAAACAGGTAGGGGTATGAAGAAAATTTTGCTTGTGGCCTTCCAGGGGCAGCCCATGTGTTTTATCCACGTCCTTTTAAATGGACTGGAGCTGAAAGCTGCAGGGCATGAATGTAAAATTATAGTAGAAGGTGAGGCAACCACCTTAATTCCTGAGATGATCAAGGAGGAGCATTTCCTTCACGGTCTCTTTAATCAGGCAAAAGATGCTGATTTGATTGAAGGCGTATGTAAGGCCTGCTCCATGAAAATGCAGGTTTTTGACCAAGTTGTAAAAACAGGTCTTCCCGTGCTTGATGACATGTCAGGTCATCCGGGAATGGCAAAGTATATTGAAAACGGTTTTGAAGTTTTAAATTTTTAATTTTTTTCCCAAAGGAGGGAACTAGCAATGAATCCAGTTAAACTTACCGACAATGTCTATTGGGTCGGTGCTGTAGACTGGGATGTTCGTGATTTTCACGGGTATTCCACAAACAGGGGAACTACTTATAACGCCTTTCTTATCATGGATGAGAAAATCACTCTCATAGATACAGTAAAGAAATCACTGAAAGGTGACATGCTTGCCAGGATTAAAGAGATCGTTGATCCTGAAAAGATTGATTATATTGTGGTGAACCATGTGGAGATGGATCATTCCGGAAGTTTGCCGGATATGGTCGAGTTGATTAAGCCTGAAAAAATTATCTGTTCAAAGATGGGTGAGAAGGCTCTGATTCAGCATTTCCACCGTGAAGACTGGCCCTATGAGATTGCTAAGCCTGGCGAGAATGTCAGCCTTGGAGAAAAGACTCTTGCCTTCCTTGAAACACGGATGTTGCATTGGCCAGACTCCATGTTTACCTACCTTGTGGAAGATCAGATTCTCTTTTCTTCCGATGCGTTTGGTGAGCATCTTGGAACCAGTGAGCGTTTTGATGATGAAGTTGATCAGGCGATCCTTATGGAAGAAGCCACAAAATATTATGCAAATATCCTTACTCTCTTCTCACCACTGGTCAAGAAACTGATTGCTCAGGTTACGGAGATGAATTTGCAGATCAAGATGATTGCTCCTGATCATGGTGTTATCTGGCGCACAAATCCTGGTATGATTATTGACGCCTATGATAAATGGAGTCAGGGCAAAACCGATGGTAAGGCTCTTGTTATTTACGACACCATGTGGCATTCCACTGAAGAGATGGCCAAACGGGTTGGTGCCGGATTACAGGATGAAGGTATTTCTTACCAGCTTCTTAATCTTCGGTACAATCATCGCAGCGATGTTATGCGCGAAGTACTGAACGCAAGTGCTATCGTTCTTGGTTGTCCTACATTAAATAATGGTTTGCTTCCCCGGATGGCAGGATTCCTCATGTACATGCGCGGTCTTCGTCCTATGAATAAAGTGGGTGCAGCATTTGGCTCTTTTGGTTGGTCCGGAGAGTCTGTGAAGCTGCTTAATACTGCAATGACTGATCTGAAATTTGATGTTGTTGATGACGGACTTAAGGTCAAGTATGTACCTGAAGATGCTGATTATGTTCAGTGTGTGGAGCTTGGTCGAAAAGTAGGAAAGGCAATAAAAGAAAGCGTTGGTGAATAGTATGTAGGCCAGTATATACACTTCATGAAATTCTTTGCAAAAAAGATGTAAAGAATTTCTAAGGTTACAAGCAATCCACAAGGAGTAGTTATGAAAATCCAAATAGATAAAAATGTAGTTGAATTTGTACCTGAGAATGAGCAGGAAACTGCTTCCATGGAGACCCTGTGGAGGGTTGTGGTTGATTGTGCTGCTGAGAATAAGCGTATGACAGCCATTGGTGAGTATATTCCTTCTAAACAGAATCTTGCAAGATTTCATATAGAAGGTGTTTCAGCAACCACTCAATATACTGAAGATAAGGCAGTTGAAGAGTGTACTGTTATCTGTACAACCTGTAATAAGTATATGGGTTTGAAGGGTGGTGATGCTGTGCCCGTTTGTTGTGGCAGGCCTATGGAAGTGGTAGACTGATCTAAAGAAGTCATAAATGCTTAAAATAAAAAAAGCCGGTGGAGTTATTCCACCGGCTTTTTTTCTTGTCTGCTCTATTTGCTAAAGTGTCATCCCCTTAAAAAATTCAAAGCAGATCCTGCCTTGAACCAGTCAATTTGCTCTTTGTTCAAGGAGTGGTTCAGTGTAACTGTTGAAGTTGTTCCATCTATGTGATTGAGGCCTGCTGTAATAGTAGAACCTGGAGCAATATCAGCAATTCCAATAAGATCAATTGTGTCATCCTCCTGAACAAGACCATAATCAGCAGCATCTGCAAAAGTGAGTGGTAGAATTCCCTGCTTCTTTAAATTTGTTTCATGGATTCGCGCAAAAGATCTGGTAATAACAGCTCTTCCGCCCATATGGCGCGGACACATGGCCGCATGTTCCCGTGAGGAGCCCTCTCCATAGTTGATATCTCCAACAACCACCCAGTTCTCACCAGCTGCTGTATATTCCCTGGCAATCTTGTTATATTCTTGTGATTCTCCGGTCAGTTGATTTTTTGCATTGCCTGTCTCGCCGCTAAATGCATTCACCGCCCCACTAAACATATTGCCAGAAATGTTATCAAGATGGCCCCGAAAACGCAGCCATGGGCCGGCAGGAGAAATGTGATCCGTGGTACATTTTCCCTTGGCTTTCAGTAAAAGCCGCAATCCTTTGTAATCTTTTCCGTCCCAGGAATCAAATGGAGTAAGAAGTGCAAGTCGTTCTGAATCAGGGGAAATCTGAACAGTGATACTGGTGTTGTCATCAATTGGAGCAAGGAATCCTAGCTCATCGCGAACAAGATTGCCCACGGGTACTTCAGCAACTTTTCCAGGCGGGGTAAGAGTAAAGGTGGAGCCGTCAGCTGCTGTATATTCTTCAGTAAAAGGATTAACAGTGAAGCTGCCGGTCATGGCATAGGCAAGACAGGCTGCGGACACCACCCAGGGTGCGATGCGCTTGACCGCGCGCTCCGTCTCGGATTCGGCACCGAGCGACGCCATCGCGCCGGCCAGTCGCTCTATCGACTCCGGTTCAGTGGGTCCGGATTTATTGGCTGGGGCTTCGTGCTCCACGACAAGCGCTCCGACAGAGTTACGGCGCTACGACCGCGGGGCGTGCCTCGCGGAAGCATAGGACCGGAGGCTCGCTCCGTGGCCGAAGCGACCCCACCTTCTCTCTATTGCTTGAACGGTCGACGACCTAGAGGTCGATAACCTC
>JAFLJO010000069.1 GCA_022712975.1 Desulfocapsa sp.
AGCCTGATTTCCAGAAAACCGCGCTGCCCGCTGGTCACCTGCAGCGCTGGGTTGTACGGATAATAGCAAAAAATTAATTTAGTAGAACCAATTTGTTGCTAACCTTGAAGAAAAAAGTTCGAGTAACAACGGAAATTCCAAGTCCGCAAGAAAACAGATTACCCGAGAATGTAAAGTAATAGATACCTCAAATTCTCCAGAATCAAAGAAAAACCAAAAACCAATTTTTAACTGGAAGTACAACGCTTCGGCTCAGGGGCGGCAAACATTGCGTGGCAACCAACTACGAACTACCACCGGACTATATGCGGGGCACTGACATTGAAAGACCGCCGCGCTGTTTGCCGTCCCTTGCAGCCGATTGTTATGTGATTTTTCATTCAACTGCAAGACGCAAAACCGTTTTTAGTTTTTCTGGAACTACTTTCCTTGGGTCTGAAATATATATTTCCTTATGTTGCTTTGATTTTCGTTTTAGCTGATTCTTTGTGCAAAATTCCTCCATTGTTGCGAATGACTCAGATTCATCGTCATAACTCCCAAGATGCATCATTTGTATACATTTTCCATCTGTAATTTCATCAAATGAAAGTTTTTCTATAAGAGGATTTCCCTTTTTCTTGAATGCCCACTCTTTTGCGGTTTCGGCAAATTCATTTGTAACAAAGTCAGGTTGGCGAATCATCAGGGTAAATACAAGTTCGTCCTTGTCTATTGTTCCATCAAATGATTGTTTTGCCTTTTCAGAAATATCCCAAATTCCTTCCAGGGGATACACCGTATATTCGTAGAAATTTTCTGGTTCAAGCCCTTTTTTGTACGACATTCTAATTGCATATGAAGTTGCATATAGTGCCTCAATGCACTCCCCAAAGAATGAACTATTTGGGTTACCGTTGCCCCTTATTGTGAAATATTTATATTTCGGGATATCAATAAGTACAGGCTTATTTGGAGGCAAATAAATTTCTTTTTCTTTTTTTCGCCATTCATATTTCATGATGATGCTCCTTTAAACACATAACGTTCTAAATCACCGGCTGGCCATGGATATACCGGGATGGTGGAGCGAGAGACAATGAAAGATCAACCTCCGCAAATCGGACCTGTGAGCCCGTCGGGTGCATTTTTTTGTTATGTTGCTGTTTGTCAGTATTTACAACATGTTACAATATTTAATTCTTTTTTCTTATGGCTTCTATCTCATATGAAAAACCCAAAATGACTCCCGTCTGACATTTCAATATCAAGTTTCAATTTGCATCCTGTTGCTTCAATATATTTTTTGAGAGTTGATAACTTGACATCTTGGCCATTTTTTTCCATGCCTGCAATGGTGGGCTGCTTTACCCCCATTGCATTTGCAATATCACTTTGAGTTAACTGAACTTTTTCCCGAAGCTCTGCCAAGTGAATATTTAACAACATTCCAGATGCCATATCTTTTGCTTTTTTTACAATTTCTGGCTTTTCCTGTGCCATTATTTCTTTCAGCGTTTTAGCCATTAGTCTGCCTCCAAATTGTTTAAATGGATCTGGTATTCTTTGTCTGCAAGGGGAATCATTACTTTGTAGAAACGTTTTTCGTTTTCTGATTTATTCCCAGCACATAAAAGGATAGCTTTTCGTTTTGGGTCAAAAGCAAAAAATGCCCTTAATGGCTTACCCTTGCTCTGAATGCGCAACTCTTTCATGTTTGAGAATTTAGACCCTTCAACAGTATCAGCGTAAGGCCTTGGTAACGCAGGACCTTTTGCCTCCAACAATAACATGCCAGCGATGATATTTGCCCTATCATTATCATCCATATTGTCGAACCATTCATCAAATCTTTTTGTAGTTACAATATCCCACATTTATATTCTCTTTGTGATTGATTTATAGGTTGTATCCTATGTTTAATCGGGGGGGATTTGCAAGATTTATTTTGTAGATTTGAAAAACATAACGTCCCGTATCACTGGAAACAAGCGGGATTACCGACCAGCTTGATACGAAGACAGAAGTTAAATAAAGCTGGAAAGGTGGCCTGAAAATAGGGCTGCTTGTTTTCCAGTGTATACATTTGTTAGCCATTTACTGTTGAGGTGATTTATATGTTTACCACCAAAATAACTACCGATTTTAAAGATCCCAAAAAAGCCTTTGATGAAGTGGCCTTAGCAAGATGTTGTGTTATGGCCACTGAAAGCCTGAACCCTGAAGAATTTGATTATTTCATTAAGATCCACAATGTTTTGATTAAAAGACGAGAATTACAAAATGACGTTATCAAATACGATTAACGATCATACTTGAATTTTACATTGTAATTTATGTATGCGTTTAGGCCATCTCCAGCGACAGCTAGTCTTTTCATTTCGTCAACATGAGGCTGTCCGGCAACTGAATAACTGTAAGTGTAAGATCTTGAGGTACCTTTAAACCAAACTGTAATAGAGGAATCGTTGATTTCGAAACTGTCAACACCAGAATCATTATTTATGTCAGCATACTTTTTCATTATTTTTCCTTTTAGTGATGGTTTATTTTAGACCAAACATTTTTTAGCCATATCTTTGGTATGTTTTTCGAGAATCAATTAAAAACTTTTAAAAATCTATACCGTATTGAGTTATTAAGAATGAGTCATTTTCAGGGACAATCAAATTTGAGTGAACTAAATATCCAGACCAACTTTCAAAAGTACTTTTGAGTGTACGTCTTGAAAAATTTGCTGGGCATGGCCAAAAGCATCTTTTGCCAAATCACTCTGTATGCCGTGTGCTGTACCTGACAATTGATTCAGAAAACTTAATTGACTACCATAAATGAGGTTTGAAATGTCAATAAATTCTAGCTCTATTTTTGTTGTTGCAAGTGACCTGGTAAGCACTGAGATCAATTCGTCTTTATCTGTGAGGTTGTTTTCGTGAAGTCGCTCTTTAATAAGATCTTCTCTTTCAAGTGCAGTGGGACTCATGGGCAACTTCATGAGTTCATCGAACGGCAAAGGTTTAGCCCTGTCTCCCCCATCTTGAGGGCGCTCGAAGGTAAAACCATCTTTCCCAGCAGAAGAGGTTCTATCTATAAGGCGAATAATAGCACTTTTAAGAATGTAAACAGATACTATTGCGATAATTATTGTTGCAACTGGCCATGCAAGATATTCAGGCATTTATTGCACCTTTTTAGATGGTTGTTGTAAGGCTAACGTTCTAAATCACCGGCTGGCCATGGATTCACCGGAAACTTTGGGCGTAGCAATTACTTAGATTAACATCAAAAGATCGCGCGTGTGAGCCAGTCGGGTGCATTTTTTTGTTACATTCCTGGCGGTGCCATGGAATGCG
>JAFLJO010000062.1 GCA_022712975.1 Desulfocapsa sp.
TGTTTCGGCTAGTATAAAACCGTAGATTTCACATACAAACAAGGTAACACTTTCTCCTGCAATTATGAAGGAGAATGACATGACCAAGAAGAGACATTTTAGCCAGAAAGAAAAGCACACCATTTTGATGAGTGCCCAGGACATCGGCGTAGACAAAGCTGCAGAAATTGCTGGCCTTCACTACACGACTGTTTACGGGTGGCGCGGTGATCTTGAAGCTATGGGTAAGGATGCGTACTTGGCGTACAAGCCTTCTCGGCCTGGACGGGGTGTAAAACATATCACAGAAAAGCAGGAAAAAGAAATTCTTGATGTATGGGGGAAGAATCCCGGTTATGGCCCTGGTCAGGTTCGTAATCAACTTCGTCGTCAGGGAATAACCATTTCAATAGTAACTGTCAGAAAAATACTTACAGGAAACGGATACAAGTCCTCGAAGAAAAAAGATTCGAAAGAACAGACGTGGAATCGTTATGAGGCTACCCGGCCTCTTGAGCTTGCGCAGATGGATATCCTTGAGCGCTACATCAACAAACTCAAGGTTTATATTATCCTGCTTATTGATGATTACTCCAGGTTCATCCTTGGTTTCCGAGTTCTTGAAGAAACTTCGGTGGATTGTGTTATTGAGTTGGTCGATGAAGCGGTGCAGAGATACGGCAAAATGGGTGAACTATTAACAGATCGGGGGTTTGTCTTTTATTCCTGGCGTGGAATCAATCGCTTTGAGAAGTGGCTTGAGGTCTCCAATATTGATCATATCCACGCAAGCCCTCATCACCCCCAAACGCTGGGCAAAGTAGAATCTCTTAATAGACGAATACAAAGTGAGCTCTTCAAGCAGCAACAATTCTCTACTTTAGGGCATGCAGTTACCGGTGTGGAAGAATGGGCAGAACATTACAACTATCATCGTCCACATCAAGGAATAGGAGGAGTACTTACACCGAGTGAACGTTTTCACGGTCACACAAGG
Source organism: Desulfocapsa sp. (assembly GCA_022712975.1). GTDB lineage: Bacteria > Desulfobacterota > Desulfobulbia > Desulfobulbales > Desulfocapsaceae > Desulfocapsa. The sequence goes on from JAFLJO010000062.1 coordinate 977, forward strand.
AAGGTGCTTGACAAAATCAGCAGAGGTGTGAATCTTGAACAAGAGGACAATGATATTAATCGTAGTCTTCTTAGCATAAGCAGAACCGATAGTGGTCAAATCATCTTGAATGTTTTAGGCCAATCTCTTCTCTTTCAAGGAGGTCACAATGGAACATGATTTAAGCTTTGATGATGTTGCAATTCTTATTCGTGCGAAACGGATACAAAAAGAAAAAGGAATTAAAGTTACAAGTGTAAGTGATATTTGTTCAATTGCTGGTATTTCCAGAAAGACAGGCTACAAGTGGGCTTCTCAACATGAAACGGAACACCAGGACAAACAAGAGGCATTGAGCGGGGAACTCGCAACCCTGCAGACTACCCACGAAGAATTGTTGCAAAACCATGACGAACTGAGTTTTCAACATGAAGGTCTTCAACTGGCGTGGAAAATTCACCGTGTGGATGAGATGTTGGCCAGTCAAAAAAAAAGCAAACATCGCAAGAAGAACGAGGAATAGCAGTGCGTTTCCTGCGTGAGCAATCCTGCCCAACATACCGGGTTGCCTGGTCTCTACGAATGAGTACGTCAACTCTTACGGACTGGAACAAGTACTTTGACGTCAACCTGCAACCTTACGAGAAAGAAGAAAAACGAGGTAAAACCGTTACAGTAACAGCAGAAACAATTCGGCTGGTGGTCGCTCTGGCGCAGAAGAAACTTGAGAAAGAGGAGCGAATATTCATCGAGTCCTTTACCAGGGGATTCAATATGGCCGGTGAGTTTAGTCTTGGAACGGAAACTATTCGAGAAATTCTGATAGCTAATGATTTGTGGGCAGTAAATACCCGTATAAAGAGACCTGCTTTTTACAAAAATCTCTGCAAGCGGATCCCAAACGGTTTGCTGAGTATTGATGGAAGTGAGATAAAACTGAATATTGATGGCGAACCATACAAATACAACCTTGAATTGGGCGTAGATGTAGGCAGTTTCAATCACACAGGATTCGATATCGGGAAAAGCGAAAACTCAAAAGCTGTTCTTTCTGTTTTGAAACAACATGTAAGGGATTATGGTTATCCGCTTGGTGTTGTGTTTGATCATGGCACCGCAAATTTAAGCGAGGAGGTCAGAACGTGGCTCGTCGAACATAATATTGAAATTGTACCGGCAGGGCCAGGTAATCCAAAAGGAAATGGTACAAGTGAGGGTGCTTTTAGTCAGTTGAAAAAAGTGCTTGGAATAATAGAATTAGATTGCTCCACCCCGGAGAATCTGGGCAAAAGCGTGCTTACTGCCTTGGTTGCTCTTTATATGAAGATGCGCAATAAATTGCCCTTGCGTAAAAACTCTGTCACCCCTCAAGCTGTCATGGAAATAGAAATAAGTGAAGAAGTACGACAAAAGGAGCGGGAACGACTGATACAGCATAACAAGAATCGGGAGGATTCAGGAGAAGAACTAAATAAACTTGAAACATTGCACTGGATTATTCAAAATCATGATCTTGAGGTAGACACACCATCATTTCGTCGAGCTGAATACAGTATCAAGTCTTATAGCACAGATGCAATCCAGAAAACTGAACAAGCGTTTCTGAAAGCAGTCGATCGTAACAGCGATAAAAAGAATCTGTCATATTTTTTTGGTATTCTCAAGAATATCCAGCAGGAGTTGGATGATGCTCAATACCATGAGTACTGTCGTGAAAAGTATTACTACAAATCTTTACTGGAATCTGAAAGGCGTCAACGCGAAGATGCAAAAAAGCAATCGAAACCATCTTTCGACATGATCGTTGACTTGGCCTCTAGCGCTTTAAATGTATCTGGAAAAGTCCATAAAACTGTACGTAATCTTTGTAAAGCGTGGCTTGCTCTACACCTTAAATCTTCAAAGTATCTTGAGCCAGTAAGGAAAAAGATTCAAGATGCCATAGGAACATTAAACGAAGTAGATGCAAAAACAAAAGAGGAAATTTGGGACTGGATTGAACCACTCCTGAGCAAATAAACCAAGGCGAAAGTGTTACCCTGATTTCGTGATTTTTAACGGATTTCTATTGCACACATACACATAACCAGTCAATAATCGTCTCATAAATCGTGAGAGTTCAATCTTCTTACAGCAAAGAAGGAGATGAAAATGATTGTCAAGCAGTGCCCATGCAAAACAATCAGTACTGGTCTCTTCAAGCAGAGCCGAGAATCTGTTAATAAAAAACCGAGCCCAGAGGGCCCGGTTTTCCAATAACCCCCAGAGGGGGATGAAGATGCTTTTGCCCCCAGAGGGGGAAAAAGTCGAGTCGCCCCTTGCTTATTTTTGCCTCTTACGACAATTAATCTTTATTTTTCAGACTTCTTTTCTTGCTTTTCTTGGTACTTTACATACTTGCGAATCTTTTCTTCATCAAGGCCAACAG
>JAFLJO010000117.1 GCA_022712975.1 Desulfocapsa sp.
GAATCACTGACGAGAGCTTCGGTTGTGCTGATAATGACATTAGCTGATAGAGCGACGCCAACCCCGACACCGCCAGCGGCAACGCCGAAGGAGAGAGCATCGATGGTGGAACTGTTGGTCGAACGAATAGCCAGCGCACCAACCGCTTCGAGGGTCGAACCATTAATCACTTCGGCGGTAGAAAAGCTGGTGATCATATTCCCTGAAAAGGCGACATGGACACCAACGGCTCCAGCAGAAACACCACCAGTCAGAGCCATAATGTTGGCATCAGAGTTAGCGGTGATATCTAAGGTTGTGCCACTGGTCACTTCGGACGCATCGACTTTGGCATCGACGGTGTTAACAATCAGGTTGCCTGCGGCCATAACTCCTACTGCGACTGGGCCAGCAGCAACACCGATCCCTAACGCACGAATGGTCGATGTGTTCACCGCAGAGATAGCGACCGAACCACCAGCGTCGATGTCGGAACCTCTTTCAACAGACGATCTAACGAGATTGACAATGTTATTGCCGTAACCAACAACATTCACTGCCACGCCACCACCGGCGACACCAACGTTGAGTGACATGATACCAGCATCAGAGGTAGAAGTTACGGCAATATTCCCGTTAGTTGAAGTCACAGTAGAGTGATCAATAAGTGCTTGGGTGGTGTTAACAATGAGATTACCCACCAGCGCAACGTTGACGGCTACACCGCCACCTGCCACGTTAACGGTGGCGGAGAGAATATTGCCCTCTAAGCTAACAGGAGAATCATTCAAAACCGAATCGAGATCGTCTTTATATTGGTCTGGTATCAACCAATCCGGGATAACGTTCGGGGCTAAATCTTGGGCAGAGACGCTGATATTGCCAACGGTTGTTACGACTGAATTTTCGATAGTCGCTCGGTTGGAACTGGTGATCACATTACCAAGTACGCTGGCATTAACAGCTACCCCACCTGCTCCCACATTGACAGCAAGTGAACGGATGATCTGTGACGATGTAGAAAGAACGCTCAATGATGAAGAACTGGTGATCGTCGAACCACTGATCAGGGCTTCTGTGGTATTAACGATGACGTTCGCAGAAAGTGCTACTCCGACTCCGACTCCTCCAGCTGCCACCCCAAAGGCCAGCGCATCAATACTAGAGTGGTTAGTCGAACTGATAGTCATTGCACCGCCAGCATCAATGACTGATCCTGACGAGATTTCTGCCGTCGTTACACCCGTAATAATATTCCCGGTAAAAGAGACAAGGACACCGACGGTTCCCGCTGCAACACCGCCAGACAAAGCCACAATATTAGAGTTAGAGAGCGCAGTAACATCAAGAGTGGCTCCGCTGGTAACATTTGATGCATCAATTTTTGCTGCTACCGTATTAGCAACGACATTCGCACCAGCCAGAATACCGACGGAAACGCCACCCGAGCCAGCGACGCTAATCCCAAGGGATCGGATGGTCGAAACATCCTTGGCAGCAACCTTAACGAGTCCATCAGCAGTAACAGTGGAACTCTCCTTAATGAGAGCGTCGACACTGTTAGCAATCACATTCCCAAAAGCCGTAGCATTAACAGCGACTGCGCCGCTCGCCGCAACACCGATAGTCAAAGCCATAATTCCAGCACTTGAATCGGCATCAATCACCACATCACCAGCACTTGATGTCACTGTTGAAGCGGCAATGCTCGCTGATATGTCATTCGTGATCACATTGCCTGAGAACGCACCATTGACCGCCACGGCTCCAGAACCTGCAACGCTGATCATAATTGCTAAGATATTGCCATCAAGATCAATTGGTGAACCATCAAGAGCTTTATTAAACTCCGCACTTTGGTCTGCTGGAACCATCCAGTTAGGAATCACACTCGGATCATCATCACTGGCGGTTAAGGTGATATTACTGACGGTATCGACGAATGAATGATCATCAATAATGGCGATCACGTCATTGGTGACCACATTACCCATTGCCGTGACTTGAACAGCCACTGTACCAGAACCTGAAACACCAAGAGCTAAGGCATGGATTCCGGCTGAAGAGGCGGAGGTTAAATCGAGACTTGAACCACCATCGAGATCGGTATCACTGATCCGAGTTTCCACTGTATTGACGATCACGTTAGTGGATAACGCCACACCTACCGCGACCGATCCAGCACCTGAAACACCGAACGCCAATGAGTCAATGTTTGAGGTATCGGTTGCCGACAGGGCAATGGCACCTGCAGCATCGATGTTGCTATCTGCTTCAATAATAGCTCTGGTGCGATTGGTCACCACATTCCCGGAGAACGAGGTGTTAACCGCCACCGAACCTGAGGCAGCAATGCCACCGGTAAAGCTGAGGATATTCGCCTCGTTGCTCGCCGTTAAGCTGAGGGTATCACCACTAGTGACCGTTGAACTTGAAATCAACGTATTAACATTGTTGGCAATGACATTGGCACCTATCAGCACTGAAACTGCAACGCTACCCGAAGCCGCAATACTTAAACCAAGGGCACGTATTTGTGACTCATCACTTGCCGTCAGATCAATTAAACCACCACTGATAACCGTCGAATCACCAATGACGCTGGCTGAAATATGATTCGTGATCTCATTACCAAAACCACTGGCTTGAACGCCAACGTTACCTGCGGCAGCAACTCCGACACTTAAGGCGATAATGCCGGCATCTGATAAAGTGGTTAAAACAACATCGGCCTCAGTATTGACCACTGTGACAATTGGATCATCATCTCCATCAACGCTACCATCCCAAGTGACACCAGCAAGAACGGTTGAATTATCAATTTTTGTTTCCACAGTATTGGTGATCACGTTACCCATCAACGACACTCCAACCGCCACCTTACCAGAACCAGCAACACTCACCTGTAGGGCAAGTATATTGGCATCAAGGGCAATCGGTGACCCATCGAGGGCGGTATCAACATCCTGCTGCTGCTCGGCGGTTAACATCCAATCTGGTAGGGCGATAGGCGCTTGATCAGCAGCGCTGATGCGCACGTCATTACCAGCAAAGATGGTTGAACCACTGATGGTTGCCGACACATTGTTAGTGATAACATTGCCAAGAACCGAAACTGAAACTGCGAAACTCCCCGCCCCCGAAACGCCCATGCCGAGGGTGCGAATAAGAGCTGAAGAGAGGGATTCAAGCACCACATCACCCGTGGTTGCCGTAACGGTCGAATCACTGATCAGCGTGGTAATGTTGTTGGTAATCACGTTGGCGGCGATAGCGCCACCCCCAGCGACTTTACCGGCTCCTGCGCCACCAAAAGCCAGTGAATCAATCACCGCACGATCAGCGGCTGCAAGGGTCACATTGTTTTCTGCGGTTACCACGGCACCGTTGGTGATACTGGAAGTGACATCGTTATCAATGATGCTAACCGCGATCCCCACGCCACCGGCTATTTTTCCGGCACCAGCACCACCGACAGCGAGATTGACAATCTGGCCACCACTGACATCATCGAGATCAACGCCGATCAGATTATTATTGATACCATTGAGGGCATCGGGATCAACAGATGAAACAAAACCGGCCTGTAAGGTCAGATCAGCATCGGTATTAACGGTCATATTGTCAATATTGGCGGTAATACTATTACCCATATACACCGTGCTTGATGACGCACCAATACCGGTTTTTCCGGCACCTGCAAAACCGCCGGCGATGGTCACCACCGTGGAGCTGTCACTCGCGCTTAAAGCTATATCTCCAGTGGCATCAACATGAACACCCGTAGCGGTATTGCTGGAAAGGTTGTGGCTATTGGTAATCTTTGCTGCGATGGCGTTATTCACATCGTTGACAGAGATAGCTCCGCCAACGGCGAATTTACCTGCTCCTGCACCGCCAATCGCCACCGTTACCAGTGTTTCGTTTGAAGTCGCTTGCAGGTTAAGGGTTGAATCAGTTTTAACGGTGGAACTATTGATCACTGCTGAGGTGTTATTGAACATCAGATTCACCGCAATGCCGGCACCGACTGCACCTTTTTTTGAAACAGCTAGGCCACCAGCGGTTGCCACACTTACAAGGCTATCGTTAGCGACAATGTCGACCGTTCCCGTAACATCAATGTCGCTGGCGGTCACCAAAGAGGTATCCGCATCAACACTGGCTCCAATGTGAGCATCAATGGTATTGGCAACAATATTTACTGCAATGGCACCACCAACGGCCAGCTTGCCGGCACCGGCTCCACCGACGGCCACAGTGACTAGTATCCCGTTCTCTTCGGCTTCAACGCGCAAATCACCACCGACATCGAGCGTCGAACCCTCAATACACGCTACGACATCGTTATCTAAAAGAGTTAACGCAAAGGCAAAACCGATCCCTGCTGTTTTACCGTAAGCAAAACCGCCAGCAAACGAATAGACTGAGGAACTATCATCTGCAAGCAAGGTGACATCACCCACCGCACCTGTCTCTGCGGTCAAGGTACTATCAACAATACTCGCTTTAACTGTGTTGCTGATGATGTTAACTGCAATCGTGCCGCCGACTCCGTAACCTTTTTCACCGCCACCCCCTGTGGCAACACCAACTCCGGCGACTGCTGTGACCAGCAAACTATCAGACAACGCATTCAGGGTGATATCACCACCGTAGGTAAAGGCACTTACATCTTCAATCTGGGTAAGAACGGTGTTGGTAATGTCAGCAAAAGCGATCGCCGCACCAACGCCAGCCTTACCGCCAACCCCGGCAGCACCTGCCACTTGAATGATGGTGGTAGAATCGCGAGCATCGAGAAGAATATCTCCACTAACCGTTCCGGTCGAGTTGCGGAGTGCCGTTTCTGTGGTTGTCCCACTATACGTAAAAGCAAGCGAGCCACCAACCGCAAAGCCTTTTTTCCCCTTGGCGCCACCAGCTCCTGCTGCCATCGACGCCACAAAACCGGTCCGCACCGCCTGTTCTACCAAGCCGTTCAGAGACAACCCGGCACCATCGATGTACGCCGCTGTGGTTCCGGTTATAATGTTAATTGCTGCCGCTCCGGCAATACCGACAGCGGTCGCATCTTTTTCGGTTTTAGCCAGAGAGACCGATCCCGCCAGCGAGCAAACCAGAGTACCATCCAGCGCTTCAATGACCAGATCATTCCCGGTCAATGATGTCACATTTTGCACATAAGCCTGAGCGTTATCATGGGCAACATTAACGGTGAACGCCCCCGAAATGCCATAGCCAGACTTACTCTTACCGGTGGTCTTTTTAACCTGCTCCACCGCATCACCGACAGATGAGGCATTATCGGTTACTTTACCCGACGCCTTCATCTCAGTTAACAAGCTCGACATCCGGGTCTGCCAGTTAAGCAGATCGGTGTCAGATTTAGAGCTGCCGTCTGAACCCTGGGTACCGCCGGTACCACTAAATGGCGTCACCGCCGGATCACTATCGCTCCCCCCCTCAGTCTCGGTCGTCCCAGCTGAAACAAGTGCCCCAGCCACGGCAAAGCTGCCGATAAAGCCACCGTTTTCTGCCGAGATACGAATATCCCCAGTTGTTGTGATGGTTCCAGAAGCAACCTCGGCACCGGTTTCATCGCCAATAAGAGCTTGCGTATCTCGAACACTGACATTGACCGCCAGTGAAACACCAACCCCGACACTGCCAGACTTAGCCACACCGCCAGCCACCGTAATTAGATAGCTGTTGTCTGTAGCATCGACAAAGATTGACGCACCATTTGCATCGGTATCGCCAACAGCACCGTGACCAACGACAATAGTTGCGCCGTTATCGATCTGGGCGATCGTGCTGTTATTGATCACATTGGCGCCAAAAGCACCGTTAAAAGCGACGCTATCAGCGCTGCCGCCTGAGATCAGCGCCAAAACCGCAATATTCTCGTTGTTTGCATCAACCTCTAAACTATCGGCGTAGAGACTAACCCCTTCCTCAATCGTTGCGGCGACGTTATTGTTATACAAGAACAGGCCAAGACTGGCACCGGCCGCGCTACCACCATCAGCACTTTTAGTCCCACCACCAAAACTGGTAATATCAAAACTAAAATTACCGACCAGAGAGATGATGTGATTAACACTTGCTGCTTCCACCACCACATCACGATCACCGGTTTGGAAATCGGTGCCATCGGTTCCGGTATTATTTTGATTGATCTGCGCCCCAGATTTAATTGTTGCCGTAGCATCGTGATTATTGACCATCACTGTTAGAGCCCCGGCAAGAGCCAATTTTTGCCCATCCGCCTTGGCGCTGGTATAGCTATCGACCAAGCTGTCCACCAGACCAAAGTTGCCATTCATGTAGGTCATCAGGTTGGCAACATAATCGAGTCCAATACTTGCAATTGGACTCCCCTTATCTTCCCATTGGTTTTCATCTGTAAAATCGGCAACAGTCAGATCGAAATCTTTTTCGGGTTGGCTGCCAACATATTCGTACCAGTTACCAACCATCCCTTCACCAACATGGTTATCAGTAATAGCAACGGTCTCACCATTTTTAACCGTGACCAGCCCGACAGTATTGGTATTATGGGTAGCATGGGTGTTGCTGTTCAGCAACGGAGTTATAAGATTAGCTCCCCACAATCCAGCCGGGTCGATCTGATTTAGGGTCGCGGCCTGAACGGTGAGAGCTCCCGCACTATCAACGGCAGCTTGATTTGAGATATAGGCATCGGCGTTGTCATTATAAACACCAACCGCAATCGCCACCGAACCGCCAAACTTAGCATCTTTTGGGTCTTTATCGTCAACACCGGTGGCATCATTTTCAACTGATGACTGGGCAACAATGGCAGGACGGTTAGAGGTGGATGCCAAAACAGAAATCGAGCCATCTGCTTCAATGTCGGCGCTATTCACGCCATCACCAATACGGGCAACGGCGGTGTTGGTATCAACAGAGACAGCCAGTGCCGCACCAATGTCGTAGGTATTGGTTACCGGCGATTCCATTATTTTTTTAATCGTATCGTTTTTCTTCAGGGACTCAGTAACGCTGTCTTGAACCTTCTTGGTAATTTTGGAAACACCCGTCGCATCGAGAACCTTGGTTTTGATTTTATCTTTAAACTTGCTGATCTTCCCTTCGGGCTCAACGCCCGCCTCGGCAGAGACCCCATTTTCATCGGCGGGGATAATAAGCATTTTTTTGCCGGCAACATCTTCCTTTGTTTGCACTGCGACCACGCTGATATTTCCAGCAACATCGGCAGTACCATCGAGATATGCAAGGGTATTGCCGTCCTCAACGCTGATCGCAACCGCAATACCCACTTTACCCTTATCGCCTGTTTCCGATTCGGCACTGGTATTATTACGATCGATACTGTCCGCCATTACATACAGATTACCGCCAACGGTTAAACTAGCATCAGAGGTCACATTGGCGGTCACATCAGAATCGACCACCGAGACTGCCACACCCATGGCAAAAGATTTACTGCCATTGCCCTTTACGTTGACGATATTGTCAGCCGTGGCACGGACGGTCATATCGCCAGTTGCCGTGAGCGAACCCGCGATGGTGACTTCCGAAACAGTAGTTACCACGCCGACACCGACACCGAGAAATAAACTCTTTGGTGCCGCTTTAGCCAACGTCGTGGCGTCACTATGAACAATGAGATTGTGTGCTTCAATAATTGCTGCATCACTGATATTAATAGTCGCCCTTGAGGTGGCAACCGAGACCCCGGCAATCAGAGAGAACCCTTCAAGCCCTTTGAGAACCGTGCCTGCCAAACCTGCCAAGGTATCGCCAATCCAACTTTCACCAAAATCAATATCGTACTTTGCTGCCTCTGCTGTTGCTTTAATGGTGACATCACCGCCCTGAATCGTGGCGGCTCCAATATTTATAGTGGCTTCGTTATAGTCGACGTTGGCAAAACCAATGGCAGTAAAATCTTTGAACAGATCAGAAGCGAGGATATTAATAGCACCATCGTAGTTCGGATCAGCCATCCCCGTTGACAGCGCGGAAATCACGACACCACCATCGATCAGGATATTTTTTCCTTCAATAGTGATATCACCTGCCTGACTGGCAGTATCTGTACGGATGGTCGCCCCAGTAAGGATTTCAACTGTCGAGCCCCGGAACACTACATCAACCCCGGCCAAACTAGCCGTATCAAAATCAAAACCACTGGCAACTGTCAGCGTCCCTTCCTCTTCAAAGGTAAGGGTCAAGCCAGCGGTATCGGCAAAATTTATCCAATCGAGATCCGATTGTAGAATCGTCCCCCCGGTTCCCAGAATGACCAATTCATTATCGGTCCCGCCACCAAGGTCGATGGCAACTTGTTCATCTGCATCAACGGCACCATCACTATCGGCATCGAGATCAGCAATATCAACCCGGAACGCATCATTTCCACTGCCACCGAACATGCTATCGGCACCACCGCCAGAAATAAGAGTGGTTGAACCGCTGAAATCAGCCGCATCAATCGTTTGCGCAGCATCCGTTCCGGTTAGAACGACATGTTCAATGTTGAACAAAGTATCGGAATAAATTGTCGCACCAAGCGCAATCACCAGTGAACTGTCGCCGAGATCAAAATCGCCGGAACTCTCCTCCTGCAATTGATCGCTACCATCACCACCGGCAATACTATCGTGACCACTGCCACCGGTTAAAATATCGTCTCCGCCACCACCGGTCAGGGTGTCATCACCGACACCACCAGCAAGGATGACATAACCAGCCACCAGAACCTCGCCGAGGATACCGGTAGTTGAAGCGGCGCCACCACTTAAACCAAGATCAGCCACCGCACCGGCACCGTTCAATGCCTGAACCCTAACCGTCCCGGTACCAGCCGAAGCATCGATCAGGTTGATTCCTGTACCATCACCATTAAGTTCAGCACTAAGATTTTCAGCGGCCGCAGTGAAAGCATCAAGAATATCCTGAACCGTCACAGCGTAGGAGAGAACGACATCGACAACACTGCCATCGGAGAGGGTTACCCGCACATCACCAGCGACTGAAACGAATGGGGTTCCAGCCAGGGTTGCACCGCTGCCAGTTCCAATAATCCCCAGATTGGCGGCGGCTTGCGAACCGTTCAGCGCAACTACGGTCAAATCACCGCTGCCCACCGCGACATCGCTGAGGGTCAGGCCGTTACCTGCAACGTTCAGAACGGCCGTCAAATCACTATCGGCAAATTGAATCAGGTCAATCACATCCTGAATTGTTTCGGCATTGCTTAGATCGATTGCGACAACGGTTCCATCCGTTAAAGTGATCTGAATATCGGTTGAGCCGCTTACAGTGGCAACACCAGCCCCATCATTAAGCGATGAAAGGAGAGTGCTATCTTCCAGACCAGAGAGGCTGCTGGAAGTGATACCGCTGGAATCAACGCCGTTACCGTTATTAAGGGACAACCGTGAGGTATCGGCCGATAAACCGGTAAAGGCAGAGGTGTCAATAACGTTATCATCATCACCACCGGTCAACTGCGCCACCTCAATACCGCTGAGGCTGTCGGTTTCTGTGGTCGATCCGGTGACAAAGGTTAACTGGGTGTTGCTTAAAGTGATGGTATCGGCGTTACGGGTTTCAAACAGCAGATCTTCATCCTCACCACCATCGATCAGGTCATCTCCCAAACCGCCACTTAAGGTATCGAAACCACTATCGCCATACAGTTCGTCATCACCAGAACCGCCAGTGAGGATATCATCACCAGCACCACCAGCCAAAATAGCACTGCCGCTAAAGGCACCGGCATCCATAATATTGCCACTTAAACCACCCACCAGTTCGGCAACTTCGATGCTGTCGAGCGAGTTTATCCCCTCACTGCCAGCAATCGTCGTGACGGTCATCGAGCCACCAGTCAAACTTGAAGTACCGGTTATTTCATCAACATCCATCCCAGCTTTATTGACGGTAAAGGTGATGATCCACGGGCCAAACTGATCAGTGAGGACAGATCCTTCATAGATTGTTCCGTCACCCTTACCAAGGATACCAAGATCGTCAGCGGCAATGGAGTCATTGAGAGCCGTGATGATGATATCGCTGCCATCATCTTGACTGTCAGTAATGTTAATCGCCGTACCAGCAGCGTTCAGCTCCGCCGTTAGTCGATCGTCGGCACTGAGTAAATCGAGGATATCTTGCAACGTTGTGGCACCACCAAGATCGACCTCAATTACGGTAATCCCATCGCTCAGAGTGATACTTAAATCATTGGTTCCTATTGCCGTCACTGCGACCCCGGAGCCATCGTTGAGATCGACCAACGCTGTTGTCAGTTCAACCGCAACCCGTTCCCGGCTGACCGAGATATCCTGACTGGTTAACGAATCAAGCTGAGACAGGGTTTGTTCAAGGGTTTGCGCATTGGCATCATAAGCGATAGAGGTTGTCGTTTCGCCAGCATAAGTCAGCGTAAAGGTTCCCCCCGTCACCGCAGAATCGAGCGCCAGAGTTACCTCTTCGTTATTACCTTCACCCATGTCCAAACTGCTATCGGTGAGGATAAACCGACTATCTTCACTCTCGGCAATCATATCAATTCCAGCATTGCCATAGAGCTGATCTACACCAGCGCCACCGGTGAGAAGGTCATCGCCTGAACCGCCGCGCAAGATATCATCGCCCGCCCTGCCATCGAGGATGACATTACCGGCACTAAAAGCTGAAGCATCAATAGTGTTATCACTATCACCACCAGTTAGCTCTGCGTGGGTAATACCAGCAAGAGTATCGGTTTCAGATCCAACCGTGAGTTGACTATTGGTAAGAACAAAATCGCTATCACGAACCTCAATCAGGGTATCGATACCGCCACCGCCACTGATGGTGTCATCCCCTGCTCCACCAGAGAGATAGTCGTCACCACTACCGCCGATCAGTTCATCATCCCCAGCTTCGCCATACAAAGCGACACTGCCGAGGGTGAAACCAGACGCATCAAGGAGGTTAGCTCCGTCCCCACCGGTGAGAATCGCCTGTTCAATGCCACTAAGGATATCTACACTTGTGACCCCACCGACTACGGTTGTCACCAGAGCATCATCATGGATAGCGGTCGTTAAGGTATTGTCCTCAAGAATCATTGAGGTGGCATCGAGTTTTTCTTCAAGGATATCGGTTCCGGCACCACCAATCAGTTGATCACTGCCGTCGCCACCAGCCAGACTGTCATCACCGGCTCCGGCATCAATAACATCATCACCGCCGCCGCCACTGATAGTATCAGCACCAGCACCCGTGATGATCACATTCGCTTCATCGCTACCGATAATTTCATCATTGCCACTACTGGTGATCACATTATGGATACGGCTGATTCCGTCGGTGTTAGAAGCTGACCCGGTCGTTCCATCGCTGTCACCAACCAGCATATTCACGTAAACATTAAGGTCACTAAATGCGGAGTAATCGAGAAGATTTGTCCCTGCCGCCCCACCATCGAAGGTGCCAGCGAATACGGCTTCATCCTCAAATACAAAACGGGTATCGCCACTGCCACCAACGAGACCATTGATTTCACGAGCAGTAACAACCGTGCTACCACCACTTAAAGTTACGCTACCATCAGCTTCAATGGTGTAGTCACCATCACTAATAGAAACGGTGCCATCGGCACGAATAACAAAAATCAAATTGGCGGACAAGGCGGAAAAATCGAGGACATCGATCCCTGAGCCACCCACAATAGTGGTGATCTCAGTTGCCGCAATTGGATTTCCGTAATCACTATCAACAGCAATAAGGTCGGTCAGAGAAGAGAAACTGTAGGTCATTTCACCGGCAGAATAACTATAATCGAGGCTATTGCTTCCGGCAGCACCAGAGAGGGCAACAGCACCAAGGGTAAAATCGGTGACATTGAAAACGGTATCGCTGTTACCAGCCGTTAACGTTGCCTGTTCAATATGTGCCAACAGCTCTGACTCTTCACCGATCACTAGATTTGAATCGTCAATAATATCATCACTATCACTGTGATCGCTCAAGCTGAAATCAGCATCTCGGGTTTCGATCACCGTATCAATGCCAGCTCCGCCATCGATAGTATCTTCACTGAGTCCACCGGTGAGCTGGTCATTGCCAGCGCCACCGAGCAAAGTATCGACAGCGGCGGTACCGATCAGAACATCATTACCAGCGCCACCCTCAAGCCTAACGCCACCACGGGTAAAGGCAGCAGCATCCAAAATATTTGCGCTATCACCACCCGTTAGCTCGGCTTCTTCAATCCCGCTCAGGCTCGACGTTTGTCCACCAATAACTAAAGCGCTATCGCTCAGAGTTATATTGGCATCAGCCACGGCAACAACGATATCGTTATCCTCACCGTCAGCATCGCGACCACCATCGATCACATTGGTGCCACTGCCGCCGTTAAGGCGGTCATTGCCTGTGCCACCACTTAAAGTGTCATTTCCACTACCACCGCTCAGGGTATCATCACCCCCACCGCCGATGAGAGTATCATTTCCAGCACCACCATCGAGGGTATCCGCTTCATCACCACCGGTTAAGGTGTCCGCACCAGCGCCACCCATCAGTATGTTTTGAAAACCGTCACCAGTAAGAACATCATCGCCACTGCCACCGGTCACATGCTGAATCTGGCTGATTCCTGCCGTAGCTGTCGCAGTACCAGCAGCCAAATCAACATTAACGCTGGAGGTAAATGCTGAGTAATCAAGACGATTTTCCGCTACACCATTGCTACCGTTGATGGTTCCAGGTAACACCGCACCTCGTTCAAAAACAAAGGTATTGGCACCGGTACTACCAATCAAATTTTCGACAGATGAAACAGTCAACTCGGTACTGCCACCAGACAGAGTAACCGAACCGTCGGCAGCAATAGAGTAATTACCATCGCTAATGGTAATAGTGCCATTAGTGCGGATCACAAACACCAGTTCGCTGTCTAACTGCGAAAAGTCGATAGTATCTTCACCGCTACCACCAACAATCGTGGTTATCTCGGTCGCATCAAGACGGTTGCCATTATCATCAAGCACGGTAAAAGCATCAGCAGCCGTAAAAGTAAAACTCAGATCGGCAGCTACACCAGAAAAATTGACCGCATCGTTACCACCACTCTGCATCTGATCGAGAACATCTTCCCCCCAGCCAACGGTTTCACCATCGACAACTGTTTCCTGAAACACAAAGGTATCTGAATCACTGGTACCATTTAGAGTTTCATCGTCAACAGTGCTGGTAATCTGCGCTAAAGTATGACGATACTCACTGACGTTAACCGCCTGTGCTTCAATTTCACCAGTTTGATACTCAAGCTGCCAATCACCGGTGGCGCCGGTTACATCATCAGAAGCTGCTACATCGGCTGCCGTTAAAGCCGCTAACGATTGAACAAAATCGATTCCTGCTTCTCCTGCTGCCAAGTTACAGCCATAAAGGAGAATATCACCATCCTCGGTCAGGACATCGCCCCAAGCGTCCAGTTGAGCACTGTTGCTGGTAAGATTATCGGTTGTTAGAATGGTGTTGCCAAGGGTTAGCTGAGCGTTTGAACCGTGGGATAAAATATGTAATGCAGAGATATCGGCATAGTTTACTAAAATTTCACTGATCTGACTGACACCGTCACGTTCGGCATCCAAGTGATATACGTTAAAGGTAGTATTCTCAGGGTGGGCAGATGCAAGTTGATCTATCAGTGTTTGTGACTCGCTCAGGGAGGAGTCGACGATAATCAGTTCCGTCAAGCAATCCTGCGCAGTCTCAATAATGGTATCGGGAGTACCACCCGCCAGAGGTTGATTGCCAGCGACAAGAGTCGGCTCTAATGGTTGTTCAATCGCAGCTGGGATAAGCTCCTGCTGGAGCGCATCGGGTTGTTCAATCCCTAAATCAGCCGACAGCAAAATGCGTGGTTCCAATGCCTCAAACTGCATCTTGCGGCGTGCTTCAACTGGACGACTTTTTCTGAACTTGTTGCGTAGACGTTTGAGCATATCGTCTCCTCGGGGAACCCCCTAGTTGCCGAACATGGTCTGATTTTGGATAAATTTTTTATTTGAACGACTAACTTGACTGAACAAACCATTGATCAAGCTCAAGCAGGTCATCCCCATTTAAGGTTCCAACTGCAAGCTTAAGCTTTAACGTATTGAGAATATAATCGTAGCGTGCTTGGGAAAAATCGATCCTCGCCAGAGACAAATCCCGTTCGGCATCCAATACCGTCAGGCTGGTATAAAGTCCCGACATAAAGCCCTCTTGTTTAGCGTCAAGAGCTAACTGGCTTGAAACTACCGATTGCTGTAATGCTTCAATTCGACTAAGGGCACTGTTTACCCCGAGATAGGCGGCACGAATATTACGGATGACGCTGCGCTGCTCTCTAACAAGGGTCTGCTGGGCGATGGAAACCTGGTGTCTGGCGACACGGGCACGGGAGCTGACCGCTCCTCCCTGATAGAGGGGAAGATTGAATTGCAACATGATTTCACTAGTTTCGACCTCACTGCCACCACCAAACAAACTACCGGAGGTATCTTCATTATGGTAACGACCTACCAAGTCAAGAGTTGGGTAGTGACCAGATTTTTGTCTGGCTACCTCTTTAGTGGCTATTTCTACTGTCCGTTGCTGGAGTGCAATTGCCGGGTTCTGTCCTAAGGCGGCATCAGTCCAGATATCAAGGTCGGCTGGCTCAGGATTCAGTAAGGGAATTTCACTACGGAGAAGGCTGAGATCAGGAATGCTTACACCGGTCACCTCCTCTAAAGCTTGAAAGGCATCATCCAGTTGATTTTGTGCATCTGTCGTTTCTGCACTAGTCGTGGCTTGCCGAGCCTTGACATCATGCAAGTCGGTTATTGGAATCAATCCCATCTCATAACGACCACTGGCAAGTTCAAAGTGCTTTTCCACTGCTAATTGTTCCGCTTTGGCAAAGCTGAGTTGATCTTGTGCGGAAAGAGCTTTGAGATACAGGACAGCAACGCGAACAACTAGTTCTTGTTGCGCCAATACATATTCAATTTCGGCTTTTTGTATTTCTAATTTAGATTGTCTATAACCGACAATGGCATCCCAATGAAATATTGGCTGAGTCAAGGTTAAACTATAGAAAGTAGTATTGAAATCGGTTTTACCACTACCGTATACGGTATTATCACTGCTGATGATATCTTGTCCGATCTGCCGATATTCAGCGGCAGCAACCAGTTTTGGCAATAACAGGGAAAGAGCTTGTTTGCGACTCTCATTGATTACCAAGGTTTGTAAATGCGCAGTATTGAAGGTTGGATCATTTTTCTCGGCAATACGATAGATATCAACCAAACCGGTAGCCAACACCGAACTGGTACCTCCACCACTTAAAACTAGCAACAGCGATATTAAACCCAATCTAGTGTAAACTTTCGAACAAAGCCAATTAACACCACTACTTACCATCAAGCCACCTCTTCTATATTAATAACTCAATTTTCACAGCTTAAGGAACCTATTAAAATTATATCTATACAGTAAAAAAAAAGCAACAGCAAATACGCGTAACAATTTTTCACTTCAGACGCTACAGTTAATTTGATGGAAACGTACCCAGGGTAAATTGCGCAGACGCTGATTGTCGCTCCACCCAATTCAGTTGTCGCAAACTGAGATAGGTTTTGCAGCACCAGCAAGAAGAACGCACGCCAACATTTCTCTCTTTGTAGATCTCACAAAATATCTGACACATTTACCCTACAATGTTGGCGTTTGAATGCGTTTGACTTTATTGCGAAAAACATTTTTTAGAGATCTCCTTGTAGCCCATGTTTAGGTGAGAAAAAATCTTTGTGCGTCACAGCTGCCAGGAACCAGAAGACAATTCTTCGGTGACATGCGTGTGCTCGCGTTAAAACAAAGTTACCGTGATGAAATCATATATTTACTTGCACAATCTACGCACAATTGATGCGCAATTTATTGCGGTTTTGGCTGTAATGTGGTTTAGTGCCTTACTTACTGTTCACCAGTGTTAGTGTGTTATGATGAGAAGGACATACAATATTATCATTGTCGGAACCAACATCAGCAGTCTCAGTCCTGCTAGGTTTCTTCCGCAGCAAAATCCAGACAGCATTATTCAACTAACCGAAAAACAGAAACTGGCTGGAAGCCATCGCCATCCCGAACGACTTGAGATGGATAAAAACGCTCTTGTTGACCACACACTCAAGGACATAACGCAACTGCTACCGCCCTCACGGGAACCAATTTATTTCTGATGCACAATCTCTCCAGTAATCAGTCACAGGTAACAGCCAGTACGTCCAAAACCAGCCATTTGCATATAAATGTCATGGGAATTGTTCAGGGAGTTGGCTTCAGACCCTTTGTTTACAAACTTGCCAGAAAACTCGGCTTGACCGGCAATGTCGCTAATACCGGAGATGGGGTAAAAATCCAGATTTCCGGACATGCTGCTGATATTGAAACATTTTTAGACACGCTCAAAACAGACCCTCCTCCTTTAGCGCGAATTTTTGAAATACAGTTTACAGCAGTACAGGAAACAAAAGTCGCCGATGATTTCACCATTGTGCCCAGCAATGACAGCGGAATCAAATCCACCCTGATCTCACCTGATATTGCAACCTGTGAAGATTGCATAAATGACATTTCATCTCCTGAAAACCACAGATTTCACTACCCTTTCACCAACTGTACCAACTGTGGGCCAAGAATGACCATCATCAGGGGAATCCCCTATGACCGGACAAAGACATCCATGGCAGTTTTCCCCATGTGCCCCTCATGTCTGAAAGAGTACCACGATCCGTCTGACCGCAGGTTCCATGCCCAACCAAATGCATGTCCGGCATGCGGGCCTGTACTTAGCTGGCACGACAATCAGGGAACAAAAATAAGCGATACAAACGAAGAATGTTTAAAGGCTTGTTCCAGAGCATTGCAACAGGGAGCCATTGTTGCAATAAAGGGACTTGGCGGATTTCACCTAGCCGTGGATGCCACTTCAAACAAAGCAGTACAGCGGCTGCGTGAAAACAAACATCGATATACCAAGCCGCTGGCCGTTATGGTTGCAAATATTACAACGGCTGAAAAAATTTGTCAGCTAAATGACAAGGAACGTGAGTTACTCCTGTCCAAAGAGAGGCCAATCGTTCTTGTATTGAAGAAACAGTCCTATTTAAGCGACAAACTCTCCCCACGTATTCGTGAGATCGGTATAATGCTGGCCTATACTCCTCTCCACCATCTGCTCTTTGCTATGGAGGGGTGTCCTGAAATTCTGGTTATGACATCGGGCAACCTCAGTGGCGAACCCATCTGTACTGATAATAGAGCAGCCTTACAGAAACTTGCTACCATTGCAGATTACTTCCTGCTTCACAATCGGGACATTGTGACCAGAGTCGATGATTCCGTTGTTCGTATTGTTCGGGGCCGGCTTCAGATGATCCGCCGTTCCCGTGGCTACGCACCTGTCCCTTTGTCTGTACCGGGTCTTAAACAATCTGTACTTGCCTGCGGTGCTGAACAGAAAAACACTTTCTGCCTGTCCCGCAACGGTCAATTCTTTCTCAGTCAGCATATCGGCGACCTCAAAGGACCTGATACCATAGATTTCTTTGAAGAGTCGCTGGACTACATGAAATCTATTCTTGACATTTCTCCTGAACAGATCGTCTGTGACTTGCATCCCGATTATCTCAGCAGCCGATATGCAGCAGCATCATCATCATCTTTACCTGGTCTTAACGTTCAGCACCATCATGCCCATGCAGCAGCAATCATGGCTGAACACAATCTGTCGGAAGGGCTGGCTGTTATCTTTGACGGGGCGGGATTAGGTGATGATGGTACAGTGTGGGGCGGAGAGATCCTCCATGTAGTGGGAACGGTTTACGAAAGGGTAGGACATCTTGCTCCCCTTATGCTGCCTGGTGGAGATCGTGCTACACATGAGATCTGGCGAATGGGACTGGCATTCCTTTCAGCCGGTGGTTTTGATATCTCAAAAATGACAGCACTGCCTTCGACACTTCGGGATATACCGGCTGAGTCTCTGCCTGGTATTGCCATGATTATGGAGAAGAAAATCAACACTCCGCTTACCTCAAGTGTAGGTCGGCTATTTGATGCAGTGTCTTCTTTGTTGGACATTCGACAGGAGGTTGATTTTGAGGGTCAGGCCGCCATGGAACTTGAGACTCTGGCCTGGACAGCACATGAAAGCAAGGGCTTCATGCCGGATGGTGACCGCTATATCGGCACAATCGTATGGGAGAACCAACAATGGCTGCTGGATTTGAAACCGTTGTTACTCTGGTTACTGGCAGATCTAAAAAACGGAACTCCTGTTGCTGCTATTGCCCTGTTCTTTCATCTCTGGCTGGTTCGATCAACCCACAAAGCCTTAATGCAGCTCTTTGGCAAACGATACCCCACCCAAAACATTATACTTGGCGGTGGATGTTTTCAGAACAGAATGCTTCTGGAATTTCTTGCTGAAAGACTCGAAAAAAATGATTTTAATGTGTACACTGGTGAGCAGGTACCGGTTAATGACGGCGGTATTTCTCTTGGGCAGGCCTGCATAGCTGTCCGGCAAACAGAAAATTCGGTTCAGAAGCCGAATAATACCAATTAAACAAATGACAAAAGAGGAAAATTATGTGTCTTGCCATACCCATGCGGGTCATAGAAGTCAAGGGCGTCAGTGATGATCTGCTAAATCCGCAGATCGCAACAGTTGAAACCGATGGAATACGAAAAGAGATCCGTCTGGATCTGGTAGACAAGTTGCCGGAGATTGGCGACTATTTAATCATCCATGCGGGATTTGCCGTAAACTGTCTGGATGCAGAGAATGCTGAAATCAATCTGCGACTATTGCGTGAACTCGCTGCAGGTATGGACGAATCTACAGACGGGAACAGGACATGAAATATGTTGATGAATACCGGGGTTCGGATCTTGTCCACAGCCTGACAAAAAAGCTGCATAAGCTTTCCAATCGGCCTGTTCGGATCATGGAAGTCTGTGGTACACATACCATGTCCATCTTCAAACATGGCTTACGGCAAATGCTGCCCAAAGATGTTCAGCTTATTTCAGGTCCAGGATGCCCGGTCTGTGTCACCCCTTCCGGTGTGATTGATGCGTTTGTTGAGCTTGCAGGCAGACCCGACGTTATCATCACCACATTTGGAGATATGATCCGGGTGCCGGGAACAGGTAATTCTCTTATGCAGGCTAAGGCCACCGGGGCAGATGTGAACATTGTTTACTCACCGATGGACGCTCTTAAGGTTGCTGAACAAAAACCTGATAAGCTCGTGGTTTTTCTCAGTATTGGTTTTGAAACCACCACTCCAACAGTTGCCGCCACCATCCTTGAAGCTGATAGAAGAAAGATCGGCAACTTTTGTGTTTTTCCGGCCAATAAGACCATGCCTGCCCCCCTTAAAGCGTTAATGAAGGATCCGAAACTACAGGTTGACGGTTTACTCTGTCCTGGGCATGTTTCTATTATCAGCGGATCTGAAATGTACCGTTTTCTGGTGAATGATTATGGTATTGCCTGTGTGGTTGCAGGATTTGAACCAACGGACATACTGCTGTCTATCATAGCACTGGTCAAACAGGTGCAGGAAGGCAGACCGGCCCTGGAAAACTGCTATGGGCGTGTAGTTACAGCAGAGGGCAATGTAAAGGCCAGAAAAATTGTGGATACGGTTTTTACTCAGGTGGACAGTGAATGGCGCGGCCTTGGTTCTATTAAGTCGAGTGGCCTGACTCTGCGTGAAGAATACAGCAGCTTTGACATACTAAAAAGGCTGGATATACAAATCGCCCCATCCAGTGAGCCTAAAGGCTGTCGCTGTGGTGATATCCTTAAAGGTATCAACCAGCCGCCGGACTGTCCCATTTTTGGAAATCGCTGTACTCCAGGCTCCCCCGTTGGTCCCTGCATGGTTTCCAGCGAAGGAACCTGTGCTGCCTGGTATAGATATGGCGATCTGAACTAAGAAACATGACATACACTACACAATTTGAGCAACTTTTTTAGTTTCCGTTCCTAATCTACAATCCTCGGACCTTCTTATCATGAAAATCAGCACGGATTTTTTCTATCAGCAAATCACATATTTCTATGACGCCCTGCACAGATTCTGGGAACAAGAGCAGGTACATAAAAAGATTTCTGTTTTTCTGGTTTTTTTCTTTATACTCAACATTCTGCTGATAGAACTTAATCGGATGCAGTTTTTGCCACAGTCGGTGGAAACGTTTATTCCAACGAATCATTTTCATGCCATTGGTACAGCTTTCACAATTATCCTTATCCTTGAAGTGCTGAGTCTGATTTTTGTGTTGCCCTGCTCTTTTTCCAAAGCTGTTGGTAAGCAATTTGAACTGTTAGTTCTCATCCTGCTTCGTGATGCCTTTAAAGAACTCTCCCACCTGCCCGAACCGATCAGGTTCACTGGCAATGAAGAAGCGATACTGAGGATTATGGCAGATGGTTTTGGTTCCCTGTTTATTTTTGGCCTGCTGGGTGTCTATTATATCGTTCAGAAACATTCAACGAATACTAGAGAGACACCTTGGGATCTGTACCGTTTTGTGTCTGCTAAAAAAGCCGTTTCACTGTTTCTGTTGGCAAGCTTTATCTCCATAGGTTGTGTTAATATCTACCACTTGGTACTGGGGCAGGAACATTCTGATTTTTTTCATACCTTTTACACATTGCTTATTTTAACAGACATTCTTATTGTTCTTATTTCTCAGTGTTTTCACCCTTCATTCATTACAATATTTCGCAATTCCGGCTACGCCCTGTCAACCATGTTTGTCCGTCTGGCCTTGGTGGCACCGCCTTACTACAATGTACTTATGGGAATGGCGGCCATTTCATTTGCCATTTGCCTTACCCTTGTTAGCAGTCGATTGTTTTCCAACAAATGAAGCCTTCGTTCATTACTCAACCAAAAGGAACTAAATAGATATGGAAAAATATATTTTACTTGATCATGGAAGCGGCGGACTGGCCAGTCAAAACCTGATAAGTTCTCTCTTTCTCAAGTATTTAAAAAATCCTGTCCTGAACCAGTTGGAAGATGCTGCTGTATTACCGCCTGAACATGGTCAGATCGCTTTTTCCACGGATAGTTATGTGGTGGATCCAGTTTTTTTCCCCGGTGGTAATATTGGTGAGCTGGCAGTAAACGGTACCATTAATGATCTTGCCATGCGAGGGGCCAGGCCGATTTGTCTGAGCCTGGGACTTATACTTGAAGAAGGATTTGCTCTTGCTGAGCTGGAAAAGATCATTAAAAGCATTGCCAATGCCTGCGATTACGCCGGTGTCCCTGTTGTGACAGGGGACACAAAAGTAGTGCCAAGGGGGAAGGCCGATAAAATTTTCATCAATACCTCAGGTATCGGAATTGTCGAAGAAAACATCAATGTTACAGCCGGGCAGGCGCGATCCGGTGATATCATTCTCCTTTCCGGAACACTTGCGGATCACGGAATCACCATTCTAACCAGCCGTGAGGGCTTACAGGTAGATGCCAATCTGCTAAGTGATACCAGGCCGCTGCATTTTCTTGTTCAGGCAATTGTAAAGGATTTTCCAGGAGCCATTCATACCATGCGGGACCCAACCAGGGGCGGCCTGGGAACAACACTCAGTGAAATTGCCAAAACAACGAACCTGTGTATGGAGATCGAAGAAAAAGCCATCCCCATACATGCTGAAGTACGTGCAGCCTGTGAGCTTATGGGGCTTGATCCTCTTTATCTTGCCAACGAAGGAAAATGTATGGTGCTTGCAGCTCCTGAGTATGCAGAAGAGATTCTTCACAGAATGCGCTCTATTCAGGAAGGCAGGGATACTGCCATAATTGGTCGGGTTTCAGAAAAACACGCAGGCCGAGTGGTTCTGACTACGGTTTCCGGCGGTAGGCGGTTAGTGGAGCCACTGTCTGGCGAACCTTTACCCAGGATCTGTTGAAGCTGGTAACAAGATCCAGTCAAAAACTTTTTGCGCCCCTTGCCTTCAATGAGCGTGGCAAGTCTTAGAAAATTAACGGTGTGAACAATGTCTCAGACAAAAAATAAATCGCTGCCTAAACCAGGCAAGAGAGCACTTGCAGGGATAATTGTGCTGGCCGGGATCGGAGCCGGCACAGCGCTTGTTCAGGGTGTTTACCGAGTGATAAGCGATTCAGTTATTTGCTTGAATCAGGGCTGCAGCGTGGTCGAGAGTCTGCTCCGTATTCCGCCGGTATGGTTAGATGGGGCGGGTTTTCTTTTCTTTATCAGTATTCTGATTGCCGCCACACTGACCAGATCCAAGCCTGGAGCAGAGATGCTTCTTCGCCTGCTGCTGCTTTGCGGCATTGCGGCAGAGGGAGTTCTTTTCTCGTACCAGGTTTTCGTCGTTCAGACATTTTGTTCCTATTGTTTGCTTATCTGCTGCCTCATCATCATCATGAACATGCTGGCCGGCTGGCGCCAGGCATGCCTTGCGCTTTTGTTGTTTGCCACAGAACTCATTATCTTTTCCCTCCTGCAGTTTCAAGATCCGAGAGCAGGTAAACAATCGTTCAATATCGACCACGGCACCTATGCCATTAAACGGAGTGTCAACCCACAACAGCAGTTGTACCTGCTGTTTTCAACCAATTGTCCCCAATGCCACATAGTAATTGATCTGTTAAGCACCTCCACGCAGTGTGAAGTCCGCTTTAACCCTGTTCAGTATTTAGATCAGCAGGTACTGCCCGATCTGGAACCTGTGGATTCCTGGGATCCGAATATCAATGCCATGGCTCTGAAAATACTGGGGATAGACGCCATCCCGGTATTAATCGAAAAAAGTGGTAACGGGATGCGCTTCATTAGAGGAGGAGGGGCTATCGTGACATACCTTGAAGAAAATTGTTTTGATCCGCTTCCCGTAGTCGGGCAATCAAAGGATGATTTTCGCCTGTTTGATTTTGCCGGTGAGGACGAGTGCCGCATTGATATGGATTGCAGTGAACAAACGGAAATACCGATCAATCTCCCCTGAGAGCATGATGCCCTGCTGGCAGAAAAGGTATGCGATATTAGGTGTTCGGTATTAGGTGTTCGGTATTCGGTATTCGGTATTCGGTAACTGATCAAATGAGTAATTCTCTGAACTCTTTGATCCATTGTCGCTCCTTGTCATCAGTCCAGTGATCACCGAACATATTGAGTATTATGTCAGATTTGTTCAAGATTTTGACAAATTGGGAAAACCTCGCAAGCTCATCGGAAAAGATTCCTGAACACTGTTTTTCTGCTTCTCCCACCAATGCGTCAAGAATAGGCCCTTTGCCAAGAATTTCTGCAAGATCAGGAATAATAATCTGCTCAATACCATCCTGCATAGTAATGGAGGAAAAGGCAGCATCTGGATTTTCCGCAGAGTCGGTCTGCTGTTTTTGGAGAATTTCTGATATTCCTCTGATTCGCTCCGTGTATTCTGCTTCCTGCAACAGTGGCATGGTCTCTGACAGATTTTCCATAGCTGTTGTAAATCGAAGGTGGTCTGCGACACCAACCAATGTTTCTATTTTATCGATATAGAGCTTTTTCAGATAGGTGACAAGTTCTTCTCCCAGGACATCAACAAGATCCGGTGCCAGAAGAACGTCAAAAACCGTATCAATGGTCAGCTGATTCTGATCGTGTCCACATCGGGAGTCGTAATCGCGGATAAAATCCTCTTGAAGAGTGGAAAGTTCTTCCCTGTCCAACACCAGATTGACGAATGGGATATCACGCTTTCCAAGGCGAATTTCAAGGAGCCTGTTGCAGAGCCGGGTGAAGGCATCTTTTGCAGAGCTACTTTCAGCCAAGGATATTTCCAGGGTTCTATCAGTGAGCAGAGCAGCAATCTCATGCCCCATTTTTTTGTGCAAATATGGCTCGACCACTTGCTTGAAAGCCTGCAGCGCATCAGCACGAAATTCTGTGGTGGTATTACTCATTATTCCTCCCTGATTATTTCAATAGGAAGCCTGCGAGAAGCGTTCCAGCTATGGGTGGCACAGCTCAGGCAGGGATCATACGCCCTTACAGCCATTTCAATCTGCTGCCGTCCTGCATCATTGATGGTGCCGTTTGTTATGACTTGTTTGGCCGCAGCAGCAACAGACTCCTGTAATGCGGCGTTGTTATGGGTTGTGGGGACGATAAAGTTGGCGTGGGTGACATCACCGCGTGGACCGCATTTGTAGTGGTGTATAAGAGTTCCGCGTGGTGCTTCTACAATACCGACGCCTTCACCAGCCTGTCTGGAGACCGGAATTCTGGTTTCTTTTTCTGTCAGACCTGTGTCTTCCAGCATTTGCAGAGATTGCTCAAACTCGTACACCAGCTCAATGGTTCTGGCCAGATGGTAATAAATAATGTCCTGGACAGGTCGTCCATCCCCCAGGGCTTTAAACTGCTTCAGCCATTTACCCGCCTTTGGTGTCTCAATTTGCTCAATTGCATTGAGCCGTGCCAGGGGACCCACCCTATAAATTCCTTCATGGCGGCCAGACTTACGCAGAAATGGGACTTTACCCCAACTGTCACGTTCCACATCTTCCTCAATAAACGTTGCGTAGTCAGAGGCACGAAAGGTCTCCAGGGGATTTCCCTTTTCATCAATAACCCTGACATCTCCCTGATAATGGGCGAGACTATTGTTTTTTGATATAAGCGTCATGAATTTGGTGGGGGGACTGTTTTGGGGGAATCTGTTTTTTACCTTGGAACTGACTACCTTCAAGGCCAGTTCCGCACATTCCTGAGCGACATCAAGCCCTTTTTTGTAAAGAGCTGTTATTTCTGGGATATTCTCCCTGTCAAATGGCATTGTCATGCCGCCGGGTATGGCGGTAACCGGATAAATAGAGTCCCCCCCGATCATTTCTGCCATGCGTACCCCGCATTTTCGCAAAAAAATGGCCTTCTTGACTAGCTGGGGATGCTTTTCGAGCAATCCTGTTATAGAGCGCTTTTCCGGAGGAGTGTCTGAGCCGAAAACAAAATCAGGGAAAGCAAGATAGAGGAAGTGCAAGGCGTGATCCTGTATGGAGCCTCCGGCAAGGAGCAGTTTGCGGAGCAACAGGGCAACATCCGGAATTTCTTTCACTCCAAGAGCAGACTCCGCAGCTTTTACGGCAGCAAGGTGTTGTGGTATCGGGCAAATCCCACATATCTTACTGGTGATAAGGGGCATCTCCCAGATCATCCTGCCTTTGACAAATTCCTCAAAAGCTCTGAATTCCATCATCTGGAATCGTGCCTTGACAACTTCGCCATCGGAGCCGACAAAAACCGTAACTTTCCCTTCACCTTCTATTCTGCTGATTGGTTCTATTACTATCTTCCGCATTACTCTTCCCTGTTATTAAAATGAGTATCCGCAGCCAGACTAAAACGGTAGCCGGTGCCAACAATATCTTCCTGAAACATGATGCCTCCAGCTGGCAGCAGACAGGAAACAGCGTTCACAAATTTATTGCCCTGGCCATGGACACCGGATGCAGGGCCGTAGCAGCCTCGGCACGGCATATTGTTTGTGGTACATCTGGCTCCACACCCTTCAACCGTTACCAGTCCGGCACAGAGAATACCCTGTTCCAAAAAGCAGCGCTTCGAATCAATTGTTTCAAGTTCCATGACCGCTCTGACTCCTTCTGTGAGGAAGCCTTTTTGGGGGATCATTATGGATGCTTTGATGCGCGGGCATTCGTTACAGAGATTTTTGGAATGTTCTTTGAGAGATTCTCCCGATAAAATGGCATTTAAAGTAAGGAGAATATCTTCAGCCTTCGGAGGACAGCCGCGTATTGTGACATCCACCTTTACCACAGATTCCAGAGGCATAACCTTGGGCAGTAACGCCGGGAGATCAGAGGCGTCAGGTATTTTTTGGTCGTAAACATTGTCCAGTACCATTGCTGCCGGCTCAAGGTTGCGCAGTCCACCAATGCCGCCAAAGCAGCTACAGGTTCCCAGGGCAACAAGAATATCCGCCTTTTCCCGCATTTCATGAGCCAGTTTTTCGTTCTCATCAGTAGCCACAGCACCTTCAAGAATTCCCACAGTAACCGGTTCCAGCTCTTTCAGATCGTTAAACGGGGTACGACGCAGATCAACTTTTTCAAGAAGTTCCGGCAGATCGTCGGCAATATTAAGAAAACTTGTAAGGCAGCCAAAGCAACCACTCAACAAACCTATCGCTACAGTTGGTTTGTCCGGCATGATTATTCTCCTTTGTCAGATGTATTGGATACAGAATGGAAAAATATAATATCAGTGTCCATCTGGTTATAATTGTGAAAAAACGGCCTGATCTGTCCGCAGATCATCCAGATACTGGGCAAACTGTTCCAAGCCGTCATGGACATTTCCCAATTCCTTCTCTTTAATAGAAAAAATCCGCATGCGACCGCTTTCCTGCCCCTGAGCCTTCATAATGGTTCGATACAGGTTGAAACGTCTTTCCAGATCCAAGCTTCCAACTAGCTGGTTACATTCATCCCTGGCGCAAACAAGGAGCGCTACGCCGTCAAAACCGTTCTGAAAGCTGTCTGGAATAATCTCGGTGCCGATTCGGGCACCGCACTTAACAGGAAGAAAGTAATAGGAAGACGAAACTCGCTTTCCTGCCCCTGCAAGATAATTCACAGCCTTATAGCCGTTGTTTTCGCAGAATAGACCCAATATTCGTATTCCGTCCCGACCCTTAAATGCATGGAGATTATCAGCTATGCTGGCCATATAACTATTTGAGTAATGGTGCAGATCCCTTGCCAGGACAGGACAGGCTGTCACACAGTTTCCGCAACCGGTACAGCGGGTCTGATCAAAATGTATTAGCCCACTTTTCAGATCGATGGAATTTGCAGAAAACATGCATGTTTTGACACAGGTGCCGCACAATCCGCATTTGGCAAGATTGACAGTACAGGCATCCAAATACGATTCAATGGTTTCCTGACTGAGAAAAGAGGAGACTTCCGCAACCCATCCTGCTGTTTGCTGCTCATTTTCTTTTTCAAGAACCCAGACCCCGGCGGTGAGGACATGCCGATCAGGCGGCAGTCTGAATGTGTCTGCGGGAAGAGGAATTTTCATAGCTTCTGCAAGCTGTTTTGTTTGCTCTCGATTAAGCGAGGAGGTATTAACAACGACCGCTCCACAGCGATGTTCCTCAGCTCTATTGCCGGATTGCAGGAGACTAATCTGATAATCCCCAGGCAGACCAGAGAGCGACTGCAGGCCAACGTCGGAGTGGATTTCCCGGTTATTCTCTGACCAGATATGGATCAGCTCGATACCATTCTGTGCCAGGAGTTTGAGGTCATTCTCAAGAAGTTCTCCAACAACAAGACAGCGCTTTATTGGTTTAACCTTTTCCACAGACAACGGCTTACCGTGGGCTACGCGTTTGTGGGCGAGATCTGTGGTAATCTGCAAACGTGCGAGTACCTGTTCTTCACTGTCGCTGCATAAAACGATGCCGTTGAGATTGACAAAGCCAATGGATGCCGGGTTGATACCAATTTCAATCAATCTCTGTAACAGGCCAATTTGCAGATCATCCCTGAAACGGAGGGGGGCTTTCGCTATTAATACAATGCTGTCTGGCTTTTTACTCTCACAAAGAGCAGAGATCTCTGTTAGCCCTTCAACGGAATCATCAACTCGAATGACCGTATTCGAATCCTGATTGAACTGAGACAAATCCAGGGAATGGCAGCTGTCTCCATCTCCACCAATTATACAGGTCAGTTTCATGCTTCTCTCCAGTGCAAAAGTGCTATGTGCTACTTATTATTTCACAGCTATGGGGCGACATATATGGAAAAACGAGCACCCCTTTTCCGTACAAAGTGCTTTAGACGCTTCAATGCCTTGTCACTGTCCAATCTTTCCTGTTGGCCTTCAAAGGTAAATCTGGCAGTTGCTCCCTGAACCATTTCAAGGCTGCACTTCTGCCCGTCACCACTTATTTGGAATATGCCACTCAGATG
The DNA here is from genome assembly GCA_022712975.1 of Desulfocapsa sp. Taxonomy (GTDB): domain Bacteria; phylum Desulfobacterota; class Desulfobulbia; order Desulfobulbales; family Desulfocapsaceae; genus Desulfocapsa. Next base: position 28,062 of record JAFLJO010000117.1, read on the forward strand.
ATTACTTCTGAAGACACGCCACAAATGCCCTATACGGCCTCCTCTGAAGAGTCGGTTATGAACAAGCGCAGTCATTTCTTCTGTGTTGTATTGATTCATCGTTTTGTCACCTCAATATTTCGAAAATGAAGTTGCTGTAAAATAATATCTTCCATCGGCTGTACCTGCTTCCTGACAATGGGAGAGAGCCTGAATCCATAATCAAGGCTATCCGGTACGATCCCGACTAGAACCATATCTTTCGGGAGGGCTGCCAAAGAGCGCAGAAGGAGAAGGACATCCCCTATGCCCACAGAGTGTGCAGAGCAACCATCCTTTTCCTTTCCTGTCAGTGCATCACCGCTAATGATATGCAGCGATCCGGGAATCCCAGAATGTAAAGCCAAGGCATCAATGATGATCACCGGATCGTAGCGTTCCAGTATAAAATACAAGTTCAACCCGGCACATCCTCCATTGATCAAAGCAATTCCCGGGTGAAACCGATAGCTTCTCTGCAAACGCTCGACAATATGCACCCCAACTCCTTCGTCACCGAGGAGGGTATTGCCTATTCCGAGAACAGCGCACTGTTTTGTCATTGTGATATCATGCCATGTTTTCCTGGTGCAAAAATGTGCTTATGTCTTCGGCGTAATCATTATGTTCAAGTAATAGGGAGAGCACCATATCCTGATAAAAAACAGTCAGAACTGCCTTGCCATCATCGAGCAGTTCAGAGTAACTTGCCTGAGTGTCACCATCATTTGTGGCTCTGTTAAAGTGAGATACCGCATGCCGGGTGATCAAAGCGGTATGGTGCTTTATGTCCGGATCTTCCCTGGGAGTACTATTATTTTCAGGATGCGATTTCTGTTTGGATTGACAAACGATTTTTCCCTGTCTGTTGAGCAGGAGATAGAATTGGATGCCCTTGGTAGTGTTGAGAAAATCTATGAGTTCCTGAAATGTTATGCTGTTGCTTGGGACTTCTCTGGAAAGCTTCTGTTTTTCATCTGCCTGGACAGTGGCATGGAGAAGAATGTAAGACAGGGGAATATCAATTCGAACCGGCCGTTCAATTGGGGAACCAATGGAGAACGAGACAGCTCTGTATGGGCAGATTCTGTAAGCGGCATCCAATCCCCGTTCGTCACAACACTCGGCATCAATGAGCTTTCCTTCCCTGAAGAAGAGCGTACCGCTTCTCTGCATCCTGTCGTTCTTTACTGAGACTGTGCAACTAGCGGCATCGTGCTCAATGACCTGAAGAATTGATTGCAGGGATATTCCAGTATTTTCATTGACAATCACAAACTTTGTTGTTTCTTTTTCCATCTCTTGATTCACGTTTGTTTCAGGAACCCGAAACCAGCCTCCCGTTGACCAGAATTCGTAATGAATGAAGCCCAGCCATCGCTAGCCTGTCTTGTCTCATCACCATCAAGGAAGAAATCAAAAAAAAACACTCCCTTAATCCTGTTCCGATATCTTCAATTAAAACAGTATCAGGAAAAACGTAGCTGAACTGTGAATGCTCTAAGCAGCGGAACCAAATCCGGCACTACCGAACCCATGTCAGTGTGCCATTTAAACACATTACACCCTGTTGTTTTATTGCCATTGTTAACAATTAATTATATGCTTTACTTTTACCACAAGTCAAGGACTATATTAACAAGAAGTCATATGTTTATTTGTGTACAATCCCACACAACACATCATTATCGAAACCGGTCTCAACGATCTCAGCCCTGCCTGGTTTCTTCTGCATCAGAATCCGAACAGTATAACTCTGTTGCTCGAAAAGGAAAATCTGTTGGCCGTCCATCCAGATACCATTATCAGACCAGATATGCATCAACATGGGTGGGGAGTTACGTCGGAACTTACAAAGTTCCTTAGAATACTATTGCTTTTGTCAAAGTGATTTTGTATCTGTTATAATAAGTGATCAGCGGATGTGGTGCTATGGAAGTTGGGGAACATCGATTTGCACAAAGAGGGGATCTTGCAGAATTGTTGTAGATGTGTCTTCCTGTTCCGGGAAGCTTATTGTTTGTGCTCTTTCCCTTCTCCGTTTGCTCACCGAAACAAACAATTACTTATCACCGAACGAGGGTGAACAAAACAATAATAATTTTGGAGGTGGTTTCGTGAAAGAGCAACTCTTACTCGACAAGCAAGTAAGTGAGTGTGGACCGAGCATTCCTAAGCCCGAACTACAAACAGTCGCTCCGCTTGACAGGGCGGTGGATGATTTGGTTCAAAAGGCACTTGTTGCCGGTCGTGAATTTATGAATCTAGATCAGGAACAAGTGGATAAAATTGTTAAAGCGATGACACTTGCCGGACTTGGCAAACACATGGAACTGGCAAAAATGGCGGTGGAGGAAACCCAAAAAGGGGTATATGAAGATAAAATCACCAAGAATATTTTTGCCACCGAATACATTTACCATAGCATTAAATACAAAAAAACGGTTGGAATTATAACCGAGAATGAAGAAGAAGATTTTTACGAAGTGGCAGAGCCGTTAGGAGTGGTGACTGCGATTATTCCGGTAACCAATCCCACGTCTACCACCATGTTCAAAGCTCTTATTTGTGCCAAAACAAGAAACCCGATTGTTTTCAGTTTTCATCCAGGATCACAACAGTGCAGCACAGAGGCGGCCAAGATCATGTACCAGGCCGGCATTAAAGCTGGTGCGCCGGAAAATTTCATTACCTGGATCAAAAAGCCATCTATTGAAGCCACCCAAGAGCTGATGAACCATGCCGGGGTAGCATTAATACTAGCCACCGGCGGGGCTAAGATGGTAAATGCGGCATATAGTGCCGGCAAACCTGCTTTGGGTGTAGGACCTGGTAATGTTCCTGCCTATATAGAGCAATCAGCCAAATTAGAGCGAGCGGTTGCTGATATAATATTGAGCAAGACCTATGACAACGGGATGATTTGCGCTTCGGAGCAAGCGGTAATTGTGGATCGGGAAATAGCAGACCAAGTAATAGATATATTTAAAGAAAATGAGTGCTATTTCTTAAACAGCATCGAGACAGAACAACTAACAGCGGCGGTAATTACTGAAGATTCTCGCCGCGTCATGGCGAAAATAGTAGGTCAGACAGCAGTAGATATTGCTAAAATGGCAGGTATTACAGTGCCTGAAAACACCAAGATACTAATGGTGCCGCTCTCGGGCGTAGGGCCTGATTACCCACTCTCTCAAGAAAAACTTTCGCCTATTTTGGCCTTTTTTGTGGTAGACAACTACCGGCAAGGCATTGAACGTTGTGTGCAGATGGTGGAATTTGGGGGCATGGGGCATTCGGCTGCGATTCACTCAGAAGACAAACAAATCATCAAAGAATTTTCAAGCATTGTGCGCGTGGGGCGGGTAATTGTCAATTCGCCATGTACCCAAGGGGCTATTGGAGATATCTACAATACAAACGTGGCATCGTTAACACTGGGGTGTGGTTCTTATGGTCGCAATTCTACCACTTCTAACGTGAGCGTGAACAGCTTAATTAACATCAAACGAGTGGCTGGTCGCAAAGAAAAGATGCAGTGGTTTAAGGTACCTAGTAAAATTTACTTTATGCCAGGATCGGTACAGTATCTTACGAAAATGCTCGATGTAGAAAAGGTGTTTATTGTAACAGATAAAGTTATGGTTGATTTAGGCTATGTGGATAAAGTGATTTATCACTTGCGCAAACGTCGCAATCAAGTGATTATTGAAGTGTTTGATCAAGTAGAGCCTGACCCGACATTGGAAATGGTCAACAACGGTTTAAAGATTATGCACCAGTTTAAACCGGATACTCTTATTGCTTTAGGTGGTGGTTCACCAATTGATGCTGCAAAAGGGATGTGGTTGTTTTACGAACACCCGGATGTAGAGTTTGATTTTTTAAAGCTGAAATTCTTAGATATTCGCAAACGTACGTACAAATATCCCAAATTGGGCCGCAAAGTTAAAATGGTAGCTATCCCTACCACCAGTGGTACGGGGTCAGAGGTGACGGCCTTTACTATTATTACCGATGAGGGCAATGATGTTAAGTACCCGCTGGCAGATTATGAATTAACTCCTGATGTAGCTATTATAGATCCTGATTTTGTGATGTCGATCCCCCCGCATGTTACGGCAGACACTGGGCTGGATGTGCTTACTCATGCCATTGAAGCTTATGTATCGGTCATGGCTTCGGATTATACAGATGCGCTGGCTATGAAAGCAATTGAGTTGGTGTTTAAGTACTTACCGCAATCTTACAGCAGTGCTGATAAGTATGCCCGCGAGCGAATGCACAATGCTTCAACCATTGCCGGGATGGCTTTTACCAATGCATTTTTAGGTGTAAATCACAGTATGGCACATAAACTGGGTGGACAATTTCATATTGCCCACGGACGAGCCAATGCAGTTATATTGCCACATGTGATTGCCTATAATGCTTCAACTCCCAGTAAATTTGCTTCATTTCCTAATTACGAGCATTATATAGCCCATATTAAATACCAGGAAATTGCCCAACACCTTGGGTTGCCGGCTGCTACACCTGCTGAAGGAGTGCGCAGTTTAATTAAAGCGATATACAAATTGATGCGCGAGGTTGCGATGCCTTTAACCATTGCTGAATGCGGAGTTGGTTCCCAGGAATTTGAAGTGGTGGTAGACACATTAGCGGAAAGGGCTTTTGAGGATCAGTGTACAACTGCCAACCCGCGCATGCCTTTAATAAAAGAATTGGCTGTATTATATCGCCAGGCTTACGATCAGGTTATTGAATAACTGGTACAGATTTTATGCCCCCCGAAACGGGATGATATATCACCGCTGATCCTATTGGGCTTGCTGGAGGGATTAATCTGTACGCTTACTCGTAAGCATTCACCAGGTAAGCGTAGACTCCGTGCCTCAGATTTGTTCAAGCGGGACGCCGTAGTGTACGATTTTGTACATAAGGCGGCTCGATCGGACAAATATGGGGTGCTGGTAAACGCTTACTAACGCTGAACTTGGAATGTGCGGGTGGGCGGGGTCTAGATTCCTTGCGCGGATGCACCACTTGTCAGTGTTCTTTTATCAGAGGGATAATTGTAATCTCTGGGGTGAATCGTTTGAAGTCGCCCACGTTATGAGTTAAAAGCTCTGTTATTTCATTGACCAGCATTGTCGCAGCTATATTGGCATCATGGATTTGCTTACCACTTACAGAAACTTTTTCCGTTAACTCCAGTAATTTTTTCGTAACTTCTGCTCCTTCGTTTAAAACAACGAAATCTTCTTCAAAATTTCTTATAGCCTGAATAATTTTCTCTTGTTGCAATTCCATGGTAATGGTGTTTGGTCTTGTCATTGCAGACAAGTATTCTCTCAACACTTGCCGACTTATGACCAAAACGACTTCCTGTTTCTGTAAATTTCCGAGACATATTTTGCTTGCTTGATGAAAGGGGGATTCTTTCAGGCTTGCGTAAATTAAGATATTCGTGTCGATGAAGACTTTCCGATTATCGTCCATCAGCCCCATATATATCCTCTCTTCTAAATGTAGATTGCTCGTTCACCAGCCCGGCTGCAAACTCAGGAAGTCGAATGTTTTGTTTAGTAGCCTTCCTCGCCGTGATAGGCTTGTCCTCAATGACAATAACAGCACGATACTTTCCATATTTGATATCTGGAGGCAATGGTATGTTTACGACTGCTTTACCGCCTGTTCCGACAGTTAAATCTGTTGTAATCGTCCTCATTTTCTCTCTCCCTAATTGCTTAAATGTAACTTCATGACGCCTTCCACTTGTCTTTTAACAATTACTCATCAATTACATTTTCTACAGGAAGAATCGGGGACAGACCACAATTAGTAATTGATTTCTACGATAACTCATAGTGGGCTTAAATTGGGTCTGGCCCCTATTTCTTCATTTGCCAGTTTTTTTTAAGGTATCTGCAGAAGGGCGGGAAATCCCTCGTTCGTACATTCCGACATGGGAATAATGAACATTACCCTGTCTTCCTAACTCAGTTTTGGAAAGATTCTTTTGCTTCCGTAGTTGTAAGAGTCTTTCAGGGAATCCATCTTTTATGGTGTTCTCATTTTTTTCTTCATACCTTCTAATATAACTATATCGTTCTAGTTGGTCGAGAAAAATAACCCTTCTGTTCCGTAAAAAGGTGACAGCCCTTGAAGTATCAGTTTTTTTCACTTTCATTTACTTTGATATCTTGAAAACGGTACATGGATACCCGGCGGGCAGAAGGTGTTGGGTATTTCAATAGCTCTGCAAGATGCAGAACCTTAATCTCGCTGCCCGCTGCTACAAGTCCCTGCTGCCACTGCATAAGACATCCTGAACAGGTGGATGTAACCACATCCGGTTTAAGGGCCAATACATCCTGTACAAGTTGGTCACGAATAGCTGCTGAGATATCAGGGTGTGCCACATGAAAAAGCCCACCCTGCCCACAACAGCGGGATCCGCCAGGAAGTTCAATCACTTCCATTTTCCCTGTCTTTTCTAATTGCTCTCTTGCTTTATCCACGGATGGTGTCTCATGGCGCAGATGACAGGGATCGTGATAAAATACTCGAAGTTTCTGTTCCTCTTCAGTATTTGGCGCACTGTGCATAACACTTTGATTTGCAAGAAATTCACTCAGCTCCATCATGCGTAAAGCCATCTCTTCAGCACGCGTCTGCCAATGTGCGTCATGTGTAAAGAGTTCTGAATACTTCTTCAAATGAGCATAGCAGGAAGCACAAGTCACCAAAATCGGCCCCTTTGTTGCCCCCATAACCTCAATATTTCTGCGAGCCTTTCTTTGGGCACTCGCAAAATCACCTGCTGCACAATCTGCAAGACCGCAACAGACAAGATCATCAGGATAGTGCAATACAAATGAAGATTGGGAGACAAGCGACTTACAGGAATCAAGAATATTCGGGAAAAGATATCGTGCAGAACAGCCGGGGAACCAGACAAGACTGACTCCGGTATTTACCGCCTCCCTCTCCCCGTGCTGACCATCATCAGACACTGCGAGAGCATCACCTTCAAACAGAGCCAAGCGTAACCTGAGACCCGAATCACGAGGAAGCTTATCGCCTAGTACTTTCCCGCAGGTCTTAGCTAAAATACGAAGACCCGTTAAACTTCCGGGATAATCCAGAAGTTTACGAGCCAGATACTTTTCGTAGGCATGGGGGCCTGCAAGTGAGGAAAAACTGTTTCTGGCAACAATCAATTCTTTATTGATATCAATCTGTCTGGAACAAACAGCACTACATGCCCCGCAGAGCAGACAGGCAGAAAAAATATCTATAAAAACAGAACTGCTTTTTTCAAGCCCGAGAGTATCGAGCAAATGCAGTTTTCCTCTTGCTGTATGCGACTCCTTTCCGCTTGTTCGAAATACAGGGCAGACTGTGGAACAGGCTCCGCATTTGGCACAGGTCAACAAGGCTTACTCCTACCTACTTAGCCCACAACAGATATGCTTTAATAAATGAATCCAGACCACCATCAAGCACAGCATCCACGTTCCCTATCTCAACTTCAGTCCGATGATCTTTAATCAGTCGATACGGTTGAAGAACATACGAACGAATCTGACTGCCCCAGGAAATCTCTTTCTTATCTCCATGCAGACCTTTCTGCTGTGCTGCCTGTTTTTCCTTCTCAAGTTCATAGAGACGGGAAGCAAGCATTTTCATGGCCGTATCCTTATTTCGATGCTGGGAGCGTTCATTCTGACACTGTACCACAACACCTGATGGGATATGGGTAATGCGAATGGCAGAATCTGTTTTGTTAACATGCTGACCACCGGAACCACTGGCACGATACGTATCGATACGCAGATCCTTGTCATCAATTTCAATATCTATATCATCGTCAAGCTCGGGCAGAACCATAACAGATGCAAAGGAGGTGTGACGCCTGCCGCTTGTATCAAAAGGAGAAATCCGAACAAGACGATGGATACCAAGTTCTGAACGCATATATCCATATGCGTATCGTCCCTTTATTATAATGGTTACACTCTTGGTTCCAGCCTCATCACCTGCCAGAATATCCAGAATAGCAGCCTTAAACCCTTTTGCTTCTGCCCAGCGCAGATACATGCGGAGTAGAATTCCAACCCAGTCCTGAGCCTCGGTGCCACCAGCCCCGGCATGGATGGAAATCATCACATTTGACGCATCATGTTCACCGGAGAACATACATTCGAGTTCAGCAACTTCAAGAGCCGTTTCCATAGCGGGTAAAAGGGAAGCCACTTCATTCTCTGTATCACCATCCTTTTCCTCGCTTGCCATTTCGAGTAAAAGATCGGCTTCGTCAAGTTCATGCCAAGCGCCTTCCCAGCCCTTAATAATATCCTGCAGGCAACCAAGCTCCTTTTGAACTCTTTTTGCTGTATCCGCATCATCCCAGAACCCAGGCATAAGGGTCTGTTGTTCCAGGTTTTCCAGATCGTCTTTTTGGTGATCTAAGTCAAAGATGCTCCTTCAAGGCCAACATTCGACCTTTCAGATCCTGCAATTTCTGTTTCGAGACTGCAGCTCCAGTTTCTATGGACATTTTTTTTGCTCCAAATATTTATATTATTTAAAAATTCGTTTTTGTTTTCTAAAAGCAATTATTCCGCACAGAAATGTAAGCATAAAACAAAGAGGTGCAAACAGATACCCCCCACGCACAAACAATGTTCGACCTTCCATTATCTGTACCTGCCGGGTTGCTTCCCAGGAAACAAACAGAGGTGACACCTGATACACACGCCCCATGGGATCAATAAAACCTGAAAAACCTGTATTTGCTGAGCGCACAACGGAACGTCTTGTTTCCACAGCTCGCAATCTGGTCATTCCCAGGGTCTGATAAGGAGCACTAGACTTCCCATACCAGGCATCATTGGTTATATTAACCAATAGATTTGCTCCGGTATCCACCCATTTTCTGGATATATCACCAAAGATGGATTCGAAGCAGATTAATACTCCAATTCGTGCATTCTTACAAGAAGGGGGATCTGCGATTTCACCCCTGCTGAAATTCCCCACAGCCTCAACCAGTGGCGCAACAAAAGGGATAAACCGTTCAAAGGGGATATATTCTCCAAAAGGCACCAAATGACTTTTAGATGTGCGGGCAACGATGTTTCCCTTACTATTAAAAAGAAGACTTGAATTGTAAAACAGTATTTCTTTAGAGTCCGGTGTTTCTCTTTCGTACCAAGGTGCTCCTGTCAGTAACATGACCTGTTCTTCATCCAGTAATCGCTGAATTGGCAAGAGAAGTGGATGATTGACAGGATGAAATGGCAGAGAAGTTTCAGGCCAGACCAGAAGTTCCGGTCGAAGAGCTTTGTGCATTAGTTTTCTGCTTTGATCAACATAGGTTTTTACCGTACTTCCCTTCCGCTCAGGATTCCATTTTTGCCCCTGATCTATATTACCTTGAACGATACCAATTGTAATGGTGTCGGCATCCTGCAGACTTTGCTCAACTTTCTGCCATCGCCACCCTGAATAAACTGCAGTCGTAAGAAACACAAGGCCCAGAGGAACAGCCAGCCGGGTCATTTCTTTCTTTCCATTGGTGCTTACAATCAGGAGGGTGAAAAAGGTATTGATCAGCAGGATCAAAAAGGTTAAACCAAAATGTCCCCAAATATCAGCTGATTGAAACAAAAGAGGAACTAAGGCAACCCCGTAACCAAGATCCATCCACGGAAAACCACTCTCGGGTACAGAGCGTAACCAGTCAAGCCCCACCCATAAGCCGGGAAGAATCCACAAGCAAACAAATGGGGAAAAAGAATGAATAAAACGGTTGGCCACCAGTCCAAAAATCATAACATAACAAGCCATATACAAACTGAGCAGGAGTAGAGCCGGAATAGATGCAAACAGAGGTAAGCCACCATACTGACCAAGAACAAACACAATCCAATAGAGCTGCACAAGGAAATGTCCCGTACCCACAAGCATACCACACAAAACAATCTGCTTTCTGCTCCCTTTACAAACAATTACCAGAAAGGGAACACAGGCCACAGCAAGTAGAGGCCAGAATTCCCCTCCTCCGGGCATGGCCAGCCAGAGCAAAGGGATCGTAAGACTGCTTAGCAGTACCGCAGTACGGGTGGTCATTTCGTTCATCCCACATCCTTTGAGACAGGCACTGCTAACCGGGCAACCCGTAACAGATTAACCTGACGTTTCGTGGCACTGAGCACTGTAAACTGTAATCCTTCTGCATCAACGGTATCACCAACCTGAGCCAGACGACCAAGCCGAAAAATCACAAAACCACCGATGGACTCATACCCACCCTCTGCCATCTCCACTCCAAATCGTTCTTCAATCACTTCGATATCGGCCTGAGCCTTCACCTGAACAGTATCTTCATCAATCTCCTGCAACAAACTCCTGTCCACATCATGCTCATCATCAATTTCACCAACTATTTCTTCCAGTATATCTTCAAGAGTGACCAGCCCGCGCACTGTTCCAAATTCATCGGCGACAACAGCCATATGAACTTTCTGCTTCTGAAAATCCCTTAAAAGATCAACAATGGGTTTGTCTTCTGCGATTATCCAGGGAGGATTCAAATAATCAGCAAGCCCTTTACTCTCCTGTCCTCTTGCACACATTTGCAGCAGGTCTTTGGCATGAACAATCCCCACAATATTATCAGCATTTTCGGCATAAATTGGAATCCTGGTGAAACCTTTTTCAATCACTATGCCCACAAGTTCAGGCATTTCTGCGGTGACTTCAGCACTCACTATTTCAGTGGATGGAGTCATTACTTCTCCCACCAGAGTATCACGGAAGTCAAAAATGGAGTTGATCATCCGCTCTTCCAGTGAGGATATCAACCCCTGCTCTTCACCTTCTTCAAGCAGCTCCTGAATTTCCTGTTCAAGGTCTTCTGTGGTCTCTGGAGATCGCCCCAAATGAAGCAGAGATGCCAACCGGGAGAGTAAAGTCTTTTTTTCCACTGCAACTGCTAATTCAACTGGGTTTTCTTTTGTCATTTTTAGTTTATAATAGATTGAGTTTTGTTACCTTTTTTCTTTTCTAATTGATACCGTATGACTATAGTAAGGGTTATTTAGCACCTTACACTGGCTTACCGTTCATCATCGGTGTCTTAGTGCCGTTACCAAAAAAAGGTCGTCTCATCAAATAATGAGACCTTATATAACATCTCAACAATAGCATGAAGATACAGGTAATAGAAGTTTCTTTTTTCTGAACCTGTCTCACGATAAGAGGAATACATTGGAAGGAAAGGTTCTTATTGCAAACAGGGGCGAAATCGCCATCCGGATTATGGAGGCCTGTAAAGATTTAGATCTTGACTATGTGGTTGTTTACACTGAAGCAGATAAAGATTCAGAACATGTTCAACGCAACAATACCAGTGGCTTGGATCAAAACGCCTGGAAAATCAACAGCTACACTGAACCCAACGATCTTTTTGCCGTAGCCACACACACGCGCTGCACAGCAATCCATCCCGGATACGGTTTTTTCGCCGAGGATTTCCGCTTCGCCAGACGTGCTGCAACCCGCGACCACTCACTCATATTTATTGGCCCCAGTTGGGAAGTCATTAAACATCTTGGTGATAAAATTAACACCAAAAAAGTTGCCAATGAGTTAAACATTCCCACCATCCCCGGAACCGACAGCCCCATTTATAATGAAATGGAGGCGGAAGAAATTGCTCTCCACTTGCTCGAAAGCCAGAGATTGCAAGAGGTAGAGCGACCTGCCATTCTCATTAAAGCTGCTGCCGGTGGTGGTGGCATGGGAATTGAAGAAGTCACTGAGATTGAAGAATTCAGGCGTGTTTACCGCCAGGTACAGAGTTATGCAAAACGTCAGTTTGGAGACGGCGGAGTGCTTATTGAACGATGCCTCACCGACTATAACCACCTGGAGGTTCAGCTTCTTTGCTCAAGACATGGTGAACGAATCCACTTTGGTTCGCGTAACTGTACCATTCAGTCCAGCGGCCGCCAGAAACGGATAGAGGCCGCACCCGGCTTTCATTCTTCCTGCTTTGACTATGATTTTGACGAACAAAAAGTTCTCGACCAAATCGTCGAATACTCCCTCAAACTTGCCGCCCATGTCCGCTACGACAATGTGGGAACCTGGGAATGGATTGTTTCACGTTCGGGTCAACCTTATCTGCTGGAAGTCAACACCCGAATCCAGGTGGAAAATGATGTCTCTGCCCGAATAAGTTATCAGGACAATAAACACCCAAATCTGATCCGTGAACAGATCAGGCTGGCACTCGGTGAGAAAATTGGGTACAAGCAAAACAGTATTGAATTCCGCGGAGCATCCATTGAACTTCGTATTGTAGCAGAAGATACAAGACGCGGATTTGCTCCCTGGATTGGCACCATCACCGAATTCACATTCCCCACCCATGACTGGTCAGTTGTCTATACCCATGTACCCTTTGACCGTCCATATACCATCCCCAGTGACTATGACCCAAATCTGGCTCTCGCTCTCGTTTGGGGCGAAAATATGGATGAGGCAAAACAACGTGCTGCACGCTTTATTGACGAAGTAACCATCAAGGGAAAAGATTCCCAGGGCGGTGCAATTATCACCAATCTTGACTATTTAAAAAACAACCTGGACCGATTGCTGACTTTCTAGTGTCTGTCCGGAAGTTTTATGGCCGGGAACTTTCTAACAAAACATACCGGAACACTCTTATATGAACGAATTAATAAAGGCTCTCCAAAAAATAGAAGAGCGCATCAACTATCTTATTCAGATTAAAGATTTCACCAACTGGGGCAATCTCTTTGGTTTCCAGGAGACCTGCACTGAACTTAAGCAAAACCCCTACGAATATCACGAGGAACAGTTCCAGGCTGAAATTCGCAAGCTGGATGAGTCCATCAATTTCCTCGAAGAACGTGCCGAAGAGCAGTTAACACCCATGGAACGGGTTCGTATTGTACGCACCGTTGAACGTTTCAGTCTCAAAGATATTCTGGAAAATGTGTACGAAGATTACACCGAGCTTGGCGGCCAGGATGAAGCTAATATTGATCCCGCTATGGTTTGTGCTAAGGCAACCATTGTCAGACGGATCAAAAACAAACCCCACACGGCAACGGTTATGGTCATTGGTCAGGAAACCGGGCACGGAGAAGAGTTCCGTAATGGTGGCTCCTGTAAACCCGAAGGAAATGAAAAAGCCCTTCGCTATATGAAAGTTGCCGAAACAGAAGGCATCCCCATCCATTTTTATATTTTTACTCCAGGCTCTTTTCCCGTTGAAGAATATCCAGGGGCCGCCCAGCAGATTGCCAGAAACATCTACGCAATGACCAAACTGCGTGTTCCCATGGTTTCACTCATCTCAGAGGGTGGATCGGGTGGAGCAGAAGCCATTGGGCTATCCGACTTTCGTCTCATGTGCTCCCATGGATACTACTCAGTAATCTCACCGGAAGGTGCTGCTGCCATTGAAGGCAAAGTCCGTGAAGGTGAAAAGGCACCCAAAGAGCTGATTGAAGTGTGTGCCGAGCGCCTTAAACTCACCGCCGTAGACAATAGATCACTGGGAACCATTGATGCCATTGTTAAAGAGCCGCAACTGGGCGCACGACATGACGACTTTGCTTTTTTTACCCAGATTCGTGCAGAAATTACTCGAGCTACAGACAAAGTTGTGCTCAGTGCCAAAAGCTTTAAAACGTTCCGTGACTGGGAAAACAAAAGAAGAAAGAAAAAGACAGAAAGAAAAGATCTGGCTGTGGATATTCCCTGGGACTTAACGCTGGACGAACAGCGGAGACTTTTAAAACTCCGCTCCAAAAAGTATCGTGAAATGGCCATGCTTGGCTTTGGAGGACATCCCGATCCCACCGAGACTTTTTTCAAACAGTTTCAGGAAAAGAGTGAAAAATTCTATTACAATCTGCGCTATGATGTACTGAAAAATTCTCAGAAACAGCTGCAAAAAACGTTTAGAGACATGTCGGGAGAAGGCTCTGTTATAATGAAACGTCTCACCAGCCCCCTGAACACAGTGAAAGATTTCTTTGCAAAAGATGGCACAAAGAAAAAGCCGCCATTGCGTATTACTCACAATGCAACAACTCCGACACCACAGCCCGCTCAAGACCTGCTGGAGCTGACCGATAACTACACAAGTCCACTGGCAAATGAAGACCGGACAGTAACTTGTCCCAACAGCCAGAAAAATGGCTGTAAAGATCTCTGGATCCCTGATCTTTATGGTGAATTTGGAGGTGTTTGCGAAAACTGCGGACACCACTTCCCGCTGGAATACAAATGGTATCTACACAACGTCTTTGATCCGGATTCCATCGATTTCTTTGCAACGGATATCACTTCTGAAAACCCCTTAGGCTACACCGGACTTGATGCACGACTCAAAAGTTGCAAGAAAAAGACAGGTCGCAGTTCCGGAAACCTCACCTTCTCTGCCAAAGTGATGGATATCAAGATTGTTGTTTCCATGCTCTACAAGGACTTCCGCAGCGGCACAGTGGGATCAGCAGAAGGCGAAAAATTCGTACAGGCCTGTGAGCTTGCCTCACGTAAGAAACGTCCTCTGCTCTCCTATGTCCACACCACAGGCGGCATCCGAATTCAGGAGGGAACGCTTGGAGTCACCCAAATGCCCAAATGCACCATGGCAGTGCGAGAATATATTGATGCTGGCGGACTCTACATTGTTGTGTACGACAACAACTCCTACGCAGGACCGGTTGCCAGTTTCCTGGGCTGCTCACCCTACCAGTTTGCCATACGTTCCAGCCGGGTGGGATTTGCAGGACCTCGCGTAATCAGGGAAACCACGGGGATAAATATCGCACCTGATTATCATTCTGCCCGAAATGCCTTAAAACGTGGCCATATTCAAGGTATCTGGGATCGCAGGGATTTTCGCCGTAATCTCCATAAATCTTTGATGACCATGGGAAGCCATAACCTTTATTACAGATAATTTTAATGTAACAGCCACAGGCATCGAACAGAAAAAAGAAAACCCGTTCGATGCCTGTAAAACCATTGCCACCCTTGTTCTATAACAAGTTCATCTTTCTTTTATCGTAACTACTGATCACAGAGCACCGGATATTTTTCGAGGATCTGTGCCATCCTTGACGGATGACATGCCTTGTGCTATTAGTTGTCTGCCTTGTATCTTACTTTAAAATGAATGGGCCGTTAGCTCAATTGGTAGAGCATCTGACTCTTAATCAGCAGGTCCGGGGTTCGACTCCCCGACGGCCCACCAGGCATATCAAGAAAAAAGGATTCGTGCCAGCTCACGGGTATCATTCATTTTTTCAATCAACTGTACATAAACTTCATCTCTATGGGCAGGTTTGAGATTCAATCGTTCAAGACGTAAAGAGTCCTCTGGTGGACAAGCCATTCCTTTAAGCCGTGCTGACACCATATTTGCAGCAACTCCTACCAGTGTACTGTCCCACCAATTTACACCTGTGTAATTTGAATTGCCTTGATGCTCCATAATTGTCACGAAAATATCGGGCAACGACCATGCCCGCCCAAGACAACCACCAACCTCGCAATAATCCATCCCGACAATATCCTGAAGGCATTGTGTAACATGCTTTTGATCGTCAGCGGCAACAAGTCTCAACGCCCGATCTGTCTCCTTAGGCTTGTTATCAGCCAACCATAAAAGACCGAGGTTATGCAGCAAGCCTGCTGTGTGAAGAGCTCGTGAATCAAAGGCCTTATTACTTTCAGTGCAAGAAGCCAACAATACGGCCCCGTCAGCAGCCAGCAGAGCTGTACACCAAAAACGTTCCGAATCGAAGACTGGACAACGTGTTAGGTCAAATGGTGAAGAGACCGAAAGTGCGATGCTCACACTGCGCACCAGGTTCTGTCCCAAAAGGGAACAAGCCCACTTCAGACTCGTGACCGGAACCTGTGGCGAAACCCACGAAGAATTGGCCAGGGAAAGCAAGCGGGCAACAATACTTGGAAATCGACCAAGAATAACCTCAAGTTCCTGGAAATCAATACTTTCATCTGCCAAAGCCTGGAGCAGATAGGGTACCCCAGGTGGCAAAACCGGTAACAAGTCATGTTGAGCAATCATCCTCTCATGACAATCAGGACTGGATTTCATATTTTCCTCTGTACTCTGTAATATAGCAATTTCAAACTCTAACGGAATCAGACGGCTCATCCTTCGCGTTTGCCTGCAAAAAATCGACTTTCATCAATTCCGGGATACGATCAGCCGGGACAGGGCCGCTGAAATACAATCCTTGCGCTGAATGACACCCGACTCCAAATAAATATTTAACCTGTTCAAATGTTTCTACGCCATCTGCAATTACAGACAAATTCAGCAATTGTCCCATGGCAATAACAGTAGCAACAATAGCAGAATCACTACGTTCAGTAAGCACATCCTTAATAAATATCCTGTTAATCTTCAGGCAATCAATCGGGAGATGCTTCAATGAACCCAGACTGGAATAGCCAGAACCAAAGTCATCAAGAGTAATGGTCACCCCCAACTCCTTCAGTTGCCTAAAGGTCTCTTTGCTCCGCCCGATCTCCCGTACAACAGGCTCGGTTATCTCGAGCTCTAATGTAGAAGGTTCAAGCTCTGTTCTCTTCAATAGTGATTTTACCGTGCTCCCTATATCTTTCTGTTGAAAATGTGTATTTGAAATATTAACAGCCATACGAAGAGGTGGTACCCCAGCTTGACGCCATGCGACGGTTTGCCTTAAAGCTGTGTGTAGCCCCCATTCTCCAAGCTCCGACAGCATACCTATTCTTTCTGCAACTTCAATGAACTCATCAGGCAGTACAACTCCTTTATCCGGGCGCTGCCAGCGAATAAATGCCTCAACAGCAATTATTTTCCCGCTAGTCAGGCAAATCTGTGGTTGATAATGAAGCACAAATTCTTCCTGTTCAATGGCATTCCGCAAATCATGTTCCAGGGACAGACGTTGTTCCGCCAAATACGTAAGCTCAGGTGAATAAAAAGCATATTGATGTTTACCCGCATGTTTTGCGGCGTACATAGCCCTGTCAACTGATCGCAACAATGACTCCTGATCCTGTCCATCATCGGGAAAAAGGGTAATACCGATACTGACATGGGGGCGAATCGTCTGGCTCCCCAACTGTAACGGTTCGGCAATTGCTTTCAGACAACGGGTGGCAACGTCGGCAGCTGCGAATTCATCAGCGATTCCCTCAATGATAAGGCAAAACTCATCACCACCCAGTCGTGCTGCAAAATCAACTTCACGTAACGCTACACGAAGCCGTTTACCGATGATTTTCAGGAGTTCGTCACCAGCTCCATGACCAAAGCGGTCATTAATATCTTTAAATCCATCTAAGTCAAGGAACAGCAAAGCAAAGCGTTCTTTGCGTCGATCAGCTATGCGTATGGTAGTATCCAGGCGAATCTGGAATTGTGCTCTGTTGGCCAGACCGGTGAGAACATCATTGTAGGCCAGCTGACGGATTTTCTCCTCAGTATTTTTTTGTTTGCTAACATCAAGAATAGTGCCGAGAATGATTTCCGGTGAAGGTGAGGCGAGTTCCTGGTCAACAAACATCTCCTCATCCTGCCGGCCACTAAATCGAAAGCTCATGGATCGCGTAGTCATCTGAGTACGCATCTGCAGAATCTCCTGCCGTATGTGTTCCCGGTCGTCACTATGTATCCGCTGTAACAGTGCCTCAATACCGCAACCAAACTCTTCTGGCGTTGTCCCGCATAGTTCGGCCAGTTCACTGGAAACACTTATATGATCAGTGGTGGAATTCCAGCGCCAGAAGCCGAGACCAACCATGCGCTGGGCAACTGTTAAACATTCGTGGTTTTCCCGTAACAATCTCTGATTATCAGAGGCGCGCAATTGAAATAGAATCCGGTGAACAAGCAATACATAGTTGAGGGGCTTGACAATAAATCCGGTCGCACCTGCAGCAAAAGCGCGTGTCACCGATTCCAGATCATCCAGGCCGGTAACCAATAAAATGGGAATATCTCGGCCCTGCCAGCGTTGATTCAGTTGCCGGCAGACCTCAAAACCGTCAAGACCCTCCATGATCGCATCCACCAAAACAAGATCAGGCCTGGAATGATGCGACATGGATAGTACCTTATCGCCATTGTCAGTGGTGGTGACCTGAAAACCCGCATTCCTCAACGCTGTTGCAGTAGCTTCCAGGAAGCTGGCATCATCATCCACGAGCCAGATATGTTGTCCGGCACCAGCCACACTAAGCTGAACCGGAACCTCCAAACCTGAGCATTGGACAACCTCACTCAGCGCCTTGACAACCCCTGGTATATCGTCCTGAATTGCCTTAAACGTAATATTTGCGCTATCCAGCGTATTCTGCCTACCAGCTTGTTCCAAAGCTGCACACTTGGTAGAAATTTGAAGTGCACCGAGGGTGGCACTGGCAGACTTCAGGCTATGGGCAACATTTGCCAGAGATGAAGCGTTCCCTGTAATCAAAGCTTCATGCATGGTCTCCAACTGCTGCGGAACCTGTTCAATATAGCTCTTGATGGCTCTTTCCAGTACCCGCTGTCCAACCAGTCGCAGTTGATCCAGTCGAGCATTATCCAGCACAGAGCCTGTTCCCGAATCAGGAATGCACAGCGTTGAATGTGCGGTGCTTTTTACCGGGATATTACTCTTGTCCTGACTGGTGGACTCAGTTAATTCTTTAGGCACTGTTGTTTCCTGCAGTTGAATTCCGCAATAGACTTCGAAAAATTTGGTGAAGGTACATGATGCCCTGCGGGCAGAGGGTATTCGATAATCGGTTATTAGGTGTTCGGCAACCGACATAAGAACAATTCCTACAGAAACTTTGATTTTCCGATATATATAACCCACATGAATAACACCTCAAATTACTTTATCATACCAGTCAACCGATTAACAAGTCGATTCTGACAAATTAATAATTAATGTCATTCCAACTACTATTCGCAAATGCATTAATGTGGTGTTAACTACAAGAGCATGATGCCCTGCGGGCAGAGGGTATTCGGTAATCGGTATTAGGTGTTCGGCAACCGACATAAGAACAATTCCCACAGAAACTTTGATTTTCCGATACATGAACATATGGAAGACTTCAGGATTTTCACATGCGGTGTATAGAAAAAGTGGCAAAC
>JAFLJO010000181.1 GCA_022712975.1 Desulfocapsa sp.
TCTTTGTTCGTGGATACGATGACTTCGTACCAATGGGCGGCCAGGTTCATCCAATGCGTAGTGCAGATTCCATCATGTGGACCGTTAAATTTCGTAACGGTAACATGAAACGTTTCAAATTCCCTGTTCGTACTACTGCTGAGGGTGCTGCGAATGCTTACCCTGGTGAGAAAGGTGCTAACCTGGATGACGAGTGTCTTCTTCTTGAAGCCGATCTGCCGACCCCTAAATAATTCGTCCTCGTTTTGTTTGAGAACAATTAATTGAATTATTTTAAAACCTTTTGAATCTAAATAAGGAGATTTGAATATGGCGTTACCAAATAAACCTCTTGGCGAGCTAAATGCCGTCGTCGATCCCGAGATCGTAGAGCACGATGTTGATGTACTCATCGTTGGTGGTGGGCTGGCAGCATGCGGTACTGCTTTTGAGATCAAAAAGTGGGCTTCAGATGACCTGAAAATCACCCTCGTTGACAAAGCTTCCATGGAGCGTTCCGGTGCTGTTGCTCAGGGTCTTTCTGCTATTAACACCTACATTGGTGAAAATCCAATCGAAAATTACGTAAAGATGGTTCGTAATGACCTGATGGGCGTTGTTCGTGAAGATCTTATTTATGACTGTGGTCGTCACGTTGATGAGTCTGTTAAACTGTTCGAAGAATGGGGACTCCCCATTTGGAAAAAAGATGCAGACGGCGAGAACCTTGATGGTTCCAAGCCTGCTAAAACCCTGCGTGAAGGTGGAACTCCTGTACGTACCGGTAAGTGGCAGATCATGATCAACGGTGAGTCCTACAAGTGTATCGTTGCTGAGCCTGCAAAAGCCGCCCTTGGTGAAGAGAACTGTCTTGAGCGTATTTTCATCGTGAAAATGCTTCTTGATAAAAACAAAGCTAACCAGATTGCTGGTGCTGTTGGTTTCTCTACCCGTGAAAACAAAGTACACGTTTTCCGTTGCAAGACTGCTCTCGTAGCTTGTGGTGGTGCTGTTAACATCTTCCGTCCCCGGTCTACCGGTGAGGGTAAAGGTCGTGCATGGTACCCGGTATGGAATGCAGGTTCCACCTACACCATGTGTGGTCAGGTTGGTGCTACTATGACCATGATGGAAAATCGTTTCACCCCAGCTCGTTTTAAAGATGGATACGGACCTGTTGGTGCGTGGTTCCTTCTTTTCAAAGCTAAGGTATCCAATGGTCTTGGTGAGTTCTACGCAAACAGTGATGCAGTAAAAGACGAACTTGGGAAGTTCATGCCTTATGGTGCGTCTGCTGTTACTCCTACCTGCCTTCGTAACCATCTCATGATTAATGAGCTGAAAGCTGGCCGTGGACCAATCTACATGGCTACCGACGTTGCTCTGAATGCTTTTATTGATGAACGCAGAGAAGCCGGAATGAACGAGAAGGATTTGAAGAAATTCTGGAAACACCTTGAGTCTGAAGCATGGGAAGATTTCCTTGACATGTCTGTTGGGCAGGCTGGCCTTTGGGCTGGTGCCAACATTGAGCCTGAGAAAATCGGTTCTGAGATCATGCCAACCGAACCGTACCTCCTTGGTTCTCACTCCGGTTGTTGTGGTATCTGGTGTTCAGGTCCTGACGAAGACTGGGTTCCAAGTATTGAGGGTACCCGTGCTCATAAGTACAAATGGGGATACAACCGTATGACCACAGTTGACGGACTCTTCACCGCTGGTGATGGAGTTGGTGCTTCTGGTCATAAGTTCTCCTCTGGTGCTCATGCTGAGGGACGTATTTGTGCTAAACAGATGGTTAAATTCTGTCGTGATAATGCTGACTTTACCCCAGAGCTTATGCAGACTCCACAAGAGCTTGCCGACGAGATCTACGCTCCAGTAAGATTGTACCACGAGCATGTTGGTAAATCTACCGCTGAGAACGTGAATCCTAACTACTGCAAACCTGCAGGTCTCATGATGCGTCTCATGAAAGCCACCGATGAGTATGGTGGTGGTGTTGCGACATACTACATGACCTCTGGTAAACTGCTTGGAATCTGCATGGATCTTCTTCAGCTTCTTCGTGAAGATGCAGCGAAAATGGCTGCCGGTGATCTGCATGAGTTGATGCGCGCCTGGGAGAACTACCATCGTATCTGGTGTGTTGAGATGCACATTCGTCACATTCAGTTCCGTGAGGAATCCCGCTACCCAGGATTCTACTACAGATCTGACTTCCCAACCGTTGATGACGAAAACTGGAAATGTTTCGTTAACTCCACCTTCAACCCTGAGACTCAGGAATGGCTGTGTGAGAAGGTTGAGTGTATTAACATCGTAGAGACTGACCCCTGGATCTAATCCAAGGTTGCAGGACATACGTATGAATAAAAATCTCCAGGGGTCTTCGGGCTTCTGGAGATTTTTACTATACGGTGCTTGTAATTGATTTGAGTAAAGGAAAGTATGAATCTTCCTTTATTCTGATGAGTTACAATTAAAAAAAGAGCCTTTGATTCTTGGATTTGCTTGTGTTGAAATTGAAGCTCTCTTGATGTCATGTGATTTTTTTGCCTGGTGGCAGGAGTGTTTTCGAAGGTAAAATATAATAAGAGTACTAATGGAGGTTGGTATGACTGACGAGCAAGGCACTTCCGGTGCGATTTTGGTCGTAGGCGGTGGTATCAGTGGGCTCACTGCAGCCCTTGAAGCCGCTGAAGTCGGCAATGACGTGTTTCTGGTCGAAAAGAATGCATATTTCGGTGGCCGGGTGGCACAGTTGAACCAGTATTTTCCTAAGCTTTGTCCCCCAAGCTGTGGGTTGGAAATTAACTTTAAGCGTATAAAAGACAATCGTCGTATCCGCACCTATACCATGACCAGCGTTACTGCTGTTTCCGGTGGGCCAGGTAATTACGAGGTAACCCTTGAGACCGCACCACGCTACGTGAACAGCAACTGTACCGCATGTGGTGATTGTGCTGATGCCTGTACTGATGAAATAGACAATGATTTCAACTTTGGAATGAATAAATCCAAAGCAGCCTATCTTCCCCATGAGATGGCATTTCCCCGCCGCTATGTAATCAACAAAGATGCCCTTTCTGATGAAGGTGCGGCAGCTGTGAAGGCTTCTTGTAAGTATGGTGCCGTTGATCTTGATATGGGAACTGACTCCAAAACCATTACTGTTGCTTCCATTATCTGGGCAACAGGCTGGACTCCTTACGATCCAACCAAAATGGACAATCTGAAATACAATGAGTCCGATGCAATCGTTACCAACATGATGATTGAACGTATGGCAGCTCCTGGTGGTCCTACCGATGGTGCTATCCTTCGTCCAGGTGATAACAAAGAGCCTGAATCGTTTGCCTTTGTACAGTGTGCCGGCTCCCGAGATGAAAATCATCTTGAATTCTGTTCATACATCTGCTGTATGGCAACGTTTAAACAGATGACATATATCAGAGAACGGTACCCTGAGGCTAAAATATACGTTTTTTATATAGATCTGCGAACTCCAGGAAAGTACGAAAAATTCCGTGAAAAACTGATGAAAGATGAACATTCAACCTTCATTAAAGGCAAAGTTGCCGAGATCATTCCAGAGTCCGATGGTTCTGTAACTGTTGTTGCTGAAAATGCAATGACTGGCGAGAAAATAAAACAAAACGTCGATTTAGCAGTCCTTGCAACTGGTATGCAGCCTAGTCTAAATGTTGACGGTGCTCCTGTTCCACTTGATACGGATCCAAGCGGTTTTGTTAATTCAAATCCCGAGACCGGCATATTGTCCGCAGGCTGTGCATGCAGAGCTGCAGATGTTGTTACCAGCAATCAGTCGGCCACCGCCGCTGCCCTGAAGGCAATTCAGGTTTCCAGGAGGTCATAATCAATGGATAAGAAAATTTGTACCTACATATGTACTGGTTGTGGTATCGGAGAAGCTCTCGATATTGAAGCACTTTCTGCTGTTGTAACTGGTGAGATGTCTCAGGAATGTAAAACCCATGCCTGTCTTTGTGGTTCTGAAGGGCAAGCTTTCCTTAAACAAGAGAAAAAAGCCGAAGGTATTAATACCTTTACTATTTGTGCCTGTTCTCCTCGTGTAATGCAGAATGAGTTTGAGATGGGTGATGATTGTATAACGGTACGTGGCAATCTTCGTGAGCAGGTTATCTGGACGGCAGGTGATGCCGAAGAGGGTCAGGAAGATAGTCATAAGGAATGGTTGCAGGAGACTGCTTCTGACTATGTTCGTATGGCATGCACCCGTGCTTCAAAAACAGAAATGCCGGAAGCCTATGAAATGGAATCCATGAACAAGGAAATCCTTGTTATGGGTGGTGGTATTGCAGGTATTACTGCTGCTGTTGAAGCTGCAAAAGCAGGTTCTAAAGTGACCATTATTGAAAAAGCTGCTGTACTCGGTGGTAAAGCCAATGGTTGGGTCAAGCAATTCCCAACATCGCACCCTTATGCTGAGCTTGAAGAGAACTCGATTGCTTCAATGATTGCAGAAGCTGAGTCTGATTCTAATATCACCATTAAAACGTCTACAGAAGTTGCTCGTATTGGTGGCTCTCCCGGTGATTTCAAAGTCACTCTCAAAGCAGCGGATGCTGATTCTGAGTGGGACGCCCCTGCTAAAGTTGGTGTAGATGAACAGGATTTGATTGATAAGGGAGAGAAAGAAGATCCTAACGAAGGACTTAAACCCTATGGTGAAGTGAATGAAAAAGCTGATACATTTGGTGCTGTCGTTCTTGCCACAGGTTGGGTTCCAGCAGATGTTTCTGAGTATGAGCATCTTGGATATGGAAGCAATGACAAAGTTGTAACCAATGCTGAGTTTGAGGCCATGGCTAAGAACGGAAAGCTTGAAGGAATCAATAATGTTGCTTTTGTAATGAGTCCAGGTGCTGAAGAGCATGATGAGGACTTTCCCTATGCCAGCTCTGTTACCTCCATGGTTGCGTTGAAACAGGCAAAATATGTTCGTGAGAACAATGATGACGCCAAAGCATATATCCTTTATCAGCACATGCGTACCCCAGGTAACATGGAGCTGTTTTACAAGGGCGTTCAACTGGATGACGGAATTTTCATGACCAAGGCCACCGTAACAGGTGTTGAGGGTGGAACTGTTCATGCTAAAGATACATTGCTCGGTGAAGATCTTGAGCTTGATGTGGATTTAGTCGTACTTGCTGCTGGAATGGTACCAACCACTAAAGATGCTAATATAATCAATCTTGCCTATCGTCAGGGACCTGCCTTTCTCGACTTGGATCTTTTTGATGGATATGCTGATTCTCATTTCATCTGCTTTCCTTATGAGACCCGCCGTACAGGAATTTATGCCTGTGGTGGTGTAAGAAAAGCCATGAATATGCAGGAGACAATCGACGATGCCACTGGTGCAGCACTCAAAGCCATCCAGGCAATTGAGTCCGCTGATCATGGTGTTTCTGTTCATCCTCGTTCAGGTGATAAAACCTATCCTGAATTTTTCATGCAGAGATGTACTCAATGCAAACGTTGTACAGAAGAATGTCCTTTTGGTGCACTTGATGATGACGAGAAGGGAACACCTCTGCCAAATCCATCACGTTGTCGTCGCTGTGGTACCTGTATGGGTGCTTGTCCTGAACGTATTATTGGCTTTAAGGATTACAATATCGATCTGATTGCATCCATGATCAAATCTATTGAAGTTCCTGAAGATGATGACGATAAACTTCGTATCCTTATCTTTGCATGTGAAAATGATGCTTACCCGGCACTTGATATGGCTGGAATGCGAAAACATAAACTCAATCATATGATCCGTTTTATTCCAGTTCGCTGCCTTGGTTCTGTAAATATGGCATGGATTCGTGATGCACTATCAGCAGGACTTGACGGTGCAATGCTTCTTGGTTGTAGTTATGGAGATGACTACCAGTGTCACTTTGTCAAAGGATCGGAGATTGCTTCTACCCGTATGGAAAATATTGGTGATACACTTTCCTCTCTTGGCCTTGAGCCTGAGCGTGTGAGATCTGAGTCTGTGGCTATTACAGATTATGATAAGGTTGCTGATCTTGTAAATGACTTTGTTGACGAGATCGTTGAGCTCGGCCCAAATCCATTTAAAGGCTTCTAATTCTGTCTTTTGTCAGGTACGGGGTTACTCTTCTTGCAAAAAAGAGCGAACATCAGTACCATGCCCTATTTAATCGAAGATTAAGGTTTTTATTATATTGTTAAGTTGTTCTATGACTTGAGAAGAGACAAGGAGGATTAGAATCATGAATGTTCAACCGGATTTAGATTTTATCAGATATTTGAAAACAGCAGGCGGCGACACGATGAAGAAGTGTTACCAGTGTGCCACCTGTTCTGTAATGTGTCCATTGTCCACGGATGAAAACCCATTTCCACGTCAGGAAATGATCTGGTCTGGATGGGGAATGAAAGATAAGCTTATTGGTGATCCCAATGTTTTTCTTTGCCATCAATGTGGTGACTGTACAGCGTATTGCCCTCGTGGTGCAAAGCCTGGTGATGTGCTGGGCGCTGTTCGTGCCTATGCTTATACTGCACTCGGATGGCCCACAGGTCTTGCCAAATTGGCATCGACCGCCAAAGGGCTTCCAATGTTAATTGCAATTCCATCAGTAATTATCTTTGTCCTTTGGGCAATATCCGGTGGAATGGTGATACCAACAAGTGAAGATTTTGCAAAATACGGATATCAGCGCTTTTTTGGTTATTGGGATTTTCACTGGTTGGCAAAAAATGTTGCTTTTATAGATTTCTTTATGCTTGGCGCAGTTGGCCTTGCTGTTGTAGGTTCCTACAAGGGAGTGACTAATTTGTGGAAGCAGATGTGCAAGAGAGAAGGGGTCAACCCTGATTTTAAACCTTCCCTGGTTCAACTGGCTCGAGATTTTGTTTGGCCTTCGATAATTGAAATTGTTCAGCATAATCGTTTTAGAGAATGTGGCACCAATCGTAATCGCGAAATTGGGCACAAAGCTTTGATGTGGTCTTTTATCGGCCTCTTTATTGTTACCCTATGGTCTATGTTTGCAAACGATGTCCTGGGCTTGTGGATTCCAAGCTTTCACGGTCCCATGACAATATGGAATCCAGTAAAAATTCTTGCTAATGTTTCTGCTATAGCAATGATTGTTGGTTGTGGTATTCTGTGGATGAACCGTTCCAAATCTGAAGCTGAAGGTAATATTACTCCAACATTCTATGACTGGTTTCTTATCTGGGAAATCATGGCTGTTGCTGTGACTGGTATTCTTGCACAATATCTTCGATGGGCAGGGCTTATTACTCCTGGTTATATAATTTATTATTTTCACCTGGTAACTGTTATGATGCTGTTCATGTATATGCCTTACACCAAGTTTGCGCATCTCATTTATCGGACAACTGCGATGACTTTTGAAAGATATAGAGACAGTTCTTTTGTTAAGAATCCTCTTGATAAATAAACTGTAGTTGTAAGATGTTTTAAGGCTGTGTCTTCGGGCACAGCCTTTTTTTTTGATGGATTTCTTTGGGAAATGAAACAATCAAAATTAATTAAGTACCAAGTGTGGAATGTGTAAATTACTCATTATTACAGACAATTATTACACATAGTAATAGTAGTGGGTTTACAACAACATGGCAGTTTAAGAATTTTTACAATATCATCAAAAAAAAGATTGTAATAAAAATTTGTTTTGGGTATATTCTTTCAGCTTGTACGCTGGCGTAGCTCAATTGGCAGAGCACCTGATTTGTAATCAGGATGTTGCGGGTTCAAGTCCCATCGCCAGCTCCAGTTGCACAAGTTTTTGGTTTATATCAATTTAATATACTGCCTTTAGTATTTGGGGTTAGTTTTAGAAGTTGTGGAGGGGTTCCCGAGCGGCCAAAGGGAACAGACTGTAAATCTGTCGTCATCGACTTCGGAGGTTCGAATCCTCCCCCCTCCACCACCTTATACTGTATGCAGACAAATCAGATATTATTGCGGGAATAGCTCAATTGGTAGAGCATCAGCCTTCCAAGCTGAGGGTTGCGAGTTCGATTCTCGTTTCCCGCTCCATACAATATCTGTTTTTTTGTGTTTTGTAACAGGCCCATATAGCTCAGTTGGTAGAGCGCATCCTTGGTAAGGCTGAGGTCAACGGTTCAAATCCGTTTATGGGCTCCAAATTAACTGATTAACACTGCAAATTAACGGCCAGAGGAGACTACGACTATGTCAAAAGAAAAATTTGAAAGGACTAAACCGCATGTCAATGTAGGTACTATAGGTCATATTGATCATGGTAAAACTACTCTGACTGCTGCAATTACTGCAGTACAGGCAACCAAAGGGCTTGCTGAGTTTACTGATTTCAGTAATATTGACAAAGCCCCTGAGGAAAAAGAGCGCGGAATTACTATCGCTACGGCACATGTCGAGTATGAAAGCGATAAACGTCACTACGCTCATGTGGATTGTCCCGGTCATGCTGACTATATCAAAAACATGATCACTGGTGCAGCTCAGATGGACGGTGCGATTCTGGTTGTTGGAGCAGATGACGGTGCCATGCCTCAGACTCGTGAGCATATCCTGCTTGCACGTCAGGTAGGTGTTCCTGCCATGGTGGTATTCCTGAACAAATGTGACATGGTTGACGATGACGAGCTTATCGAACTTGTTGAGATGGAACTTCGTGAGCTTCTTGATAAGTATGAATTTCCAGGTGATGATATCCCAATCATCCATGGTTCAGCATTAAAAGCACTGGAAAATCCTTCCGATCCTGACGCAAATAAATGCATCACTGAGCTGATGGAAGCTATTGACTCATATATCCCAGAACCAAAGCGTGATATTGATCAACCTTTCCTGATGCCGATTGAGGATGTTTTCTCAATTTCCGGTCGTGGAACAGTTGCAACCGGTCGTGTAGAGCGAGGAATTGTCAACGTTGGTGATGAGATTGAAATAGTAGGTATTAAAGAGACTGTTAAAACCACTTGTACCGGCGTTGAGATGTTCCGTAAGTTGCTTGATGAAGGACGAGCAGGTGACAACATAGGTGCACTTCTTCGTGGAGTTAAGCGAGAAGACATCGAGCGTGGTCAAGTTCTTGCTGCCCCTGGCAGTATCAATCCTCATACCAAATTTAAAGCTGAGTGCTACATCCTGGGAAAAGATGAGGGTGGTCGCCATACCCCATTCTTCAATGGATATCGTCCTCAGTTCTACTTTAGAACAACTGATGTAACAGGTGTTATTACACTTGGTGAAGGTGTAGAGATGGTTATGCCAGGTGACAACGTACATGTTGATGCCGAGCTTATTACCCCGATTGCGATGGATGTCGGTCTTCGTTTTGCTATCCGCGAGGGTGGAAGAACAGTTGGTGCCGGCGTTGTTAGTGAGATCATCGAATAATTAGAAATTGAAATTTCCGAAACCACTTGTAGCAGAAGCTTTCAAGTGGTTTTGATATTAGGATATATCATGAGAAATATTGTTACTCTTGCATGTGGTACATGTAAGCGTCGTAATTATACGACGACTAAAAACAAAAGAAATACTCCAGGAAAACTGGAATTTAAAAAATATTGTCCGTTCTGTAGAGCGCATACACCGCATAAAGAAACAAAATAGTTTCTAATGCATATGCAGGCCAGTAGCTCTAATTGGTAGAGCGCCGGACTCCAAATCCGGATGCTGGGGGTTCGAGTCCCTCCTGGCCTGCCATTATTGTGTGCTTATCTGATGGTAAGGTTAAATTTGTATTGACAGGAAGTGGTAAGAGACATGGGTAAAAAGACAAAGGCCATCAAAAGACAGGAGTTGGAAAAGGAAAAGAAATCTCCTTTCTCTCCTTCTCAGATTAGAATATTTATTGATGAAGTTAAAGTCGAATTTACCAAAATAGTCTGGCCTGACAGGAAAACAACAATTAGTCTTACCGGAGTTGTAATTGTATTTTCCATTATCGCAGCCATTTATTTAGGCTCCGTTGATTTTTTGCTTGGGAATCTCATCGATTCGATTCTTCGTTAATATGCTGAAATCGCGATTTTTTTTCATTGATCCCTGCCTGACGTTATTCGTTACAGGCACTACTTTTAACTGATAATAAACTCATGGCAATACACTGGTATATATTGCAGGTTCATTCGGGATTTGAAGATAAGGTCAAATTGACACTTGAGGATAGAATCAAGAAACAAGGGCTTGAGGATTCATTTGCTGAGATTCTGGTTCCGACTGAACAGGTAGTTGAAATGGTCAAGGGGAAACGTAAAACTTCTGAAAGGAAGTTTTATCCTGGGTACATGCTGGTTTCCATGGATCTCAATGATTCAACTTGGCATATACTCCATGATAATATGCCTCGTGTGGTCGGCTTTGTTGGTGATGATCAAAATCCTACACCTCTGCCAGAAGCTGACGCACAGAAAATCCTTCAGCGAATTCAAGATGGTGCTGAAGTCCCACGACCAAAAGTTATTTTTGAGATTGGGGAAGCAGTTCGGGTTACCGATGGACCGTTTGCAAATTTTCAGGGTACAGTTGATGAAGTGTTTCCAGAGAAGGGAAGAGTGAGAGTTATGGTTTCAATTTTTGGCAGGGAGACACCTGTGGAATTGGAATATATTCAGGTGTCAAATACCTGATATTGAAATGTATCATTATTCTAAGGAACGTACACTAAATAACTTGAACAACTTATTTAGTTCCCGTCCCTAAGCTAGTGTTAAAAAAGAAATAAAAAATAGCTCTCCAGTAGAGTAGGAGTTGAAAATGGCCAAGAAAATTTCGGCATACATAAAATTACAGATTCCGGCCGGAAAAGCCAATCCATCACCACCTGTAGGACCTGCACTTGGTCAACATGGTGTGAACATCATGGAATTTTGTAAGGCTTTTAATGCAAAGACCCAGACAATGGGTGATACCATTGTTCCAGTTGTGATTAGCGTCTTTTCTGATAGATCTTTTAGTTATATTACCAAAACTCCTCCAGCATCAGTTCTATTGATGAAAGCTGCCGGATTGCAGAAAGGCTCTTCTAATCCAAAGAGTGAGCGTGTGGCTGAAATTGGTATGGATAAAGTGCGTGAGATTGCAGAAACAAAATTACCAGATCTTAACGCCTATGATATTGATGCAGCTAGCAAAATAATTGCAGGAACTGCCAAAAGCATGGGAATTACTGTTGTAGGTACCCTGTAAGTAATTACGGGATGGTGTGATCAATAGAATATCGAATGTCGAACAAGGAGGTAAGCGCAGACTCCGATGTCGAATTATGAAGGAAAAGAAAACTTCACAATTCGACATTCGATATTCGGCATTTAAATTAGTGAATAAAATCAACTAATTTAACAATATGTAAAACGTATTGTTTTTTTTTGTATTGCACCAGTTACGGGATTGATGGTTTCCCTTTACCCTTTTTAAATAAACTTAACATACTGCTGTGACCGAACTCTGGAAGAAAACGGTCTAGGAGAGTAGGAGGCTAATATGCCGAAACACGGAAAAAAATTCAGAAATAAAATAGAAAATATTGATACCACAGCGCATTATACTTTGGAAGAAGCTGTAAAACATGTTGTCACAAATACATTTGTAAAATTCGACGAAACTGTTGATATTGCAATGAGACTAGGAGTAGATCCACGTCACGCCGATCAGATGGTTCGTTCGTCAGTTGTCCTTCCCCATGGAACCGGTAAGGAAACAAGAGTTCTTGTTTTCGCAAAAGGTGATAAAGAAGCCGAAGCAAAAGAAGCTGGTGCTGATTTTGTTGGTGGAGACGATCTGGTTGCTAAAATTAAGGAAGGATGGCTCGAGTTTGATAAAACAGTCGCC
The DNA here is from genome assembly GCA_022712975.1 of Desulfocapsa sp. Lineage (GTDB taxonomy): Bacteria > Desulfobacterota > Desulfobulbia > Desulfobulbales > Desulfocapsaceae > Desulfocapsa. The sequence continues at coordinate 11,849 of JAFLJO010000181.1, forward strand.
ACTCCCGATATGATGGGTACAGTAGGTAAAATTGGTCGTGTTCTTGGTCCAAGAAACCTTATGCCTAATGCAAAACTTGGAACAGTTACATTTGATATTGCCAACATTGTGAAGGAAATCAAAAGTGGTAAGGTTGATTTCCGTGTAGAAAAAACTGGTATTATTCATACCGGTATAGGAAAATGCTCTTTTGGAGAAGCTAAGATAATTGATAATTTGAAAGCTTTTGTTGAAAAAGTTATTCAGCTTAAGCCTTCGTCTGCCAAAGGTATCTACTTACGTTCCGTTACGCTGTCCTCCACAATGGGGCCTGGTATAAAGCTCGATCCTGTCGCTCTTACTGCCGCAGTTAAGTAAGAAGCGATTTTATAATATAAAAGAAACAAGTACAAATACAAAAAGTCGAAGACAGCAGGTTCCGCAAGGTTTAATCACGTAAGTGTCCTGCCGAGGCAAAGGAAAATATTTCCGTTAAAGATATATTTTACCGTATCCGCTGTTGAGACTCTAAAGCGTTTTATTCATCTTTCCGGATAAAGCAAAAGAGTAATTTAAACCCGATTAGATTTAGGAGGAGTACTTTGAACCGTGACGAAAAAACAGCTTTAGTCTCCGAGTTGAATGATTCGTTCAACCGTGCCAAATTTACTGTGGTAACTGACTATTGTGGTTTAACGGTTTCTGAGTTACAGGAGCTTCGCATAGAATTGCGAGGCTGTGATTCAGAAATACGAATTGCAAAGAACACTCTTCTAAAAAGGGCAGTAGCGGATACAGCTTGTGATATGCTTATTGATGATTTCACAGGAACCACAGCCATAGTAATGGGCTATGATGATCCGGTTGCGCCAGCAAAGGCATTAGCGAAATTTGTTGAAAATCATGAAAAAATGCAAATTCGTTCTGCCGCCCTTGATGGAGAGAAAATTTCTTCAGAGGATATGATTGCACTGTCCAAACTTCCTTCAAAGGAAGTTCTGCTTGGACAATTTCTTTCAGTTCTTAATAGTGTACCTACTGGACTTGTACAAGTACTTTCAGGAGTTCCCCGTACATTTCTATATGGTCTGCAAGCAATTAAGGATCAGAAAGAACAAGCATAGTTCTGAAGACGACAATGAATGGTTGCCGGATACGCTGACCATCACATTTTAAACGATTTAAATTAGAGGTATATACTAATGGCTGTATCAAAAGAAGATGTAATTGATTTCCTTGCTAATATGTCAGTTCTTGAGCTTTCCGAGCTTATTAAAGAACTTGAGGAAAAATTTGGTGTTTCAGCTGCTGCCCCTGCTGCAGTAGCAGTTGCTGGTGCTCCTGCTGAAGGTGGAGAAGTTGCCGCAGAAAAAACTGAGTTTGATGTAATTCTTACTTCCTTTGGTGATTCAAAGATTAAAGTCATCAAAGAAGTTCGTGCAATCACCTCACTTGGCCTGAAGGAAGCTAAAGGACTTGTTGAAGGTGTTCCTGCTCCTCTCAAAGAAGGTGTTAGCAAAGATGAAGCAGAAGAGATCAAGGTCAAGATTGAAGCAGTTGGTGCAACCGTCGAAATCAAGTAATACGCTTTATATATGGATAACAGTATAACTGCTGGTATCCTGGCTTTATGATACGCTACGGGCTGAATGGCCTGTAGCGTATCGTAGTTTCTACAAAATAGTAAGATGACTATACGAAAAGAACGAAATATCAGCTTGATAGCTTGTAAGTTCGGACTTTCATGTTTGAGCCTGATTTCAACATACCCGTGTATTGCTATGAAAATGTACGCTATCAAAGATTACACCGCTGTATTAATCTGTTATTCTGTTTTTCATTGTTGTATCAGTAGGATCCTACCGTACCAGCAGTACCATCCCTTTTAAATTTCCCGGCTCAGCAGTAGTTGCTGCCAAGTCGTTTAATCCTGTTCTCAGGCATTTATGTCTGCTTCCGGGTATACAATTATCTGTTAAAGGTATCTTGAGGTAAATTATGGAAAGAGTGAGAAAAAATTTTGCCAGCGCTCCAACAGTCATGGAACCGCCGCATCTGATCTCCATGCAGCGAATTTCGTATGAAAAATTCCTGCAGATAGACGTTGAGCCTAATGAAAGAGAGGATTTCGGTTTACAGGCTATTTTTAAAAATGTCTTTCCAATTAACGATTTCAACGGACACTGTTCCCTGGAATATGTGAGTTATGCTTTTGGTGTACCTAAGTATACCGTTGCTGAATGTCAGCAACGGGGTATGACTTTTGACGTTCCAGTTAAAATCACTGTACGGCTTATCACTTTTGATGTTGATGAAGAAACAGAAGTGCAGACTATTCGTGACATTAAAGAGCAGGAAGTGTTTCTTGGTGCTTTGCCATTAATGACTGGAGATGGTGTGTTTGTGATAAATGGTACTGAACGTGCTATTGTTTCCCAGCTTCAGCGTTCTCCCGGCCTCTTTTTTACCCATGATAACGGAAAAAAACATACCAGTGGAAAACTGCTTTACTCTGCTCGTATTATACCTGTGCGTGGTTCATGGATCGATCTGGAATTTGATATTAAAGATATCCTCCATGTTCGTATAGACAGGCGTCGTAAATTTCCCGTAACCACTCTCCTTAAAGCTTTGGATTTCGATCTTGAGGAAGAGGCGGAACCAAATTACAGCCCCGAGAAACTCCTACGTAAGTTTTACCCTACGTTAAAAGTAAAACGAGAGAAAGAGACCTATTTTGTAGAATTTACCCCTGATACTGTTCAGGGGCAGCGTCTTGAATTTGATCTTGTGGATCCTGCTACTGGTGACATTCTTGGGAAAGAAGGAAAAAAACTTGGCAAGGCACTGTGTAAACGGCTTGTTAAGGCTAATGTTGAATATCTGAAAATTTCAAAAGATAAGCTTCTTGAGAACTTTTTGGTAACGGATGCTGTTCATCCGGAAACCGGTGAGCTTCTTGCCTCAGGGAACACCGCACTTACAGAAACCATGCTGGATTCTCTTGTAGAAGCAGGAATTGATATATTTGAGATTCTTTACATCGACGGAATCACCTATTCAGAGGCTTTTCGTAAAACGCTTGCGCTCGATAAAGTAAATACAAATGAAGAGGCTATACTTGAAATCTACCGTCGCCTGCGACCATCAAGTCCTCCAACCATTGAGGTTGCCAAGACATTTTTCAACAACCTTTTCTTCAATAAAGATCTGTATGACCTATCAGAAGTCGGTCGGTACAAAATCAATGCTCGTCTAGGACTTGAAACGGATATCGATCATCGTGCACTTACCAAAGATGATGTCATCGAATCCGTGCTTTATCTTGTTCGTCTCAAGGATAGCCAGGGAGATATTGATGATATTGACCATCTTGGTAATCGTCGTGTACGTACGGTCGGTGAGCTTGTCGAAAACCAGTATCGCATGGGACTTATTCGTATGGAACGTGCAATTAAAGAGCGCATGACATTACAGGAAGTTGAGACCATGATGCCCCATGATCTTGTAAATCCCAAGCCGATTTCCGCATCGATTAAAGAATTTTTCGGAACATCCCAGTTGTCACAGTTTATGGATCAAACTAATCCATTGTCAGAGGTGACCCATAAACGTCGTCTTTCTGCTCTTGGGCCTGGCGGTTTGTCACGTGAACGTGCCGGTTTTGAGGTACGTGATGTTCATCCAACTCACTATGGACGTATTTGTCCTGTTGAAACACCTGAGGGGCCAAACATTGGTTTGATTGTGTCGCTTGCCACTTATGCTCGTGTAAATCCCTATGGATTTATTGAAACACCATATAGAAAAGTAGATGATTGTATTGTACTTGATGAAGTGAAGTATTTAAGCGCACTGCAGGAGCAGAATCAATTCATTGCCCCTGCAGCCATAAAGCTTGACAAGGAAAATAAAATTATCGATGAACGGCTGATTGTTCGTGAAGAGGGAGAGGTTATTTCTGTCAATGCTGATCAGGTCAGCTATATGGATATTGCTCCTAATCAACTTGTTAGTATTGCGGCATCACTTATTCCATTTCTTGAAAATGATGATGCCAACCGTGCACTTATGGGTTCAAATATGCAGCGTCAGGCTGTGCCGCTTATGATTACTGCGGCACCATTTGTCGGTACTGGTATGGAACGATATGTCGCAAGAGATTCCGGTTCATGTCTCCTTGCGGGAGACGATGGTGTTGTTGAAGAAATTGATTCAAATCGCATTGTAGTTCGATATGATAAGCCAGGAGTTGATGGATTTGATACAGGAATTGGTGTCTATCGTCTTTCCAAATATAAGAAATCCAATCAAAACACCTGTTTCACCCAAAATCCTCTGGTGCTCCCTGGAGATCGGGTGAGCAAGGGAGAAGTTCTGGCAGACGGTCCATCCTGCGAACAGGGAGAGCTTGCCCTCGGCAAGAATGTGACTATTGCGTTCATGCCCTGGCGTGGATTTAATTTTGAAGATTCCATTCTTATCAATGAGAGACTGCTCAAGGAAGATACTTTTACTTCTGTCCATATCGAAGTCTTTGAGACCATGGCAAGGGACACTAAATTGGGTAAAGAGGAAATCACTCGTGATATCCCCAATGTAAGTGAAGATAATTTGCGTAATCTGGATGATTCAGGAATTGTTCGTATTGGTGCTGATGTTTGCGCCGGTGATACTTTAGTCGGCAAGGTCACTCCAAAGGGTGAATCCATGCTCTCGCCTGAAGAAAAACTACTTCGTGCTATCTTTGGTGAGAAGGCACAGGATGTAAAAGATTCTTCACTTCGCGTACCACCTGGAGTTGAAGGTGTTGTCATTGATGCCAAGGTCTTCTCGCGTAAAGGGGTTGATAAGGATGAACGTTCTCTCATGATCGAAGATATGGAGATTGAGAGTCTTAACAAAGATAAACTTGATGAGCTTGCCAGCTTAAAACATGGTGTATGTCGTGTGATTGGTGAACTTATGGAAGGACGTACTGTTAAACAGGATGTCTGCGATAAAGATGGTAACGTTCTTGTCACATTAGGCAAGAAGATGAAGGCTGAATTTGCTGAGAGCGTTGGCTTTGCAAAACTTAGTGAGATTGATTTTTCAGAAAAATCCAAATTCGAAGCTGATATTGAAGCTGCCTACGACCGATATGGCAAACAGAAGAAACTGATTGCAGCACGGTATGATGGTATTATTACCCGCATGCAGAAGGGGGATGATCTTCCTCCTGGTGTTGTGAAGATGGTTAAGGTTTATGTTGCCACTAAACGTAAGCTTTCAGTTGGTGATAAAATGGCCGGTCGTCATGGAAATAAAGGTGTTGTTTCAAGACTTCTTCCTGAAGAGGATATGCCTTTTTTCGCTGATGGAACCACCGTTGATATCGTCTTGAATCCACTGGGTGTACCGTCTCGTATGAATGTCGGTCAGGTACTTGAAGTCCATCTTGGTTTTGCAGCTAAGAATATTGGTAAACAACTTTCAGATTTGGCTCAGGCTGAAGAGATTGATGCAATCAAAACCAAAATGCAGGCAGTGTATTCTGAAGAAGAATACAAAAAGATTACCGATGGCATGAGTGATGCTGAACTCTTCGACTGGTGTCGCAAGCATTATCGCGGAATCCATGTAGCAACTCCTGTATTTGATGGAGCTCCAGAATCTAAAATCCGTGAACTTCTCGTTGAATCAGGTGTTGATGAAGTTGGACAGAGTCAACTTTACGACGGACTGACTGGTGATGCCTTTGCCAATCAGGTAACTGTTGGTGTTATGTATATGCTGAAACTTCACCATCTGGTTGATAATAAAATTCATGCTCGTTCAACTGGGCCTTATTCTCTTGTTACCCAACAGCCCTTGGGTGGTAAAGCACAGTTTGGTGGCCAGCGACTTGGTGAAATGGAAGTGTGGGCAATGGAAGCTTATGGCGCTGCTTACACCTTGAAAGAATTTTTGACAGTCAAGTCCGATGATGTTGAAGGGAGAACCACCATGTACGAACGCATTGTTAAGGGCAATAACTTCCTGACAACAGGACTCCCGGAATCCTTTCATGTACTGGTGAAAGAGCTTCAGGGACTTTGTTTAGATATGGAACTACTCGAATAAAGTTAGAATTGATCAGCTCCTCTCTTGTGAACACATAGACGGGAGCTGCTGTAAATATAATACGAGGAGAGTTAACGGTTGGATTCATTTTTTTCCATACTGTTTGTACAAATAACTCTATACTCTTTTTTAACCCTATACTGAGGGGATATACTTTCGTGGAAGAGCTATTCAATTTTTTTAAAAAACCGAAAGGTCCTGTTAAGTTTAATAAAGTTAAGATTTCTCTTGCTTCACCGGAAAAGATCATGGATTGGTCACATGGTGAGGTAAAGAAACCTGAAACCATTAATTACCGGACATTTAAGCCTGAACGTGATGGACTTTTCTGTGCTAAAATCTTTGGTCCTGTAAAGGATTTCGAATGTAACTGCGGAAAGTATAAACGCATGAAACACCGTGGTGTGGTTTGCGAAAAATGTGGTGTTGAGGTTATCCAGTCCAAGGTTCGTCGTGAACGTCTTGGCCATATCAGCCTTGCTGCACCTGTTGCGCACATCTGGTTCTTAAAAAGCTTACCTTCCAAAATTGGTGCAGTACTCGATCTGACTTTGAAACAGCTGGAAAAAGTACTCTATTTTGAGCAGTATGCTGTTACCTTTTCTGAGACCGAGGCTGTCCCTGCTGGAACGTTGCTCACTGAAGAACAGTATCGCCAGATGCGGGAAGAGCATCCCGGAGAATTTGAGGTAGGTATCGGTGCTGAAGCTATTCATGAATTACTTGCTGCCCAGGATCTGGTTGCACTCTCCAAGACTCTTCGTGAAGAGATGTCCTCCACTAATTCAAAAACAAAACGTCAAAAATATGGAAAGCGTCTCTTCGTTATTGAAGCGTTCCGTGATTCCGGTAATCGTCCGGAGTGGATGGTGCTTCAGGTAATTCCCGTACTTCCTCCAGATCTTCGGCCACTTGTGCCTCTTGAAGGAGGGCGCTTTGCCACCAGTGATCTGAATGATTTGTATCGTCGTGTAATCAACCGTAATAATCGTTTGAAACGACTTATTGAGCTTGATGCTCCTGATATTATCATTCGTAATGAAAAACGAATGCTACAAGAAGCTGTTGATGTTCTGTTTGATAATGGCCGACGTGGTCGGGTGATTACCGGTGCCAATAAACGGCCCCTGAAATCTCTGTCAGATATGTTGAAAGGCAAACAGGGACGTTTTCGCCAAAATCTTCTGGGTAAACGTGTCGATTACTCTGGGCGTTCAGTTATTGTAGTTGGCCCTCATCTTCGTCTGCATCAGTGCGGTATTCCAAAGAAAATGGCTCTTGAGCTCTTTAAACCCTTTATTTATAACAAACTTGAGACTCAAGGCTTTGTTACTACCATTAAAAGTGCGAGAAAGATGGTGGAGAAGGGAGCAAAAGAAGTATGGGATGTCCTTGATGAGGTGGTTACGGAACGTTCAGTTATCCTAAATCGTGCACCTACTCTCCATAGACTTGGTATGCAGGCCTTTGAGGCTGTACTTATTGAGGGAAAGGCAATTCAACTTCATCCACTGGTCTGTGCTGCCTTTAATGCAGATTTTGATGGTGATCAGATGGCGGTTCATGTACCACTGTCAGTTGAAGCTCAGGTTGAGGCCAGGGTTTTGATGATGTCCACTAACAACATCCTCTCGCCTGCCAATGGTGAGCCTATCATTATCCCATCGCAGGATATTGTGCTTGGTCTCTATTACATGACCCGTACACGCATCAATGCCAAGGGTGAAGGAAAGATCTTTGCTAATTCCGTTGAGGCGCGAATTGCCTACGATTATGATATCGTTGATATTCAGGCCGTTATTAACGTTCGTTTGGATGGTGAGATGGTTGAAACCTCCATTGGACGAATCCTGCTCGGTGACCTTCTGCCTTCGGCTGTACCATTCAGCGAAGTGAATCAGGTGATGAATAAAAAGGCACTGGCCCAACTCATAGATTACACGTATCGTCACGCCGGAACTAAGGAGACGGTACTTCTTGCTGATCGTTTAAAAGATATCGGATACGAGTATGCAACAAGATCCGGAATTTCCATCTGTATTGCTGATATGAAAATCCCGGATACTAAAAAAACGCTTGTTGCTAAAGCAGAAAATGAAGTTCTTGATGTCAGTCAGCAATACTCTGATGGTCTTATAACATCCGGTGAAAAGTACAATAAAGTTGTTGATATCTGGTCTAAGACAACAGAAGATGTAGCCAATGAGATGATGGAAGCAATCAAAGTTGATACATTTATAGACAAAGATAATAACAAAGTACTTGCTCCCGGTTTTAACTCCATTTATCTTATGGCAGATTCAGGTGCAAGGGGTTCGCGTGATCAGATTCGTCAGCTTGCCGGTATGCGTGGATTGATGGCTAAACCATCAGGTGCCATCATTGAGACTCCGATTAAAGCGTGTTTCCGTGAGGGACTGGGAGTACTTGAATATTTTATTTCAACTCATGGTGCCCGTAAGGGGCTTGCTGATACAGCTCTTAAAACTGCTAACTCCGGTTACCTTACGCGCCGTCTGGTTGATGTCGCGCAGGATGCAACCATCGTTATGGCGGATTGTGAAACACTCGATGGAATCGTGGCTGAGCCACTGCTCGATGGTGGAGAAATCATAGTACCACTTGGCGATCGAATTCTTGGTCGTGTTACCCAAGAAGATGTTGTTGACCCTTTTGATGAAGAAAAAGTGATCGTTCACGCAGGACAGGAAATCACTGAAACACTCGTAAAGAAGGTCGATGAGGCTGGTATCGACAAAGTGCGGATTCGTTCTGTTCTAACTTGCCGTGCCCGTCGTGGTGTTTGTGCTCAGTGTTATGGACGTGATCTTGGTCGTGGTCATATGGTTAACCGTGGTGAGGCAGTAGGTATTATTGCAGCTCAGTCCATTGGGGAACCTGGTACACAGTTGACCATGCGTACATTCCATATCGGCGGTACGGCCAGTCGTGCTGTTGAGCAGGCAGAAATTCAGAGTCAGCGGGCGGGTACGATTACATTTAATAATCTTCATTCCGTTAAGAATTCCGAAGGTATTAAGATTGTGATGAATCGGAATGCTGAAATTGCTGTATTGGATGAGCAGGGTCACGAGCGTGAGCGTCATAAAGTAAACTATGGTGCTCAGATTCTTGTTAAAGAAGGTGAGGCAATTGAGGCTGGGACAATTCTTGCTGAATGGGATGCATATACCATTCCCATTATTTCTGAAGTTGGCGGTATTATCAAATTTGGTGATATTGTTGAAGGTTCCACCATGCAGGAAAAGGTTGATGGCGTTACCGGTAAGTCCAGTAAGGTTATTATACCCACACCATCCGGTGTGCAGCTCTCACCTCGCATTTCCATAAAAGGTGAGAAAGGGAATAAGACTTTGAAGATTCCTGGGTCTGAATCTTTTGCCCGTTATGCACTTCCAGTGGGGTCAATTATCTCGCTTGAAGAGGGGGATGTGATTGAGGCAGGTACCGTGGTAGGTAGGATTCCTCGGGAGAGTAGTAAAACCAAGGATATTACCGGTGGTCTGCCGCGGGTTGCGGAGCTTTTTGAAGTCCGAAAACCAAAAGAACCTGCCATTATCACTCAGATTGATGGACGGGTTAGTTTTGGTAAAGAGCTGAAAGGAAAACTGCGTGTTGTGGTAACGCCAGAATTTGGTGAACCTCAGGAGTACCTTGTTCCAAAGGTAAAACATATCATCGTCCATGAGGGTGATTATGTGCAGGCTGGAGAACCGTTGATGGAAGGTACTGTTGTACCAAACGATATCCTGAAAGTTCTTGGTGTTAAGGAACTTGCTAAATTCCTGGTGAATGAGGTTCAGGAGGTTTATCGTCTACAGGGTGTTAAGATCAATGATAAGCATATTGAAGTTATTGTTCGTCAGATGCTCAGAAGGGTACAGATAACAAATGCTGGTGAATCCAAGTTTTTGATAGGTGAACAGGTTGTCTGGTGGAATTTTGAAGATGAGCGTGATCGATTATTTGCAGAAGGAAAACAGCCTTGTATGGCTGAGCCGCTTCTTCTTGGTGTAACCAAGGCGTCACTGTCAACGGAAAGTTTTATCTCCGCAGCTTCATTCCAGGAGACCACCAAGGTACTCACCAATGCTGCTATGCAGGGCAAGGTGGATAATTTGGTAGGGCTGAAAGAAAATGTGATCATGGGGCGGCTTATTTCTGCTGGAACAGGTCTCGCGAAAGGATTCTAGGAACACTGTAAATCAAACTCGGGTAAGGATTAGATTCTCCAAAAGATTAAATTTAAGAGAATCTAATCTTTTTATGCTTGACAAGGAAAAGATGATAGGGTATATATATCTTCTTTCGTGCTCGGGTCATTTGTACGAGGCCTAGTGTGATGAATAATTAGTGACATTCAAATATACGTGAACAGGAGCAGTAACGATAATGCCTACAATTAATCAGCTCATTCGGCAGGGCAGAAAAAAACAAGTGAAGAAGAGTCTTACTCCAGCACTAAAAGGCGCACCTCAAAAACGCGGTGTGTGTGTGAGAGTTTATACAACCACTCCCAAGAAACCAAACTCTGCTCTAAGAAAAGTAGCTAGAGTTCGGTTGACTAATGGAATAGAAGTAACTTCTTATATTCCAGGTATAGTCCACAATCTACAGGAGCATTCAGTTGTTCTTATCCGTGGTGGTCGAGTAAAAGATCTTCCTGGTGTTCGTTATCATGTTGTCCGTGGTACTCTCGATACCCTGGGTGTCTCTGACAGGCGTAAGGGTCGTTCCAAATATGGCGCCAAACGTCCGAAATAAGATGAACCTGAGTTGTAAAAGAGGAATACAATGCCACGTAGAAAAATAGTAGAAAAACGTAAAATTACTCCCGATCCACGTTTTAATTCCGTTCTGGTAGCTAAATTTACCAACGGTATTATGGAGCAGGGAAAAAAATCGATTGCAATGAGAATATTCTATGATGCAATGGATATAGTAGAAACAAAATTACCTGATGAAGATCCTCTCACTGTATTTGAAGAGGCAATGGACAAAGTTCGACCTAAAGTTGAGGTTAAATCCAGACGTGTGGGTGGAGCAACATATCAGGTACCAATGGAAGTACGCCAGGTTCGTCGGAATGCCCTTGCGATTCGCTGGATTATAAGTTTTGCCAAGGCAAGATCCGGAAAATCAATGTCTGAAAAACTTGCCGCAGAATTTCTGGATGCATATAATAGCCGTGGCGGTTCTGTTAAAAAACGTGATGATACCCATCGTATGGCTGAAGCAAATAAAGCCTTTGCTCACTACCGCTGGTAGGAAACGATAGGACGTCTTTAAAATGTGTTGGTGTATCAGCTGAAAAGCTAGTTGGGTTAAAGGTTAGCTGATGGCTGGTAAAAATGATCTATCCGATGTTCGCAATATAGGCATTATGGCCCATATTGATGCAGGAAAGACCACAACAACAGAACGGATATTGTATTACACTGGAATGTCCTATAAGATCGGCGAGGTTCATGATGGCGCTGCTGTCATGGATTGGATGGAACAGGAGCAGGAAAGAGGTATAACAATCACCTCTGCTGCAACTAGCTGTACTTGGAAGTCTAAAAGAATTAACATCATTGACACACCGGGTCATGTCGATTTCACCGTTGAGGTGGAACGAAGTCTCAGAGTACTTGATGGTGCAGTTGCTGTTTTTTGTGCCGTAGGTGGTGTCGAGCCTCAATCGGAAACGGTTTGGCGGCAGGCTGAAAAATACAAAATACCACGAATCGCTTTCATCAATAAGATGGATCGAGTCGGAGCAGATTTTGAACGAGTTGTAGCAATGATGGAAGAACGACTGGGAACTAATCCGGTTGTTGTTCAGATTCCTGTCGGAAAAGAGTCTGAGTTTGAAGGTGTTATAGATCTCATTGAAGCTAAAATGTATGTCTTTGATGAGGAGACACTTGGGCAGGAAATCATAGAAAAAGATATCCCTGATGATTATCGGGACAAATTCACGGCCGCACATATGGTACTCATCGAGAAGTTGGCCGACTTCGATGATGAGATCATGGAAAAATTCCTTGATGATACTACTGTATCTGCGACTGAGCTTTATCGTGCCCTAAGAACTGCAACTTTAAACTTGAATCTAGTACCTGTGCTGTGTGGAAGTGCGTTTAAAAACAAAGGAATACAGCCTTTATTAGACAGCATTATCTACTATCTTCCATCACCTTTGGATGTGCCGCAAATGATTGGGCTTGGCAAAAAAGGTGAAGATATTTGTCGTAAGGCCGATGTAAAAGAAAAGTTTGCAGCACTCATTTTTAAATTAATGAGTGATAGTTTTGTTGAGAATCTGGCATTTATCCGTGTCTATTCCGGGATACTGAAAATTGGCGACAAGGTGTATAATCCTGTCAAAAAGAAGAAAGAAAAAATCAGTAAACTGATTCGTCTTCACGCTAATAAGCGAGAAGAGGTCGATAGCTTACAAGCAGGTGATATTGGCGCAGTTATTGGCCTTAAGTTCTCTACTACAGGAGATACTCTGTGCGTAAGTGGTGATTACATAGTTCTTGAAAGTATGGAATTTCCCGAACCTGTAATCGGAATTGCCATTGAGGCCAAGAGTAAGGCAGACGAAAAAAAGCTAGCTCAAACACTTGATAAGATTGCCCTTGAAGATCCATCGTTTAGGATTTCAAAAAACGAGGATACCGGGCAGACAATTATCTCAGGAATGGGAGAGTTACATCTTGAGGTCATTGTTGATCGCCTGCTTAATGAATTTAAGGCAAATGCCAATGTTGGTAAACCTCAGGTTTCCTATAAAGAAACCATCTCAGCAATAGCTGAGGGTGAAGGGAAGTTTGACCAGCAGACAGGTGCCAAAGGTCAGTATGGCCACGTTGTATTAAAGGTTGAACCACTGGAAAGATCCAAAGGTGTTGTTTTTGAAAGTCTTGTGAAGGATGATCAAATACCTGCTGAATTTCTTGGTGCTATTGAAAAAGGAATAAGGGATAGTCTTGATGCCGGTTCACTTATTGGCTATCCGGTAACCGATATAAAAGTAACGCTTACTGGCGGCTCTTATATTGATGACGAGTCCACCGAGATGGCATTTGGTATTGCATCGGCAATGGCAATACGCAGGGTTACAGCAGATGCTGAACCTTTGTTGCTCGAACCGATTATGAATCTGGAGATTGTGTGTCCAGATGAATATCTTGGAGATATGATGAATGATCTTAACTCTAAGAGAGCAAAAGTTGTTGGTATTGAAACCAATGATGGTCTACAGGTTGTAAGGGCACATGCTCCACTGGTGCAGATGTTTGGGTATTCTACATCGCTCAGATCTGCGACTCAAGGGAGAGCAAATTTTACCATGCTGTTTGAAAAATATGACGTTGTGCAAAAAAATAGAGCCGACGAAATTATAAGAAAAATCAGAGGAATATAGTAAGTATTCGGGTTGAACCCAGAAACAACCCAAACCACTGAGTTGTAAATGTTTGGCATGGATTCATATTCGTGTAAGTGGGCTGGCGTAGCATATTAGTCATATGTGAGCCAGCCCGATCGCGCGAAGATGAAGTCATGCCGAATATTTACGGAATATAGAGCGTTCATTTTGAGGTAAGACTATGTCAAAAGAAAAATTTGAAAGAACTAAGCCGCATGTCAATGTCGGAACCATTGGTCATATTGATCATGGTAAAACCACACTGACCGCCGCAATCACAGCTGTACAGGCAACCAAAGGACTTGCTGAATTTACTGATTTCAGTAATATCGACAAAGCACCTGAGGAAAAAGAGCGTGGAATTACTATCGCTACAGCACATGTTGAGTATGAGTCCGATAAACGGCACTACGCTCATGTGGATTGTCCCGGCCATGCTGACTATATCAAGAATATGATCACTGGTGCAGCACAGATGGATGGTGCGATTCTGGTTGTCGGTGCTGATGATGGTGCCATGCCTCAGACTCGTGAGCACATCCTGCTTGCACGTCAGGTAGGTGTTCCTGCCATGGTGGTGTTCCTGAACAAATGTGACATGGTTGACGATGACGAGCTTATCGAACTTGTTGAGATGGAACTTCGTGAGCTCCTTGATAAGTATGAATTTCCAGGTGATGATATCCCAATCATCCATGGTTCAGCATTAAAAGCACTGGAAAATCCTTCGGATCCAGAAGCAAATAAATGCATCGCTGAGCTGATGGAAGCTATTGACTCATATATTCCAGAACCAAAGCGTGATATTGATCAACCTTTCCTGATGCCGATTGAGGATGTTTTCTCAATTTCCGGTCGTGGAACAGTTGCAACCGGTCGTGTAGAGCGAGGAATTGTCAACGTTGGTGATGAGATTGAAATAGTGGGTATTAAAGAGACTGTCAAAACCACTTGTACCGGCGTTGAGATGTTCCGTAAGTTGCTTGATGAAGGACGAGCAGGTGACAATATAGGTGCACTTCTTCGTGGAGTTAAGCGAGAAGACATCGAGCGTGGTCAAGTTCTTGCTGCCCCTGGTAGCATCAATCCTCACACCAAATTTAAAGCTGAGTGCTACATCCTTGGAAAAGATGAGGGTGGTCGTCATACCCCATTCTTCAATGGATATCGTCCTCAGTTCTACTTTAGAACAACTGATGTAACAGGTGTTATTACACTTGGTGAAGGTGTAGAGATGGTAATGCCAGGTGACAACGTTCATGTTGATGCCGAGCTTATTACCCCGATTGCCATGGATGTTGGCCTTCGTTTTGCTATCCGCGAGGGTGGAAGAACTGTTGGTGCCGGCGTTGTTAGTGAAATCATCGAATAAGGAAGATCATGATACCTGCAGATAAAATTCGTATTCGCCTCAAGGCGTATGATCATAAACTTCTTGATCTGTCCACTCATGAGATTGTTGAGACTGCAAGACGAACCGGAGCTGCTGTTGCAGGTCCGATTCCACTGCCAACCTCAATCAACAAATTCTGTGTCCTTAGGTCACCGCATGTTGATAAAAAGTCCCGTGAGCAGTTTGAGATGAGAACCCATCGTCGTCTGATTGACATCCTTGAGCCAACTCAACAGACCATTGATATGTTGATGAAACTTGAGTTGTCCGCAGGTGTTGATGTGGAGATTAAACTGCCATAGCGATGTTTTTATAGTATCGCTTAATTTGAAGATGTATAGGTAAGATTATGCCGAAGACAATGGGTTTGTTAGGAAAAAAAATTGGTATGACCCGTGTATATAACGAAATGGGTGCAGTAGTTCCCGTAACAGTTATAGAAGCTGGCCCCTGTAAGGTGCTCCAGGTCAAATCAGATACCAATGATGGCTATAATGCTATTCAGGTTGGTTTTGGTGAAAAAAAAGCAAGTAGAGTTACTAAACCTTTAGCTGGTCATTTTAGTAAAGCTGATACTGAAGGATATTATAATATTCGAGAATTCAGAATTCAGAATCCTGAAGAGTATAAGATCGGTCAGGACATTAGTCTTGGTGAACTGTTTAAAACAGGCGATGTTATAGATATCCAAGGGATTTCTAAGGGAAAAGGTTTCCAGGGTGTTATGAAACGTCACGGATTTAGTGGTGGCCCTGGTGGTCATGGTTCTAAGCATCATCGTAGACCAGGATCAATTGGCATGAGTGCCTCGCCTGGAAGAGTTGTTAAAGGGAAGAAATTACCTGGACGTATGGGTACTGATACTGTTCTGAAAAAGAATGTACTTATAGTAGATATTCGTGATGATGAAAATCTCATCCTCGTGAAAGGTTCGGTACCAGGTGCTAAACAAGGTCTTCTGAAGCTTTATAGTAAGTAATCAGCCAAGTTAGATTCGGTTCAAGGAGTAAACAATGTCTAGCATAGATATAGTAAATACCAGCAATGAAAAAGTAGGCGAAATAGAGCTGAATGCTGATGTATTTGATTTGAAAGTCAAAGAACACCTGCTCCACGATGTCGTTCGTATGCAACGCGCTGCAAAGCGTGCAGGAAATGCATGCACCAAGACAAGAGTAGAGGTTCGTGGTGGTGGTGCCAAGCCTTGGCGTCAGAAAGGAACAGGACGCGCGCGTGCTGGTACCAGAAACTCTCCTATCTGGAGAGGTGGTGGTGTAACTTTTGGCCCTAAGCCACGCGACTATAGTTTTAAACTAAATCGTAAGGTTAAGAAACAGGCACTTGCCATGGCCATGAGTGCCAGGTTACAGGAAGGTAATCTCGTTGTTGTAGATGAATTTACAATGGATGGTATTAAAACAAAAGATTTCGTTGGAATTATGAAAGGTTTTGATTTTGAAAACTGCCTTGTTATCACTGAAACCAGTAACAGTAATTTGAGTAAGTCAGCCAGAAATGTCAATGGATTCAAAGTAATGACCGTTGATGGTCTGAATGTGTATGATATATTGCTGCACAAGAAATTGATGCTGGTAAAACCTGCAGTCGAGAATCTTGAGAAGAGGTTAACTTCATGAAAAGTGATCATAGAATCCTGAGGGGGCCATGTCTCACTGAGAAAGCAAACATTCAGCTTGAAGTTGATGGAAAAGTTGTTTTCAAGGTTCATCCTAAAGCGAACAAGATTGAAATTAAAAAAGCGGTAGAGAAGATGTTTGATGTAAAAGTTAAAAATGTTCACACCGCGAACATGCATGGAAAACAGAAACGCGTAGGTAGCTTCACAGGCAT
>JAFLJO010000142.1 GCA_022712975.1 Desulfocapsa sp.
CTGTTGTGGGAACACATCTGGCTGAACTCAGTAAAACCCCACAGCAGGAACTCTCCGGAAATGGAGAACTCGTATTGTTTCATTATAATGGGAAACCCGATGTTTAAAAGAATACAAACGCTCCTTACGCAAAAGGAAACAAATAAAAAAGTGACCATAAGGGGATGGATACGCACCCGGCGTGACACCGGCAGTTTTTCATTTCTTGAAGTGAACGATGGTTCCTGCCTTGCCAACCTCCAGGTTATTGCTGATAAAGATCTCCCAAATTATGAAAAAGATGTTAGCAAACTAAGTGCTGGTTGCAGTGTCGTTATTGCAGGTACTTTACAGGAGTCACCGGCCAAAGGGCAGGATGTTGAACTCCATGCGGAGCTGGTGGAAGTGGTGGGCTGGGCAGACCCTGAGTCCTATCCTCTCCAGAAAAAACGTCATTCTCTGGAGTTTTTACGCTCAATCAGTCACCTCAGGTCTCGCACAAATGCTTTAGGGGCTGTTACTCGAGTACGCTCCCGACTTTCATTTGCGGTGCATACTTTTTTTCAGAAGCGTGATTTTGTACAGGTTCATACCCCGATTATCACCACCAGTGATTGCGAAGGAGCCGGAGAAATGTTCCAGGTTCGTGCAAGTGGTGAAACAAAAGATAAACCTTTTTTTGGTCAGCAGGCGGGGCTTACTGTGAGCGGGCAGCTACAGGCAGAGGTATATGCGTTATCTCTTGGTCAGGTGTATACATTCGGCCCCACGTTTCGTGCAGAAAATTCCAACACAAGTAGGCATCTTGCGGAATTCTGGATGGTCGAGCCGGAGATGGCCTTTTGTGACCTTGACTGCAATATGGAACTTGCAACGGATCTGCTGAAATTTGTTTTGCAGGATGTTCTTGCAAACTGCGTGGAAGATCTGGCTCTGTTTGATAAATTTATTGAAAAAGGCTTAGTAAAAAAATTGCAGGATATGGTGAAAAAAAAGTTTGTTCATATCACATATACCGAAGCAGTTGAACAATTGAGCAGGCTGAAGGGTACATTTGAATATCCGGTGGAGTGGGGTGTTGACTTTCAATCAGAACATGAACGTTATCTCACTGAAAAACTGTATAAATGCCCAGTAATTGTTACTGATTATCCTGCATCCATCAAGCCATTTTATATGCGGCTCAGTGACGATGAACAGACTGTTGCGGCCATGGATATTCTGCTACCGGGTATCGGTGAAATTGTTGGCGGTTCTCAGCGCGAAGAAAGACTTGATGTGCTTACCAGGCGAATGAATGAAGCTGGTATTGATCTTGAAGAGTATGACTGGTATCTGGATCTCAGACGTTATGGAACCGTGCCCCATGCAGGATTTGGTTTAGGGTTTGAGAGACTTGTACAGTTTGCAACTGGTATGAAGAATATCAGAGAGGTGATTCCTTTTCCTCGAACTCCGGGTTTTGCACCATGCTAGGTATCATTTTGAATGTGAGGAAGAACTGTGGGTAAAGGACCTGACGTAAAAAAAATGTTTGATAATATTGCTCCAAGCTATGACCTGATGAATCGGGTCATGACCATGGGGCAGGATCAGAGATGGCGACGTTTTGTCGTGAATAAGGCAGGTGATCCGGGAACCGGATGGGTACTTGATCTTGCCACGGGAACTGGTGACATTGCAGCACTGATGGAAAAACAATTTCCGGCGGGGCAGCATCTTGGAGCTGATTTCTCTTTGAATATGTTAAGCGAAGCCAGAAAAAGATTTTCAAGCCAGGCCATTCACTGGCAGGCAGGTGATGCAAATAATCTGCCCTATAAGGATAACACCTTCGAGTCTGTAACTTTTGGCTACCTGTTAAGGAATGTCGATGACAGTCTTGTTGTTTTAAAAGAAATTCATAGAGTTTTAAAACCAGGTGGACGAGTTGTATGTCTTGATACAACGCCTCCTGAAAAAAATATCCTGTATCCTTTTATTCGTTTTCATTTTCGTTTTGGTATTCCCTTGCTTGGTCGTTTTATTGCCAGTGACGAGACAGCATACAGTTACCTGACGGGATCGACCATGGATTTTCATAAAGCGGAAGAACTTGCCGAAATTTTCAGGCAGGCTGGTTTTACGGGTGTGGAGTATAAAAAATTTATGATGGGTACTATCGGGGTTCATTGGGGCACTTCTGCATAGTTACAGGAAAACATACTAAAATACTATTAAATTATGTTAATACAGCCATTTACTACTAAAAGTCCTGAGGGCGAAAAATGTCTCAAGGCTCTTCTGTCTCGTTTTCAACCAGCCGGGAACAACTGCCGTGATTTGGTCGCTGATATCATTGATCAGGTAAAAACCAGAGGCGATGAAGCAGTTCTCGAATACACCAGAAAATTCGATGCTCCTGATCTTAGTATTGAGAATCTGCAAGTCTCGACTACTGAGTTGAAAGAAGCCTACGAGCTGGTTGATGATGATTTCCTTGCAACTCTTGCTAAAGCAATAGAACGAATCCAGGTTTTTCACGAGCGGGAAATGGAAGATTCCTGGATGCAGACCCGTGAAAACGGTACCATTGTAGGCCGGATGGTGCGTCCGGTTGATGCGGCAGGATTATATGTTCCAGGCGGGCAGGGAGGTTCCACACCCCTTGTTTCTTCCGTTCTTATGAATGGAATCCCAGCAGGAATTGCAGGAGTTGCACAACGGGTTATGCTCACTCCGCCCAATAAGGAGGGTACGGTCAGTCCTCATTTACTGGTGGCTGCCCAGGAGATAGGAATTGTAGATATTTTTAAAGCGGGATCT
>JAFLJO010000100.1 GCA_022712975.1 Desulfocapsa sp.
CTGAAGACGATGAACTTCTTGCCCTGATGGGGGACGAGATCAACGGTGAGGACGATGAAGATCTTGAAATTGTTCTCGAAGAAGAACAGGGTGGAGATCCCGATGAGCAGGAAATATGCTCAGGGTGTGGAGAGTCATTACATCCTGATTTTCTTGAAACAGTAGGATTTTTACGCTATTGCGCTCTTTGTGCTCCAGAAGAGCTTGCGGATGAAGAAACTGAAGATATCAGTATCATGTTGGAAGAGGAAAAGGAATCCTCCCAGGTACCTTGTTCGGTTTGTGGTGAAAAATTACACCCCGATTTTATGCTGGAAGTTGATTCTAAACTGTACTGTGGAATCTGTCAGCCTGAAATGATCGAAGCTGGGACAGATGATAACATGATTATGGCAGCAGCAGGTGCAGGTACAGCCGCGGTAGTCGGGGTTGCAGCTGCCGGGGAAGGTGAGGGTGAAGATGAAACAGATGCAGAAGCTTCCACGGGCAGCACAGACTTCACCGTTGGCGAGCTTATCAAAGAAGCGTGGCAGAAAACCAAAGGGGCGAAGGCCTCTATTTGGGGGGCTGTACTCTTTCTCTATGCCGTTATTTTTGGTGTCAGCCTGGGGGGAGTGGTAGCTTTTCCGGAATTCTATAAAGGAGGCGACCCGACAGTTGCCAAATATGTAAATGGCGGTTTACAGCTTATTACATCCTGGCTGTCCATGCTTATGACCGGCGGTATTATGCTTATTGGTGTCCGGCATGTGCTTAAACAGAGGGTAAGTTGGAAGATGGTGTTTGCCGGATTCTCAAAAGTTCTTTCAATAACCATTGCCGTGGTTCTTCAGACCATTCTGATTGGTATTGGTTTTGTTCTTCTTGTTATTCCAGGGGTCTATCTTTCGGTTGGGTATGCACTCACCTTGCCACTTATTCTTGAAAAAGGAATGGGGCCATGGGAAGCACTTGAGACTTCGCGTAAAGCTATTCATAAGAAATGGTGGACAGTGTTTGGCCTGTATCTGGTGATGATTCTTCTCTTTGTCGTCTCTGTCATTCCGCTTGGTTTGGGACTGATCTGGACTGTTCCCATGTGCTTTGTGCTCATAGGTGTTCTGTATATACACCTATTTGGATCTGATGGAAATGGAGCAAAAGATCCGGAAGATGAGTTAGCGGATGAGGTTGAAGAAACAGAAGAATCGGAAGAGATTTCTGAGGAAATCGAACAGAAACATAATTGAAGAAAATTCACGTCGCACTCCCGTGGCGGTGTGGCGTGTATATTCTTTTTAGAAGAGGCGGCAATACATTTGTTTAAAGTCCACCTCCTCATGCTTTTTGCTGCAGTCCTTGTTTCCGGTTCTTTTCCGGTTGTGGCTGCCATTAGTAATGATCTTGATCCCATAGTACTTACCCTGATTCGTTTTGCCCTTGCCAGTGCCCTTTTTGCCCCATTTATCTGGTTTCGTTATACTCTGGTTGTTTCCTTTGTAGCACTTGTACGTTATTCCCTGATTTCTGCATCCCTGGTGATTTGTTTCTGGAGTATGTTCCTTGCTCTTCGGTACACCACTGCCCTGAATGTCAGTACAATTTTTACAATTGTTCCCGGCCTGGCAGGTATTTATGCCATTGTTTTGAACAAGGAACGCTTGGGGCGGGTACGCCTTATTGCCTTGTTTTTAGGAATCATTGGAGCGTTATGGGTACTTTTCAGGGGTGATGTTGCATTGCTTGCTGAGTTTTCCTGGAACAAAGGAGATCTTATCTTTCTTGTCGGCTGCCTGTTCATGGGACTGTATACTCCCCTGGTTCGCTTGTTTCACAGAGGAGAATCAATGTTGCAGATGTCCTTCTGGATTATGCTTACCGGTACTTTTTGGCTCTCGCTTCTGGCAGGCCCTAAGCTGCTAACTGTGTCCTGGCCTGATGTTTCTTTCAAGGTCTGGGTTGCTATTAGCTACCTTGCTGTTTTTTCAACCATCATCACTTTTTTTCTCACTCAGTATGCCCTTCTTTTTTTAGGACCCACAAGAGTTGCGGCCTACTCCTACCTGTATCCGGGGCTTGTTCTTGTGCTCGAACTGCTTTTTGGCGGCGTATGGCCCGGAATTCAAATCCTTCCCGGTATTGTGATTGTATTAGCAGCTATGATTGTTATTCAGCAGATGGAACATCGCGATTCGTAAAGAGATCCCCCACCTTGGAGACCTGTTGTCTCATTGTATTGCTCAATGAGACAACGGTCTAAAGACAATAAATAGGGTGAAGAACTATTTTTCCCTTCCATTTTTGTTTGTCCAGCACATATACTTGAAGAGTACAGGCTATTTTGAAAAGTATTTTTCAAAGATGAGTTAATTCGGGGAGACGTTATGTTCAAAAAATTCTTGCCACAAACTGTAAAAGCCAGATTGTTAAGTTTAATCGGGGGTTCTTTCTCTCTGCTGATCGGTGCTCTTGTCGTATCCACAGCCATTGAACGGAAAAATAGTTTTATCCAGGCTGAAGAACTGAAACTCATGGCAAAGTACAATGGAGTACAAAGGGGTTTTGAAGATAAAGCAGAGTTGGCTACTTCCCTGGCTCTGGTTGTTGCTGCCATGCCTGATGTGCAAAAGGCATTTGGTTTTCGTAACCGGAGACAGCTTACAGGCCTTACTCTGCCTTTTTTTAAACAAGAGAAAGAACATCTTGCTTTGGCTCAATTCCAGTTCCATATTGCACCTGCAACCTCATTTCTCAGGCTTCATAAGCCGGAAAAATTTGGTGATGATCTCTCTTCCATTCGTCAAACTGTTATTGAAGTAAACAGGACTAAAAAGAATGTTTCCGGTATAGAAAAAGGCCGTGCAGGTCTTGGAATCAGAGGTGTGGTTCCGGTTTTCATGAGAGGTAATCATACGGGATCAGTTGAGTTCGGTATTAAACTGAATGATAAATTGCTTAATTCTATGAAGGAGGTATTGGATGTTGATATTTCAGTAATTGTCCCTGATGGTCAGAGATTTAAGTATCTGGCCAAGACTCATTCCCTGAATATCCCTGAGAAAGGCTATCCTAAGCTGAGAATGATTATGGAAGAGGGAAAGGTAAGGATTGAACAGAACCATAAGGATGGGAAATATTTATTAACGGTTTACGGTCCTCTGAAGGATTATAGTGGTAAGGCGATTGGTGTGTTGGCCATTCCCCTTGATATAAGTGGAACCGTAGCGGCTATCCGCACTAATACTTACTGGCTCGCTGGAGTAGGCCTGCTTATTCTCATCGTTACCATGATTACTCTTTCTATCTTGATGAATGCTCTTATCAATAGACCCATGAAGGAGCTGATAGAAAAATTCCAACTGGCAGGTCAGGGAGATTTGACCGTTGTGATGGATAGTAAAAATCTTCATTGTATAGATTGTTCAGTCAGTATGAAGTGTGGGAAAACAGACTGCTCGAGTTATGAAGTAACCGGCAAGTGCTGGGAAAAGAGTGGATCTTTTTCGACGATTGCAGAGTGTCCTAAAATATTGAATGGAGAATATTCCAGTTGTTGTGAGTGCAAGTTGTACAAAGATTGTGTTCTTGATGAGTTTGCAGAATTGTCCACAACTTTTAATGCTTTCCTGGCAAATATGCGGCGCATGCTTCTTGAAATACAGGGTAGCACCAGGGAGATGGCTGATTCATCAGCAGAACTTTCTGGTTTGGCAGATGGGATGAATACCGGTGCTGAATCTGCCGCCGAACGAACAACTGCCGTGGCCGCAGCAGCAGAAGAGATGAGTGTGAATATGAACTCTGTGGCAGCAGCCAGTGAAGAGGCATCAACCAATGTTAATATGGTGGCTACAGCAACTGAAGAGATGACTTCAACCATCTCTGAAATCTCACGTAATACTGCTGAGGCAAGCCAGATTGCCACCACAGCAGTGGAACAGGCCAAAAGTGCTACGGATAAAGTGAGTGTACTGGGTCAGGCTGCCAATGAGGTAAGTAAGGTCACTGAAGTTATAACAGATATTTCTGCACAGACAAATCTTCTGGCTTTGAATGCCACAATTGAGGCAGCCAGAGCGGGTGAGGCTGGCAAGGGCTTTGCTGTTGTAGCTAATGAAATCAAGGAACTGGCTCGTCAGACTTCTGATGCAACTCAGGAAATTAAACAGCAAATTGAAGGGATGCAGAGTTCCACAAATGAAACCGTTTCCGAAATTCAGGAGATTACTGAAGTTATCAATAAGATGAATGATATTGTTGATACTATCAGTTCTGCCATTGAAGAGCAGGCTGCCACCACCGGTGAAATTGGATCGAATGTGATGCAGGCGGCCCAGGGGATCGCTGAGGTTAACGAAAATGTAGCTCAGACCACAATGGTGGCCGATGAGATTGCCGGTGACATTACTCAAGTCAGTGCTGTTACCGAGGAAGTGATTCAAAGCTCGAAACAGGTTCATAACAGCTCTGAGGTGCTCTCCGGGATTGCCAATAAAATTAAGGAACTGGTGGGTAAGTTTAAAGTGTAATTTGTTGGCGTTGCATAAAATGTAGATATTTTGCCCTGTTTCTCAGTTTGGGAAACAGGGCATTTTTTTATGCTTCTGAACGATTGTTTTGCTAGAATTGACAATGAAGTGTATTTTCTCTTTATGAAGCTGTCTTTGCTAGAAGAACTTGAATAGGTATTGGAAACAGTCGCGCAAGCAGGGAGTGTTGCTATGGGAAAACATCTTGTCCTGGCAGGAGCTGGTCATGCCCATATGGTGACCATGGCTAATATCCATGTCTTTTGTGAGCTGGGACATCGGGTGACAGTGATAGGCCCCTCGGATTATCACTATTATTCAGGCATGGGGCCAGGGATGCTGGGTGGTGGCTATGAGCCGGATGATATTCGTTTTGCAGTGAAGAAAAACATTGAGGATCGGGGAGGAGTCTTTCTTCGGGATTCTGTGGTGGGTGTTGATCCTGCCAGTCAGGAGCTACAATTAGAGTCGGGCGGAAAAATTTCCTATGATGTTCTCTCATTCAACACCGGAAGTTATGTCGATTTACCAAAAATTGATATTATTTCCAAACGAATTTATCCTGTTAAACCCATTGAACGTCTCTACCTGGCCAGGGCTGAAATTGAAAAGCTTGCCCACAGGCAATCCGTTACTGTTGCTGTTGTTGGAGGTGGTCCTGCCGGTACCGAGGTGGCTGGAAATGTTGCAGCACTGTTAAGTAAAAGCAGCCATTCCTCCAGGGTTATTTTGTATGCAGGGCGTGCATTACTTACAAAATTTCCTAAGTCCGTACAGAATAAAAGCCGTCAGATTCTTACAAAGAGTGGTGTGATTATAAGGGAAAAGGGGCATCTTCTCTCCATTCTGGATAATTGTCTTCATTTTGACTCAGGCTTTGCTGAAAAGGCCGATTTTATTATTCTTGCCACAGGCGTCCACCCTTCCCGGTTTTTCCGGGAAGCTGGTTTAAAAACAGGCCCTGAAGGTGGACTGCTTGTGAATAGCAAACTACAGTGTCCCGATCATCCGGAAATCTTTGGGGGCGGTGATTGCATCTGGTATGAAGATCAACCCCTTGACAAGGTTGGAGTCTATGCGGTGCGAGAAAATCCGGTGCTGTTCCATAACCTGAAGGCCTTTCTGCAGGGTGAGGCGCTTCAGGATTTTGATCCTGGCGGTGACTACCTTCTCATCTTGAATCTTGGCAACGGGCAGGGAGTTCTGCGTAAAAAGTGGTTCCAGATGTCTGGAAAACCTGCTTTTCTGGTTAAAGATTGGATTGATAGGAAATTTATAAGAACGTTTAAGTGAAATTCAATAGGAGTAATAAAATGAAAGTAGATTGGATGTATTTCCGTAAAGGTTGAACCTCTTGCACCAAAGCTCAAGGGGCCCTTGAGAAAGCAAATGTAAAAGTTGATGAAACTGTTGATGCGCGAAAAGAAGTGATCAAGACCGATGGTGCGTGGAATATTTTAAAAGATGCTGTTTCTCTTCATGTGGGAAGAGGGAAAAAAACGGTTGTTTATACTCCTGATGTTGAATCAAAAGAAGAAATTCTGAAGGTAAGCCTTGGGCGTACCGGAAACTTGCGGGCCCCAACTCTGCGAGTCGGGGAAAAGATATATATTGGTTATAACGATGACATGTATAAGGAGATATTGGGATGAATTGGAGAAATTTGTTTGCATCAGATAGTAACATGAGTCCGGCAGATGTGAAAATCTTCATGGCAGAGCATAACCCTGAAGAATACCAGCTACTCGATGTCAGGCAGCCCAAGGAGTATGAAAAAGAGCATCTTCCCGGTGCTAAATTAATTCCCGTTAAAGAACTGGCGGATCGGCTGGATGAGTTGGATTCGACTAAGCCAACATTTGTTTACTGACGCTCCGGAGTGCGCAGCAAGGCTGCTGCCCAGTTGTTACGTAAAGCAGATTTTCAACAAATTTATAATATGAAAGGTGGGATTATCGCCTATGAAGGCGGTAAGGCTGTTGGTGATGAGGCTTTTGGTATAGAGTATTTTGTCAGTGGAGATTTCAGTGATGTTTTCCGGATGAGCTATGCCATGGAAGAAGGGTTACAGCAACTGTATCTTCTGTTGGCAGAAATGTGTGATGAACGTGATGTGAAGCATCTTCTTGGGCGACTTGCAAAGTTTGAGGAGGGGCACAAGGCTAAAATGAAAGCTCTGTTCCCTGCGGAACTTACTGGTGAACAAGTCAGCTCAGATTCCCTGGAAGGTGGATTTGACAGGCAGCAGCTCCTGAATCATTTTCAATCTCGTAAAGTAACATCGGATGATGTTATTCAGCTTGGAATGATGCTTGAGACTCAGGCTTTTGATCTCTACAGTCGTCTGGCGGAAAAGGCGGATACCGCTGAAGCGAAAGATTTTTTTCTGTTTATGGTTGGTGAAGAAAAACAGCATTTAAAATTTTTGAGTGATGAGTACGACAAAGTGATAGGGGCGGGAACGCAATAAGCTGAGCATATTATGCTGTAACTGTTTCGTGTACGTTTCTTGGCCAGTTAAGGTCTTGTATGGTTCATACCCTGTTGAAATAAAGTGTTTTATCTTAAAAATTCATGGTCACCAAAATGTATAATGCGAATTTTTGTAAAAATAAATACATGTTGGCTGACCGTGAATACAGGGAATAGTGTGAATATTGTTGGATAAGATTTCGTTAACAACGTCTTAACCCTGGTGCGAATCTGCCTTGGGTCCTTTTCTTCTTCCTTCGTTTTTTTATACCCTCTTGCTTGAAAACGTTATTTATACTGGCGGGCCAAGGTTTACAGCCTTTGTCCAAAAGCAATAAAAGAGTACTCTTTGGGAGTGTACTTTTACTGAAAATATCTTGTGCTAAAGAGTGTTGAAAAAAACTTGACTTGCGAAGAATTATTATTTACAGTTGGAAATCATTATCGAAGGAGGAAGTATGGAACTACGAATGACTAATCAGCGTGAGATGATCCTCAGGGAACTTAAAAAAAGTAAAAAACATCTTACAGCCGATGAGCTGTATGAGCGTGTTAAAAAATTTATGCCAAGGATCAGCTTGGCAACGGTGTACAGGAACCTTGAGATTCTGTCTGATGTTAAAATGATTCGAAAACTGGAGATCAGCGGCAGGCAAAAACGTTTTGACAGTGAGCTTGAGGATCATGATCATATTTACTGTGTACAGTGTCATCGTATTGAGAACCTTGATCTTGGGGAGACTGGTGTGAATCTGGCTGCTGTGGATATGAAAGGGTATACAGTTACAGGGCGTCGTCTGGAAGTAACCGGAATGTGCCCTAAATGTCAGAAAAAACAAATGCAAAAAACTCAAAATAAAAACAAAGGAGAGAGCACCATGGCGTGTGGATGTAAAAAAGATACATTAAGTGATGAGCAGAAACAGATTCTTGAAGCAATGAATAATTGTGATGGGCCTTGTGCTTCAAAAGATATTGCTGCTGCCACCGGGCTTGAGGCCAAGCAGGTGAGTTGCCGGATTACCGCACTGAAGAAAAAAGGGTATGTGGAGAGTCCTGTACGTTGTAAGTATGGGATAACCAGTGAAGGAAAGACTGCTCTCAGAGTATGATTGATCGGAGAATATAACTATGGTCGATATGAAAGGAAGTAAAACTGAAAAGAATATTCTGATTGCTTTTGCAGGTGAGTCTCAGGCGAGAAACCGATACTCCTATTATGCAAAAGTGGCCAAGAAGGACGGGTATGTACAGATTGCAGGAATTTTTGAACGTACCGCTGAGCAGGAACGGGCCCATGCGAAAACTTTCCTGAAGTTTCTTGAAGGTGGTGAGGTTGAAATTACAGCGAAATATCCTGCAATCGCCCCTGGAAGTACCATGGAAAACCTGCAGAACGCAGCAGCGGGTGAAGAACATGAATATGAAACCATGTATCCTGAATTTGCAGCAATTGCAGAGGAAGAAGGTTTCCCTGTTGTAGCGGCTACCATGCGATCCATTGCTGTTGCTGAAAAGCAACATGCTAAGGTGTATCGTACCTTGATTGAAAATATCGAAACAAATGCAGTGTTTGAAAAGAATGAAGAAGTAAATTGGTACTGTTCTAAATGTGGTTTTACCCACAAAGGAAGTAAAGCACCCAAAAAGTGTCCCGCTTGTGCACATTCTCAGGCATATTTTGAGATGTTGGCTGAGAACGTATAAGTAAGAAAAAATAAAAACTATACTAAAAAGTAGTGGAGACCTGACATGAAACCATTAGTAACCAATGAAGCCCCTGACTTTACCGCAATCGCAGTTATGCCTGATAACACCTTTAATGAGGAGTTTAAGCTCTCCAATTTGCGCGGAAAACATGTTTTGCTGTTTTTTTACCCTTTGGACTTCACCTTTGTTTGTCCTTCTGAGATCCTTGCCTTTAACTCTGCTGTGGAACAGTTCAAAGAGAAGAATTGTGAGATTGTGGGCATTTCTATTGATTCTCATTTCAGTCATCTTGCCTGGAAAAATACTGCGATAAATGATGGCGGTATTGGTCCGATCCAGTTTCCTCTGGTTGCTGATCTGGATAAGTCTATCTCTAAAAAATATGGCGTGTTGCTGGACATTGGGATTGCCCTTCGTGGTCTATATCTGATTGATAAAGAAGGTGTTATTCGTCATCAGGTAGTTAATGATCTTCCTCTTGGCAGGAGTGTTTCAGAGGCCATGCGTATGCTCGATGCCATTCAGTTCACAGAGGAGCATGGTGAAGTTTGTCCAGCCAACTGGATTCAAGGTGATGACGCCATGGTTCCGACTGCAGAAGGTGTGGCGAAATATCTGACTGACCATATGGCTTGAGAACGTAGACGAAATAACTTGAACACCTTATTTCGTTCTCGTTCCTCAAAGAATTATAGCCAGTAAGGGTTTTTGAGACTCTTCTGGACCACCGGAAACAGGGTGCTCCAGAAGAGTCAGATGAATTCCAGTTCAATAATGAATTGAACATGACTGAAAAATTAGTCATTTATAAGTATAATATTTGTGGTAACGTTGGCAGGAATCGTCCACGCAGGAAGCAGTGAGATGAGTTGCTGTGGTGCGCCCATGATCAAAGAACATTATATTGAGTGGATTGAACTGATTGCAGGTAATTTCTGTTACAAAAAATTCCTAAATCCTTGCGATACACCGGGGGCAGCGTTACAGTGTCTGCAGATTCAGTAGGCGCACGGACTCGTTGCAATCTCCATGGGCTTTGGAAGCCTTAATAGCAATACAGATAAATTTAGAGGAGCTGGGAAATGTCGTCACCAGAAGAAATGTATCAGTGTCAAACAATGAATTGCGGCTATATTTATGATCCGGATAGAGGGGATCGTAAAGGGAAAATTAAAAAAGGAACACAGTTTAAAGATCTTCCTGATGGATGGAAGTGTCCAGTGTGCGGCGCAACTGTAAAAGCGTTCAAACCTCTGGCGGGGCCTGGTTCTGTTAGTGCTGAAAATGCAGCGACCTCTGTCGTTGAAACTGAAACTGAAACTGAAATAAAAGGAGCAGAAAACGGTATGAAGAAATATAGATGTGATATCTGTGGATATGTGTATGACCCTGCTGTGGGAGATGATGCCTTTGATATTCCTCCAGGGACATCTTTTGACGATCTCCCCGACGATTATGAATGTCCTGTCTGTGGTGCAGGGAAGGAAGATTTCAGCGAAATATAAACGAATCGATTTGTGCGGGGCTGCCATCATGGCAGTCCCTGTCTTTAGCCATGCTCAGCCATCACACGCAAGTTCGAGTTTGGTGTTACCTCTTTGAAAATTCTTGAAAAACAGGTATAGGTATGAAGAAGATTTTGCTTGTGGCTTTCCAAGGGCAGCCCATGTGCTTTATCCATGTCCTTTTAAATGGACTGGAAATGAAAGATGCAGGGCATGAATGTAAAATTATAATAGAAGGTGAGGCAACTACCTTAATTCCTGAGATTATCAAGCAGGAGCATTTTCTTCACGGCCTTTTTAATCAGGCAAAAGATGCTGGCTTGATTGAGGGAGTGTGTAAGGCCTGCTCTATGAAAATGCAGGTTTTTGAACAGGTTGTAAAAACAGGCATTCCCATGCTGGATGACATGTCAGGTCATCCAGGAATGGCGAAATATATTGAAAACGGTTTTGAAGTTTTAAATTTTTAATTTTTTTCCGAAGGAGGAAACTAGCAATGAATCCAGTTAAACTTACCGAAAATGTCTATTGGGTCGGTGCTGTGGATTGGGATGTTCGTGATTTTCACGGGTATTCCACAAACAGAGGAACTACTTATAACGCTTTTCTTATCATGGATGAGAAAATCACTCTTATTGACACCGTCAAGAAAGGACTGAAAGGTGACATGCTCGCCAGGATTAAAGAGATCGTTGATCCTGAAAAGATTGATTATATTGTGGTGAACCATGTGGAGATGGATCATTCCGGAAGTTTACCGGAGATGGTCGAGTTGATTAAGCCTGAAAAAATTATCTGTTCAAAGATGGGTGAGAAGGCTCTGCTTCAGCATTTTCATCGTGAAGACTGGCCCTATCAGATTGCCAAGCCGGGCGAGGATGTCAGCCTTGGAGAAAAGACTCTTTCCTTCCTTGAAACACGGATGCTGCATTGGCCCGATTCCATGTTTACCTATCTTGTGGAAGATCAGATTCTTTTTTCTTCCGATGCTTTTGGTGAGCATCTTGGAACCAGTGAGCGCTTTGATGATGAAGTTGACCAAGCGATCCTTATGGAAGAAGTCACAAAATATTATGCAAATATCCTTACTCTCTACTCACCACTGGTCAAGAAACTGATTGCCAAGGTTAAGGAAATGAATCTGCAGATCAAGATGATTGCTCCTGATCATGGTGTTATCTGGCGTACAAATCCTGGTATGGTTATTGAGGCTTATGATAAATGGAGCCAGGGAAAAAGTGATGGTAAGGCTCTTGTCATTTACGATACCATGTGGCATTCCACTGAAGAAATGGCCAAACGGGTTGGCGCCGGATTACAGGATGAAGGCATTTCTTACCAGCTTCTCAATCTTCGGTACAATCATCGCAGCGATGTTATGCGTGAAGTACTGAACGCAAGTGCTATCGTTCTTGGTTGTCCCACATTAAATAATGGTCTGCTTCCCCGGATGGCAGGATTCCTCATGTATATGCGCGGTCTTCGTCCTCTGGGTAAAGTGGGTGCAGCATTTGGGTCTTTTGGTTGGTCTGGAGAGGCTGTGAAGCTGCTTAATACCGCAATGACTGAGATGAAGTTTGATATTATTGATGACGGACTTAAGGTCAAGTATGTGCCTGAAGATGCTGATTATGTTCAGTGTGTGGAGCTTGGCCGAAAAGTAGGAAAGGCAATAAAGGAACGCGCTGGCGAATAGCATATCGGCCAATATAGGCACTTCATGAGATTCTTTGCAAAAAAGATGAAAAGAATTTCTGAAGTGCCAATCAATCTGCGAGGAGTAGTTATGAAAATCCAAATAGATAAAAATGTAGTTGAATTTGTACCTGAGAATGAGCAGGAAACTGCTTCCATGGAGACCCTGTGGAGGGTTGTGGTTGATTGTGCTGCTACTAATAAGCGTATGGTAGCCATTGGTGAGTATGTTCCTTCTAAACAGAATCTTGCAAGGTTTCATATAGAAGGTGTTTCAGCAACCACTCAATATACTGAAGATAAGGCAGTTGAGGAGTGTACCGTTATCTGTACAACCTGTAATAAGTATATGGCGTTGAAGGGTGGCGATGCTGTGCCTGTGTGTTGTGGTAGGCCTATGGAATGTGCCGAGTGATCTAAAGAAGCCAAAAATAATTAAAATAAAAAAAGCCGGTGGAGTTATTCCACCGGCTTTTTTTGTCTGCTCTATTTGCAAAAAACAAAAGCATCATCCCCTTAAAAAATTTAAAGCAGATCCTGCCTTGAACCAGTCAATTTGTTCTTTGTTCAAGGAGTGGTTCAGTGTCACTGTTGAAGTTGTTCCATCGGCGTGGTTGAGGCCTGCTGTAATAGTAGAACCTGGAGCAATCTCAGCAACTCCCATAAGATCAATCGTGTCATCCTCCTGAACAAGATCATAATCAGCAGCATCTGCAAAAGTGAGTGGCAGGATTCCCTGCTTCTTTAAATTTGTTTCATGGATTCTGGCAAAAGATCTGGTAATCACAGCTCTTCCGCCCATATGGCGCGGACACATGGCTGCATGTTCCCGTGAGGAGCCCTCTCCATAGTTGGTATCTCCAACAACCACCCAGTTTTCGCCAGCCGCGGTATATGCTCGGGCAATCGTGTTATATTCCTGTGATTCTCCGGTCAGTTGATTT
The DNA here is from genome assembly GCA_022712975.1 of Desulfocapsa sp. GTDB lineage: Bacteria > Desulfobacterota > Desulfobulbia > Desulfobulbales > Desulfocapsaceae > Desulfocapsa. The sequence goes on from JAFLJO010000100.1 coordinate 12,835, forward strand.
TTTGCGTTGCCAGCCTCGCCGCTAAAGGCATTCACCGCTCCACTAAACATATTGCCGGAAATATTGTCAAGATGGCCCCGAAAACGCAGCCATGGGCCGGCAGGAGAAATATGATCCGTGGTACATTTTCCTTTGGCTTTCAGTAATAGCCGCAATCCTTTGTAATCTTTTCCGTCCCAGGAATCAAATGGCGTGAGAATTGCCAGCCGTTCTGAATCAGGGGAAATCTGAACAGTGATACTGGTGTTGTCATCAATTGGAGCAAGGAATCCTCTTTCATCACGAACAAGATTTCCAGTGGGTACTTCAGCAACTTTTCCCGGAGGACTCAGAGTAAAGGTGGAGCCGTCTGCTGCTGTATATTCTTCAGTAAAAGGATTAACAGTGAAGCTGCCGGTCATGGCATAGGCAAGACAGGTCTCGGGGCTGCCGATAAAACCACTGGTTCCGGAATTCCCATCATTTCGTTTGGGGAAATTTCGATTATAGGAGGTAACGATGGAGTTCGGGAATCCTTCCTCAATCCCTTCACGGTTCCACTGTCCGATACAGGGGCCACAGGCGTTTGCAAGCAGTGTGGCACCAATGGCTTCCAATTTCGCAAGTTGACCATCCCGTTCAATTGTGGCTCGAACCTGTTCGGAGCCTGGAGTAAGAAGCATGGGGATCTTGAGTTTTACACCTTTGTCAGCAATTTGCTCGGCCATGGCTGCAATTCTGCCCATATCTTCATAGGAAGAGTTTGTGCATGATCCGACAAGTGCATAGGTGACATTCTCAGGATGATTACCATCTTTTACATACTGAGCCATGTTAGCAACAGTTGAAGCCCGATCAGGCGAGTGGGGGCCAACCAGATGGGGTTCCAGAGTGGAAAGATCAAGTTCAATAACCTGGTCAAAATAGTTTTCAGGGTTTGTCAGGACGTCATCATCAGCACGTAACAGATGCGCATATTTATCTGCCATGGCGGCTGCATCTGCACGGTTGCACGCCTTCATAAATGTGGACATACGTTCATCGTAGGGGAAGGTGGAGGTGGTAGCCCCAAATTCAGCACCCATATTACAGATGGTGGCTTTTCCTGTGCAGGAAATGGTGTCAGTCCCAGAACCAAAATATTCAAAGACACGGTTGGTTCCACCGGAACAACTAAGTTTGCCAAGAAGAGTTAAAATAACATCCTTTGGTGCAGCCCAGCCTTGCAGTTCACCCGTGAGACGAACACCGATGAATTTTGGATGCAGTACTTCCCAGGGGAGGCCAACCATTACATCCACGGCGTCAGCACCACCAACACCCGATGCAAAAGCTCCAAGACCGCCGGCATGTGGAGTGTGGGAATCAGTTCCAAGCATCATGAGTCCCGGAAAACCGTACTGTTCAATAAGTACCTGATGGATAATCCCAGCTCCCGGCAGCCAGCAGCCAAAGCCATAACGCTGGGATGCTGAGGAGAGGAAATCATAGACTTCCTTATTTTCGGTAAGAGCAATATTAAGATCGCTTATCGCACCTTTTTGGGCACGGATAAGATGGTCACAGTGAACCGTTACAGGTACTGCAGCGTAATCCTTGTCAGCCAGCATAAACTGGAGAACTGCCATTTGTGCCGTGGCATCCTGAAGGGCAATACGATCAGGTCTGGTTTTGATGTATGAACTGCCGGCAACGAGTTCCGCATCGGCTGCATTATCAAGATGACCGTAGAGGATTTTTTCTCCGTAGGTGAGGGCACGACCAAGTCGCTTTTTGACAGTTGCAATGTTTGCATCCATCTTTTTATATGTGGCTTCAATAAAAGCGGGTGTGGAATCAACCGAAGTGTTCATGGATTCTCCGTAAATATAATCAATAAGTTATGTGTGGGGCTGGTGGTTTTTTCAGGAACGAATCAGTTCCTCATCAAGCATGGTATCCAGAAAATCGAGTATATACTGACGTTGTTCAGATGTGGCATGGGCAATACAGTCACAATGCAGATGTGAATTGCTGCGAACCAGCAGTTCAAAACAGACTAAGTCTTTTTCTACTTCTACGCCAAAATAAAAGGGAGCACAATCGGTGTGGTCTTTCTGGGTGTCGGATAAAATCTCATCAGGTAACACAATCCAGTAAATCCCGATCATGGGGCCCATTTTTAAATGACGTTTTAAGTACGAATCTATGTTGTCCCGTTCCATGGGGGAGAGATCATCAATAACGATTTTACGCATAGTTTTTCAGTAGGTGATTGATTAAGGGGAATATTTTACGACGCCATTATAAATAGTCAGCAGCAAAGGCTGATAGCGGGTTTCTTTCACTTTTAGGTAAAGTAACCTGCTCACATATACTATGTTCGTTCGTTTTTTCAACTGTACGGGAAAGTCTGTTAGAAGCAGAGCTATCTTGCGTCACGGAATAAGCAGGGGAAAGAATTATTTCTAGTCAATTCCAAACAATTGCCTTGGAAACCCTGAGTTATCTGGAAAACCCATCGAAGTAAAGGGACAACAATCAATTTGAGGTTTAGTATCTACAAGATCAGCAACATTATTAATCCAGGTAGAACTCGGCCCAATTTTCTTAACAAGATACCATAGAATAGTAATATGCCCGTATATCCTACGTCTGGCTTCAAGGCTAAGATTAATATTCTGAAAATAAGGGTCAGCCCTAAAGCCTTTTATGCTAATGGGATTTGAAGCTTCGCGGTTCCAAATTCGCGCATGCTGAGCACATTTGTTCCGTAATATATTTATCTCTGTAAGCCAATTTACAAGAGTAGAACTATTATTAAAACCCAAGCGTTTGATGATTCTTTGCTGGCATCTTCCGTTCAAGTTTTCGTAATATTTGGACATCAACCCATAATCCCAACACTCAATAACAACCCAAAATGGGATAGGTAACCCCCTGTCTTTGTGCCAAACAATAGAGTCTTCTTTACTGATACTTACCAAATGGCATAACTTGCTAATCCAGTCATACCAGTAATTTACAACTTGACCATTTTTCTTTTTAGTCCTGGTGATTTTGGGATTAATAAAATCTTCTTTTTCATAGGCAAGTGGATCAATCTTTCCTATTTCATGGGCAAGAAGACTTCTCATATGAATTTCTATTCGCTCAATTCCATCTAGCATTAGTTGCCGTAATTTTTTATCAAATAAATACAAGTCAACAATATCATTAAAATTGACATTCGCTTGGAATGTATCATCCCTAACAGGCAAACCTGTTAGAGAATCTTTAAGAAATTTCCCATCACCATCAAATTTGGGGCATCTGCAAGGATACCAAAAGCCACTCAGTCGATAATAACCAATCTGTGATAGCTTGCGGATCGCCTTGGGTTTATCAGGAATTATCATACCACGGCTAAGCAAACGCTCGACCAATGCGGAATATTCTAAATGTGGTTTAATATCAAGGGGAGTAGGCATAAGAAATACACCAGAAACAAGAAGGCCCGACCGTAATACAGATCATGTCTGCATCAGGGGGTCGGGCACGATTAATTACAAGTATACACCTATAAAGATATCTTGTCAACAGATAAGTAAATTGGATACTTCTTCTCTGTTCGATAAGCAGATAGTATCATAGCGTATTGTTAGTGCCATGTACCGTAATAAAAAGATAACAAAAGTTTACACACTGACTGGTTCACACGTCCGATTTTTGAATTTAGTTCTATCATTGCCTCTCGTTCTAAGTTTCCGGTAAATCTGTGGCCAGCAGGTGAAACAGAACGTTAGATATCCAGCCAGGTGGTATCCTGATTGAGAACTTCACACCCATCTTCACGGACAACAACCATATTTTCAAGACGCACCCCACCCCAGTTCGGCAGGTAAATCCCCGGCTCGACCGTAACAATCATTCCAGCTTGCAGGTGTTTCCGGTTGCGTGATGAAAGACGAGGCTCTTCATGTACAGCAAGCCCCACACCGTGACCAAGAGCATGCCCGAAATACTTGCCATAGCCGCCATCGGTAATGGCTTGTCTTGCAACTTTATCTATTGCCGCTGCACTGATTCCGGCACGGATTTGCTTGGTAGCAGCAAGTTGGGCTTTACGAACAAGGCGATGGATTTTTAGGAATTCTTCATCCGCTTTGCCGGGAATAAAGGTTCTGGTCATATCGGAGCAGTACCCGCCAAGGATTAATCCCATATCAATCATCAGTGGCTGATTCTTTAGGATTTTTACAAGACCGGGGACAGCATGGGGCAGGGCGCTTCGCTTTCCTGTGGCTGTGATGGTGTCAAAACTTGGCGATTCGGCGCCTTTTTTACGCATGGTGGCTTCAAGCGCAAGTGCAATGTCAATTTCGGTATGATCCGGGGAAATTGTTGGATAGACTTCCTGAAAAACTTCTTCATTAAGATGCACTGAGCTTCGCAGTTTGTCAATTTCTGACTCATCTTTAATAACACGCATTTTTTCCACCAAGCCATGAACCGGAGTTAGCTTGATGGAGAGCTTTTCCCCGAGGGTCTGTATCTTTTCGGCTACAGAATGCAAGGTGTAATGGCTTTCAAAGGCTAGAGATTTAATGCCAAGATCTGGAAGCAGCGGCTCCAGCAGTGCTAACAATCCTTTTGGGTAAAGCATGACTGTCATATTTTCTACTTCCTGTTCAGCCTGGATTTTAAAGCGGAAATCAGTAAGTAAAAATGGGGAACGACGCGCAGGAATTAATAAGCTCCCTGAACTTTCGCTAATATCGTGGTCAGGGGCAGAATAACCACTCAAGTAGCGACGATTATGAGGCTGGGTGATAAGGATGGCATCAATTTTCTTTCTGCGTAGTCCGGCCTGGATTTTCTTGATACGTCTTGCAATACTCATCAGCCAAATCGCTGCATAAGGATCTCTTTACGCTGGTCAAAAGCCTGAGTATATTGATCGTTCAGATTTGCCTGAGCCTGTGCCCACTCTTTCTGATACTGGGGGTGCCTGGTCGGGTCAATTGTACTGGAATCAGGTGCTTCGCCTGTCTGTTCCTGAAGCTGCTGAGCTAATTGCGCCCTGATGGTATCTTCAAGCTGACTTTTCATCTGTTCTTTATGTTGACCGTACTGCTCTAAAAGTTGTGTCAGCTCGGCGCAGACAGATTCCACTTCACCGCCTGTTTCTCCTGAAAGATCAAGGAGTCCGGTAAGGGCTACACCACTGTTATTCATCAGCATATCATCCCGTGGAATAACAATGTTTCGAACCAGTGCCTTTGCCATTCCCCGACGCAGAGCCATTTGGTTTTCCGGTATTTCCTGCTTCAGAATCTCTGTCAGTCCCGATTGTTTACCACTTAAGAAGTCAGCAATCAGACGCATTCCCCGTTGTTCGATTTCCTTGTCTGCGGGAATATCTTCAGCGCGTGCAGCCATTCGTGCTGCACGTTCCATAACCATATCCAGTGTACTTCGTATCTCAGCCATAGTGTCCTGTTTGTATAGTGTAATAGAATAATGAACCGCTCTTATTTGTACCACAGCAGGTAATTATCTTCATTGAAAATAATGGATCGTGATTCTGATGCCACAAAGTGGCCAAAAGGTTAAGGTACCATCAGGAGAGGGTGTAGCGATGGTGCAAAAAACACTTTTTTAAGAATGATTGTTTCTTAATCTGGCACTGAAAAAGCCATCAATCGTAGGTCCCGGCAAGGGTGTAAAGTATTTGTTTGTAATAAAAGTATGTGCTTTAGATGCCAAAGATGCTGTGCAGTCTTCCAATGAAAAATCGGAGTTGTGGGTTAGAAAATGTTCGATAACCTGTTCATTTTCTTCTGTCTCGAGGGAACAGGTGGCGTATACAAGAATACCATTGGGGGCAAGAAGTTTTGCTGCAGATTGGAGTAGTCCAAGTTGAGTTTTCTGATAATTCTTGAAATCTTCTACTCGTCTGTTCCAGCGAATGTCGGGATGCCGGCGGGTGACACCAGTGCCTGAGCAGGGTACATCAAGCAGGATACCGTGAAAGCGTTTACTACTTGAAATTGCAAAATCCTGGAGACGACCGGGAAAAATGGGGACATCCAATGATGGGTGCAAGCGGGTCATGTTTTCTTTAAACTTTTCCAGGCGTGCTTTGTCAGGTTCTACTGCTGAGACGCTGGCTTGAACGTGCTCTGCGAGCTGAATTAGTACACTGGTTTTACCACCAATCCCAGCACAGGCATCAAGGTAGTCACCATTTTGTATCATTGGGCCAAGGAGATGGGCAAGGAGCTGGGCTCCCTGATCCTGAACCTGAAAATATCCTTCATCAAACCCTGGTAGTTCTCGTATTTCACCGTGAAAATCTTCAAGGATGAGGGTGTCATCACAATAGTTTCCATGGTGAGTCAGTATCTCATTTGTACTAAGAATTTCTTTAAATGATTTTCGGTCAGTGGCGCAGGAGTTAATCTGCAGGCTGAAAACAGCTTGTTCATTATTTTGTCTGCAAATACGTGTGGCTTCTTTTTTGCCATACTGTTTTTCCCAACGTTCTACAAGCCAATGGGGATGATTAAGGATAGGCTGGGCAGGATTTTCAAGCAGGGCCAGAAGTTCTTCCTTTTTGCGGATGCTGTTGCGAAGTACGCCATTTACAAAGCCATGGAGTCTTTTGGGGAGCCGTGCGGCTTTTACAGCTTTTACAGATTCATTGACTGCTGCCGATTCCGGAATACGGTCAAGGAACATAATCTGATATAGCCCGACCCGCAGAGCTTGAAGGATGAATGGTTCGACTTTTTTGAGTGGCTGACTACAGAGATGCTGCAGCATGATATCGAGTGATTCCCGGTTGCGTAACAGGCCGTAAATAATATTGACTGCAAGCTGCCGATCATTGCTTTCCAGGGGGTTTTCCGCAAGCATACCATTAAGGATGCTTTTAACCGGTTTTCGGCTCTTGTGCAGTTCGCAAAGGGTCTTGATTGCAACAAAGCGTGCAGATTTTTTTTGTGTCGGTGGCAAAAGGGAGATTCGTAAGCTCAGGTAGTGGTAAGAGTGTCGATGGCAGCAATAAGCTCTTCTATTGGAGAACCCTTGGAAATAAGTGATGGATTATTTTCACCTTTGCCCATATCTTCTGCTTCATCCGGGGTAAGCATGCCGGAAAGATAGAGGATGGGGATGCTGGAAGTTGTTGGATTTGCGGAAAGGGCAGAACTAATCTCAACACCGTTGGTACCCGGCATGTTGATGTCAAGGATAGCAATATCGGGAAGATTTTGACTGATAATATCGAAAGCTTCATTTCCGTTGGTGTGATAGCTGATACTCATTCGTCCGGTATCCTCAAGCTGCAATTTCAGCAACTCACAGGCATCCTGGTCGTCATCAATTATTATAATACGTGTTTGCTTGCCCATGGTAAGCCTCCTGAAATAACCTAAAGTTTACTTATTCTATCAGTATGTACTTAAAAATACCAAACAAATTTTTTATATGGCTATTCTGTTATTGATTTTTTCTCAGCATAAGATATCTGGACTTTGTTCAGATAGTCTGTGATCTGTGTGGCGAGTTGGTATGCCTTCTCCCTATTCATATCTTTTGCGGCCCGTTCCAGATCAAGGCACATATCGCCCAACTCTTTAAATCCGTACATCCATGAAGTCCCTTTAATGGTATGAGACTGGCTTTGTAACTCAGCCATATCACCAGATTGTAGAGTTTTGAAAAGGTTTTCAGCCTCGTTACGTTTGTTTTCAAGGAAGCGTGGAAGTAGTTTTTTAATTTTAGGATCAAGGCAGACTCCTCGAGCCTTGTTTGATTGCTTTTTCTGTACAGGGATACTCTCAGTACCATCGGTGGAATCAAGTTGATCCATTTGGAGATGGGTGGTGATGGTCTGAATCAGGGTGTCTCTTTGCACAGGTTTAGTCAAATAACCTGTACAACCTGCTGCCATGCATTTCTTTCTAAAGCGCACGAAAGCATGGGCCGTTAATGCGACAATCGGGGTTGCTTCAAGCTTTTGTTCCTGCTCCCATCTCCGTAGCTGTCTGGTCGCTTCATAGCCATCCATGATTGGCATTTCAATATCCATAAAGACAAAATCAAAGGATGAATGTTTGAACATTCGGACGGCTTCCTCGCCATTTTCTGCAGTTTCAAAAGTAAAAGGAGTATTGCGCAGATAGAGGCAGAGAAGATTCCGATTATCCTCATTGTCATCAACAAGCAGGATATGAGCGGCTTGGAGGATTTCACAACTTGAAGATAAAGCTGTCTTTTCTGTGGCAGGAATCGGGGTAGAGAGAGCCGGGCGAAAGCCGCAGGTAAAAAAGAAAGTCGATCCTTTTCCGGGCGCACTTTCCAGCCAGATTTTTCCACCCATAATTGCTGTTAGTTTCTGGCAGATGGTCAGTCCTAATCCAGTACCTCCATATTTCCTTGTGGTGAGTGAGTCGGCCTGAGTAAAGCTTTCGAAAATGAGTTTCTGTTTATCCTTTGGAATCCCTATGCCACTATCTTTGATTGCAAAGAGGAGTTTGTCTTCTGAATCGGGTGTGACGGATATCCTGACCATGCCGTTTTCTGTGAATTTAACACTGTTTCCCACAAGATTTATAAGGACTTGGCGTAATCTTGTGGAGTCACAGCTGATCCCTGTGGGAATGTCGGGGTGAATATCAATCGAAAGGTGAGTGTTTTGTTCTGCTGCAGGGATTGAGAGGATTGAGAGCACGGAGTTGAGCAGTGATGGCAAGTGAAAATCAATGGCTTCAAGAACGGTTTGGCCGGCTTCGATTTTTGAAAGATCAAGAATGTCGTTTATAATCTCAAGGAGATTTTCGCCTGCCGAGCGGGAGATTCGTACATATTCACGTTGTTCAGGGGTGAGCTGTGTATCTGCCAGCACTTCAGCCATTCCTATAATGGAATTCAGCGGAGTACGAATTTCATGGCTCATGGTAGCAAGAAATTCGGTTTTTGAGTGGCTGGCGGCCTCGGAAAGCTTGATTAGCCTTTTGTTTTCCTTGAGCATATCATACAGGTGGAGATGGTTTCGTACCCGGGCCAGCAATTCCTGCTGGTTAAAGGGTTTGACGATATAATCATTTCCCCCTGCATTAAACCCTGCAATGATATCCTCTTTCCGGGAAAGTGACGTGAGGAAAATAAGTGGAATGTCGGAGAATCCCGGGTCACTTTTTAACCTTTTGCACAGAGAAAAACCATCCATGCCTGGCATCATAACATCGAGTAGAATAATATCTGGTGACTGGTTCTTTATCAGCCTGAGTGCTTCTTCCGAATTACTTCCGGTGATTACCGTGTAGCCGGCTCGATCAAGAATAACAGTGAGTAGGCGCAAGTTGCCCAAATGGTCGTCCACCACAAGAATTGTATGAGATACGGAGGGTTGCATTTGTATTTTTTACCACAGCACTGTTTAAAATCATAGGGAAGAGATAAAAAGCCGGTTGTTAAGTTGAGACTGGTAGCAGTTTTTTTATCTTTATGATAGACATTTCCAATGTCGATTGCTAAGGTTAACTCTAGTGAAAATATGGTGTTAGGCGGGTGGTTTCCTATCCCTCCGTGTCACGTTATTCGTAGCATTTGGAGAAGAAACTACACACAGGGCATGCAGGATAAGCAGAGAAAAATCAGATTAATCTTTGATGATTAGTAAAATGATGACAGCTACACAGGCTGAGCAGAATGTTTCAAACGAAGTAATGGTCGAGTTGCGTAATGTGAATAAGTGGTACGGTGATTTTCATGTTCTGAAAAACATTAACCTAAAAGTTACAAAAGGCGAAAGAATCATTATTTGCGGCCCTTCCGGTTGTGGAAAATCCACACTTATTCGCTGCATGAATCGTCTTGAAGAACATCAGGAAGGTGAGATTATCGTTTCCGGGGTAACCCTTAATGATGATTTGAAAAATATTGATACTGTCCGTCGTGATATTGGTATGGTATTCCAGCAGTTCAATCTTTTTCCTCATCTGACTGTAATGGAAAACTGCTGTTTGGCTCCTATCTGGGTTCAGAAAAAATCGAAAAAAGAAGCAGAAGCCATAACTATGCAGTATCTTGAACGGGTGCAGATTGCAGATCAGGCAGATAAGTTTCCAGGGCAGCTTTCAGGTGGTCAGCAGCAGCGTGTGGCCATTGCCAGGAGTCTCTGTATGAACCCGTCAATTATGCTTTTTGATGAACCAACCTCTGCACTTGACCCAGAAATGATCAAAGAGGTGCTTGATGTTATGGTAGACTTGGCACGGGGTGGAATGACTATGCTGTGTGTTACCCATGAAATGGGTTTTGCAAAGAGTATTGCCCATCGTGTACTGTTTATGGATGCAGGACAAATTATAGAAGAAAATGAACCCAATGAATTCTTTGACAATCCTCAATCCGACCGAACGAAGCTCTTTCTGAGTCAGATTCTCTAAAAAGAGGTATGGCTGTGATACACTGGCTTCAACATGTACATTTTGAAGGACTTGGCTCCATTGAAAAATATTTGATCGACCGGGGACATGATCTGTCTTGTACCCGTCTCTGGGCAGGTGACAGGCTACCATCACCTGATTCCTTTGTGGCTTTGATTGTCATGGGCGGTTCCATGGGGATATATGACTATGAGGACTATCCATGGCTGCAGGTTGAAAAGGAGTTTCTTGCTCAAGTAGTGGATCGTGGCATCCCGATTTTAGGGATTTGTCTTGGGGCACAGCTTCTTGCTGATGTTCTTGGTGCAAAAGTGAATGCAAATCCGCAAAAAGAGATTGGCTGGTTTCCGGTGATCCGTAATAAAACGGTACCTGATTTTCTTGAGTCTGTTTTACCCGAAAAAATGACCGTTTTTCATTGGCACGGCGATACTTTTGGAATCCCGGAAGATGCTGTGAATCTCTATTCCAGTGAGGCTTGTGCGCATCAGGCTTTCTTGTATAAAGAACACGTTTTAGGGTTGCAATTTCATCTGGAAACCACTCGGGAGAGCGCAGCAGCTCTTATTGATAATTGTCGGAATGAACTGGTTCAGGATTCTTGGATTATGACCGGGCAGGAGATGTTAGGGCGTGAAGATTCATTTAATACGATCAATGATTGTATGTTTGCAGTGATCAAAAAGTTTTTCCCCTTGAAGGGATAAATATTCTTAAGGAGGTTTGGTATGAAAAAAGTATTAGCGATAGCTCTATTTTTTGGGATGATAAGTGCGTATTCCATTGTTTCCGCTCAGGAACATTCTGCAGTTGAACCACCTGCAGTTGAACCACCTGTTGTTGAACAGGCAACTGGATGGAAAAAGGCGGGAGAGGAAATCAGCGAAGCTGCCCGCGCAGTTGGAGATGCCACGGTAGATTCTTCCAAGAAAGCGTGGAAATCAACTAAGGAAGGCTCTGCTGAGGCGTGGGATGCCACAAAAGACGGTTCTAAAGAAGCTTGGGATGCTACTAAAGAAAAGAGTAAAGCTGCTTGGGAAAAGAGTAAGACAACAATACATGACGCAACAACTTCTGAACCTGCTAAACAGGAAGGTGATTGATCAGGAGTATTGTTACTGTGGAAAGTTTTTGAAATTTTAAAAAGCCGGATGCAATCTGCATCCGGCTTTTTTTATTGTATCATTGGTTAGTTCTAACTGGCCTGTTCAAGTGCTACAGCAACAGCCACAGAGGCTCCAACCATGGGGTTGTTTCCCATACCAATCAGTCCCATCATTTCCACATGCGCGGGTACTGAAGAAGACCCGGCAAACTGAGCATCGGAATGCATACGTCCCATGGTGTCGGTCATACCATAGGATGCAGGGCCTGCACCCACATTGTCGGGATGAAGTGTGCGTCCGGTACCACCTCCTGAAGCTACTGAAAAGTAAGGTTTTCCTGCAATGTTACATTCTTTTTTATAGGTTCCTGCAACAGGATGTTGAAAACGTGTGGGGTTGGTTGAGTTTCCGGTAATGGAAACATCCACGCCTTCAAGATGGTTGATGGCTACACCCTCACGCACGTCATCGGCTCCGTAGCAACGCACTTCTCCACGAGGGCCTTCCGAGAAACGTTTTTCTTTTACAATGTTAAGCTGCGAGGTGGCATAATCAAACTGTGTCTCCACGCTTGTGAATCCATTGATGCGTGAAATAATATGTGAGGCATCCTTTCCTAAACCATTCAAAATAACCCGTAATGGCTCCTTGCGAACACGGTTTGCTGACATGGCAAGTCCAATTGCACCTTCAGCGGCGGCAAAGGACTCATGTCCTGCAATAAAGGCAAAGCATTTTGTCTCTTCGCGCAGGAGCATGGAGGCAAGATTTCCATGCCCTATACCTACCTGACGATGAGCTGCAACGGAACCAGGAATACAGAAGGACTGAAGTCCAACGCCTAAGGTTTTCGCAATATCAACAGCTTTTGTTTCGCCTTTTTTTATGGCAATGGCAGCACCAACAGTATATGCCCAGCAGGCATTATCAAAACAGATGGGCTGGATTTTCTTTACAATAGCAGCCACATCAACGCCGTATTCATCACATACTTCTTTTGCTTCTTCAAGGCTCTTCATTCCGTATTCTTTAAGAACAGGGATGATTTGATCAATCCGCCTTTCATAACTTTCAAATAATGCCATGAGATTCTCCTTATTCCTTACGCGGATCAATGGTTTTAACTGCATCCGCAAAGCGACCGTAGGTTCCTGTTGCACTTTCGAGTGCCTGGTTGGCATCTACACCGTTTCTGATGGCTTCCATCATCCGGCCAAGATGAACAAATTTGTAGCCGATGATTTCACTGTCAGCATCGAGTGCCAGTTCCATGACATAGCCTTCGGTGACTTCAAGGTAACGAGGGCCTTTCAGTCTAGTGCCATATGTGCTTGCAGTAACAGATCGCAATCCTTTACCCAAATCTTCAAGACCTGCACCAACAGGAAGACCACCTTCGGAAAAGGCGGACTGACTGCGACCGTAAACGATCTGCAGAAAGAGTTCGCGCATGGCAACATTAATTGCATCGCAAACCAGATCGGTATTCATCGCTTCAAGAATGGTTTTGCCCGGCATAATTTCAGATGCCATTGCCGCGGAATGAGTCATGCCGGTACAGCCAATGGTTTCAATGAGTGCTTCCTCAATGATGCCATCTTTGATGTTTAAGGTTAGCTTACAGGCTCCCTGGTGAGGAGCACACCAGCCAACTCCATGGGTTAATCCACGAATATCTTTAATTTCTTTTGCCTGTGTCCATCCACCTTCCTGCGGGATAGGCGATGGCCCATGATTTGTCCCTTGAGTCAGCGTACACATTTCTTTTACTTCAGAAGAATATTCCATAAGAGCCTCCTTTTGGTTGTGATTTTTGAAAACAAGATAAGGGATATCCTAAAAAGAGACAAGGGGAAATGGAGTGAGAGGTTACAAAAAAAAGCAACCCGAATCATCACATATAATAGTTGCAATCTCATCTTATGTGGGAAAAGTTTCTTATCTATGTTTTATTAGACGTAATCGATTTGAAAAAATGATTCACAACTTACCATTAGGAGATACAATATGAAATACGTTTCTATCAATGCTTGCCTGGGCTGTGCTCTTATCATTACTGCGTCCATAGTCTTCGCAGGCCAGGGACCTGAGACAATAGATTTGAAAGCCGCCTACAAAGTGGAAGGAAAAATGAGTGCAGTAATCTTTCCTCACCATGCTCACCAGGAAAAACTAGAGTGTGCCAAATGTCATAAAGATTCTAAAGCTGGAGGCCCACTTGTTGTTGAAATAGTTAAGCTGACCAGCATGAACAATGATTTTCATAAAAAATTCTGCTGGCCATGTCACGTGGAGCTGGAGGTGCCAAAAGGTAAATCCTGTACAACCTGTCATCGCAAATAGTAACTTGTATGATGATTTATTTCTTCCTTACAATCGGTTTTAGTAACTCTTCTTCAGGAGGTATACAGGGAAGTACTTCCCCAATATACTCTTCGATATCCATGAGATAAAAAGAACTTTCTTCGTCCGCAAAGCTTATGGAAATCCCATCAGCCCCGGCACGACCAGTACGCCCAATGCGATGCACATAATCTTCCGGTTCATAGGGGAGAGTGAAATTAACCACATGGCTGATTCCATCGATATGAATCCCCCGGCCGGCAACATCGGTTGCAACCATTACATGAACTTTTCCATGCCGAAAGCTCTCAAGGCGTGAAGTCCTCTTATGTTGTGGGACATCACCCGTGAGCAGGGTGCAGTTAATACCATCTCGGCTCAAATGGTCGTTAAGCTTTTTGGCATCCCGTTTCATATTGGTAAAAATAATGACCCGATCACAGGCCGCACTCTTTATAATATTATATAAAACCAGATACTTTTCATCTCTGGTGAGCGTGTAAACAACCTGGGTTACAGTTTTGACTGCAACATTATCAGCCTCGGTTTCCACTAAAACAGGGCTCACACACCACTGCGATGCCAGACGTGCAACGTCTTCGGTAATCGTTGCGGAAAACATCATGGTCTGCCGCTTATTTTTGTTTGGTGTTTTATGGATGATTGATCGAACATCCGGGATAAATCCCATGTCAAGCATCCGATCCGCCTCATCAATTACCATGATCCCGGCCTCGTGGAGATGCACCACCCGCTTACGTGAGAAATCAAGCAGCCTGCCGGGTGTGGCCACTAGAATATCTACTGTTCTATTTTTTAAGTTCTTCTGCTGACGATCGTAGCCGGTACCGCCATACGCTTCAGCAACATGCATGGGAAGATACTTGGCAATAGCTCTTGCATCTTTTGCAATCTGAATCACAAGTTCTCTTGTGGGTGCAATGATGAGTGCCCGTGGTGTTCCATTTTTCCGTTTTTCCTGCTGTTGTTCTCTCATTAACCTGGAAAAAATACCAATGAGAAATACGGCGCTTTTCCCTGTTCCGGTGGAGGCCTTGCCAATCAAATCTTTTCCGGCAATGACATCAGGCAGTGCTTGTGTCTGGATGGGTGTGCAGTATCTGAAATTTAGATCTGCAATTCCGTGCATTAGGCCTACAGGAAGCATGAAGTCATGAAACCGGGCTTTGCCTTCTTCCGGTTCCACAGGAAATTGTGAGGCACTCCATTCTTCTGGCTTTTTGTTTTCAGTGGCTTGGGGTGCAGTAGGGTTGCTTACAGATTGCTTTTGCCTACTCTGCTGTTGTCCAATTTGTTTTTTATCCATTTAGTTCGAAACCTTTCGTAATATAGCAATCCCATCAGGGGTAAATTTTTCGTTTTCCGATAATTTAAAAATATCAGAAACGCTCATAAAGCTACCGGACGCCACCTCTTCTTTCTGCAACTGAAAAGGGCCATTGTGGACACAGGAAAAAATCCGTCCCCAAACCCGGTTATCATCTTCTTCAAAATATTGATCAAAAAGGGGTGTAAAAGAAACACCATCAACACCTAACTCTTCAGCAAGCTCACGCATAGCTGATTCTTCGTAGGATTCGCCGGCAAGCACCACACCGCCAGCAGCCACATCCCAGCAGGATGGATAAATATCTTTAGTGGCTGTTCGTTTTTGCAGGAAGAGTTCCTGCTGTTCATTGAACACAAGAATATAAGAGGCACGATGGATTAAACCATGCTTACGCATAATGTGTCTTGCTAATGGTTCTGTTTCCAGGTTGTCGCGATCAACAATCTGGATAATCTCTTCACCTGGATTATACATTGGTTTTGATTCCTGGTCGTTCACAATGAGGAGTGGGAATAGCCGGAGGCCCATTAACCAGCATTTGGGCAATGCTTAGTTTTACCCGTGGATAGAGATGGAGTTTTTCTCCCATAAGTTCTCGTTCTACTGCCACTAAACGCTGTAATAGTTGTGTTCGTTCCACGTGTGGTGCCTGGGAATCATGAACAAATTTCTTTTTTACAATCGTTTGGCAGCGGAAACAGCCGGGGAAACTCAAAGTCTGGCCATCCGGGCGCCGCATGGAAGCTGGTACTCCGTGAGTTCTGCAAACCATAAGACGATGGGTATACAAGGTGCAGTGGCCATCATCAATTAAGGGGCACATAACCTGGGGACGTTCACCTTTGGTCTCAGCCTTTGCACACTCAAGAAGATACTGTTGGGAACGTGCCATAAGTTCCTGTTGCCTGGCTTTATCAAGCTCACGAAAGCCCTTCCAGAGATAGGCCCATTCAGTATAGGTGTGATGAAGAAAATAGGAATCACAGCAGTTATCAGGACAAGCATTACAACTGAAATTCAGTGCACGAGCCACTTCATCATATTCGGACTCCATTGCTTTATAGATCTTGCGGATTTCCTCACTTAAGCGCTCGCTAAGTGCTACTTCTTTCATGCTTTTTCCTCTTCAAAACATTGCACCTGATAAATTTCTATTTCTGGATGGGAATCCTTCCATGCAGATTCCACAAGCCCTGCTTTTCGGCACAGGTGGTTCATGAAAAGTTCTGGAGCAGGCAACTGATCCCACACCTGGGGTAAAAACGTGGCTCCTGCTCCGGAAAGCCTTAAAGTTACCCCGTCTACTCCCGGCCGCAGTTTACTGATAAGATCAGCACCGTCTTTATATTCAAGCGTTTGCGGCTGATTCAGTACAGAAATGTCAATTTTCACATCTTCAAACTCAGCTCCAGTGAGTGGAGAAAAACGACTATCATGGAAGGCAGCACTGATTGCATTTCGCTTTATACCTGCCGCGACAGACTCGTTTGGTAAGAGATTGCCAATGCAACCACGTAAAGCACCCTTAATTTTGAGCGTAACAAAGGTTCCATATTCGACATCAAAAGCTGCGTCTGTTACATCAGTCGTCTCTAATCCAGAGTTCAGTCTCCCGGCAATTGTTTGTCTTGCAAGCTGGAGTAAACTTTTCCCCTGTTCTTTGGTTAGTACGTCATCCATTACCAGTGAACTCCTAACATCAGGCAATTAATCCCACTTCCAATTCCCAGTATGGCGGCTTTTTCGCCGGGCCGAAAGCAATCCTGTTCAATGGCCATGGCAATGGTGATGGGTGCGGACACAGATCCTACATTGCCAAGCGTTTGCAGAGTTTCGAAATTCTTTTCCAAATCAAGCCCTAAGGTATCAAAAAGAAGCCGTGTATGGGCAGTGCCCACTTGATGACAGAATAATCTGTCGATATCACTTGCGCTCCAGCCAGAAATGGATGCAAAATCCTGCCAGGTTGCATGGGCGGTCTCAACTCCCCGTATCAGTAACTCCTCGGAATTGGTATTCATAAGGGTGGTTTCGGTTCCGTTCTGAGCACCCTGACAGAGATCAGAATGCTTGGTATTTGCCTTCCATGCTCTCCTGATAAGACGCGGTTTATTCATGTCTGGTGAAAGGTTACACATATAGAGAGCCACAGACCCAGATCCGATGGTAAGGGAAGCAAAAGCTGGCTTAATCTTTTTTCTCGTCAGGCTTTCATCATCAAGCAGTGCCTGAATTGTTGATTCCACAAGTTCTTCAGCAGTTTCACCAGCTACCACCAATCCATTTTGCACCTGCCCAAGTTCTATCATATTGGCAAGCATTACCATACCATCAAGGAATCCAAGACAGGCATTGGAAAGGTCAAAGAGTAAACAGTCCTCTGATAAGCCCAATTGATTGTGGACAAAGGAGGCTGTGGCCGGCTCCATCATGTCTCTCGATACAGAAGTAAAAATAAGACATTCAATTGAGGCTGGATCAAGATCACTCTTGTCCAGCACGGCCTGTCCGGCAAGCGCTGCTCCCTGACTTGGCCTGGTACCCGGATTCCATAGGCGTCTTTCTCGAATACCACTCATGAGCTCAAGTCTTCCAGCAGGCAGTTTCAGCCGATCATAGAGAGGGGCGAGTCTTTCCTCAATCATATCAGAAGTCAATATGCGTGGTGGCAATTCGTAGCCGAATGTGTGAAGGCAAACTTTGGAGTAATGCATAATTATAATCGTTTTTTCTATCCAGCCAAATCGTATTCGAATCTCATTTCAATCGTAACGAAGGGTAATGTAGCAGGTATGGTTAAGGAACACAACTTAAGGGCTCAGTGTTTCTATTTGAGAGCAATCGTCAATGGTCGTGATGTTTTTTTGATTACCTGGTAAATTAAAAGTCTGTCAAGGTACTCTACGAGCTCACCTCAGCCATTGAAGTCTCCAGTCGGCGGGCAACAAGTGAAACGGCAAAACAGAGTAGAAAATACATAAAGGAAATGGTCAGCCACACCTCGTTGGTTCGCTGGGTCGAAGACATTACCTGCATTCCCTGAAAAGTAAGCTCCTGAATGGAGATAATGGAAACGATGGAAGAATACTTAATGGTATTGATAAACTCATTGGTAAGGGGTGGCAGCACTCGTCTTGCAGCCTGCGGCAGAACAATAAAACGCATCTGCTGTAGCCATGTCAAGCCAAGAGCAGCAGATGCCTCCCACTGTTCGTTATCTACGGATTGGATACCAGCCCGAACGATCTCCGCAATGTAGGCTCCCTGAAAGAGAGCCACTGTAAGAACTCCTGAGACAAATGGAGTGAAAAGTTCCGGTGGTGCTACAAGAATGGATAACCACTTGGCAGATATACCGGTTCTGTTGCGGATAAACTCATCTACCCCAAGCAACAGTATAAGTTGATCAGAAACAAAAAAATAGAAAATAAAGACCAACACCAGAGGTGGGATATTACGAATCAGCTCAACATAACTACGCCCTATCAAACGGAACAAAAGACGTTTCCGGGTTCGCAAGATTCCCATCAACACACCGATCAGAGTGGCAAACAAGGTCGCCCAGACACTGAGACGGATGGTTGTGAAAAAACCATCGATCAGAATATTACTCACCCAGCGTCCTTCATCCACGTCCCAGCGAAACAGGTAATTTGGAATTACCCCCCAGTCCCAGTGGTAATTTAATCCAACACTTACCCGGTAGGTGACAAAACCCAGAAAAAAAAGAAGAGCAGTCGTGACGACAATGTCAAGAACAGTATTTCTCTTTTTTATAAGGTATACACCTGTCATACTTTTATGAGTTCATCAGAATGATAAGGAACGGGAAGGAAATACGTTATTCAACATAATGAGACCACTCTTTCGTGCCAAACCAGTAGTGATGACGCTCTTCCAGCCAACCTTCATGGCTGACGATGGTGATCCAGTTGTTGAAAAATGTGAGTGTATCAAAATCACCCTTACGTACAGCAAAGCCAATAGGTTCTTTAGTAAAGCTGGAATCGAGCGGCAGAAACATGGTTTCCGGATATTTAAGAGCCTCATAAGCTGGTCTTGGAGCAGATCCAACCACTGCATGAACGTTTCCGTTACGCAGTTCCTGGTAGGCCTGAGCCTCATCATCAAAGAGGCGTAATGTCGCCTTCGGAATATATTTTTTTACCGCAGTCACCGCAGTAGTGCCTAGTTTACAGGCAATTTCCACGTCGGCTTTGTTGAAATCCTCAAGACTTGTAAAACCGGCAGCTTTTTCTTTATGGGCAACAATAGACATACCGGAATAATCATAGGGAATGGAAAAATTAACTTTGAGCGCACGTTTAGTCTGAATTCCCATGCCGCCGATAACAACGTCAAATTTTCCGGTGAGCAGTGCAGGAATAATTCCAGCCCACTTGGTGGGTACAAATTCCACTTCCACTCCCATGTCGGCAGCCAATCTTCTGGCTACATCAATCTCAAACCCAACCAGTTCGCCTTTCTTGTCCTTCATGGCCCAGGGAAGGAACGTATCCATTCCCACTCGCAAAACACCGCGACGCATGACCTTATCGATTGTTGACTCTGCTATAAGCTGCTTTTGCAGTTTTCCGGCTGTGGCGGGCGTAGCTGTCATAGTCACTGTTGGCACAATCAGTGCTGTGATAAGAGCAAAAGCCAATAATGCTTTTCTGTTAAATGTGTTCATTGTTCCTCCTGAAATATATTCAAAATGATTGATAGGGTAATACTAATTTGATATCTTATTGTACAGTGATTAAAAAGACAAATCGGATCGATAGGGTGCTGCCATTTGTTTTTCCAGATAAGTCACCAAAAATGACAAAGATACAGTGATAACAAGATACATAAGAGCCACTGTAAACCAGAGCTCGAAAGTAAGAAAAGTCTCGGAAATCAAGGCTTGAGCCTCCATGGTGAGATCGTACACGGCAATGGTGCTGACGAGTGCTGAATCTTTAATGAGAGAAATCGCCTGATTGGCTAAAGGCGGCAAAATACGGCGCACCGCTTGGGGTAGAACAATAAACCGATATGCATGTTGATAACTTAAACCTAGACTATGTGAGGCTTCCCACTGTCCCTTTTCCACAGATATAATGCCTGAGCGAAAAATCTCGGAAGCGTAAGCACCCTCAAAAAGACTAAGTGCTAAAACAGCAGCCCAGAACCTGTCCAAGCCAAGAATGGGGCCCATAACAAAATAGAGGAAAAAAAGCTGGATAAGAAGGGGAGTGTTTCGGCTGACTTCCAGGTATAATCGTGACACAACTTTTCCGGGTACTGAGTTTGACAGGCGCAGAAGCGCAGTAATCAGGCCGATAGTAAGTGCAGCAACTAAGCTTATTGCAGATATTTTTAACGTCACCCCCAGGCCATGCAGAAGTGGCCCCGCAACAAATCCGGCATCATCCCAGACATAGAGATAACGCGGTATCTGATACCACTGCCAGTGATAGCCCATTTCCTGAACAGAACGGTTGAAAAACCAGAAGATCAGGGTAATAAGCAACAGAAACTGTCCAATATCGAAAAGGGGAGATCTGCTGAATGATTGCCAGGAGTTCCCTTTGTTTTTAGGTGCTAAAGCATGCATTAAAGTAATATCAGCAAAGAATTAATTACAAATTGGATAACTCAAAGTATGATTGTGCTGGGAAAATAAGCATTCAACAAAATAATAGAGTAATAATTGTATTTAATAATACTACACTTATTACCACAAGTGATCATCGACTTTTATTGGTGAAAATGCACTGAGACTCTTACAGGAGCCGTATGACAAAAATACCAGACATATCTAAAAGACAGTGTGACTCCTGCGGAAAACCGCTACCGAACGGTGAATTATTCTATCATTGCCGCACAGAACTTATTGCTGCCAAGGATGAAACCATCCCCGAGCTGAAACACCCGGATAAACTCATTGCCATGGCTCTCTCTGAAATTGCCGGAAAAGACGAAAGTGAACTGCTAGATGATATTTATCAGGAGATCATTCTGCAACTCTGCCCAAACTGTCGCCTGACCCTGCTAAAACATATCAACAGTATGCTAAATAAAGGGTGTAAGAGTTGCCCTCACTGTGGGACGCAACCGATGAAGAAAAAAGGGAAACTACTTAAATTTCCTTCGAAAAAAGACAAAGATGAACTTTGATCTATCTTCTTCGTATTTCCCAACAGTGATGGATTCTGCTGTTTCTTGCAAAGTCAATGGGAATTGAACTCTTGCTGATATTGTGTATCGCATAATGTTTTTCAATGGACTCATCCATTTGAAAACGTCTGAAATTTGTTGAAAAAATAAGCAGACCGCCTTTTGCCAACCTGGCCACTGCCTTTTCAATCAGCAAGCGATGA
The DNA here is from genome assembly GCA_022712975.1 of Desulfocapsa sp. Taxonomy (GTDB): domain Bacteria; phylum Desulfobacterota; class Desulfobulbia; order Desulfobulbales; family Desulfocapsaceae; genus Desulfocapsa. The sequence goes on from JAFLJO010000100.1 coordinate 34,400, forward strand.
TCCCGCTGCACATCAAAAACCCGTCTTTCTTTCTTGGTGTTGGAGAAAGTGGGAGGATCAACAAATATCAGATCGTATTCACTCCTGTCTTCTTCCAGCCATTTCATGCAATCCGCCTGAACCGTTTCATGGGCCAGTCCGCCAAAGCCATTAAGAGCCAGATTCATCCGTGCCCAATTCAAATAATTTGCTGAAAGATCAACAGTAGTTGTGGATTCAGCTCCTCCAACAGCAGCATGAACCGTGGCCGTTCCTGTATAGGCAAAAAGATTTAGGAAACGCTTGCCCTTCGCCTCATTAGCAATTTTCAGCCGAATATTTCGATGATCAAGGAATATCCCGGTGTCGAGATAATCGGTGAAATTTACCAGCAGAAGGCAGTTTCCTTCCTGGACAGTATGCATCTTTTTACGGGTGGCCTGCTTTTGATACTGAGCCTTACCCCTCTGTTTTCGTCTGGTTTTCAAAAAGACCCGATCCCGCCGTACCCCAAAGAGATGGCGAACCTGATGCAGACACTGCTGAAAACGTCTTTGAGCTGCCTTTTCGTCAACTGTATCTGGAGCCTTATATTCCTGTACCTGTATCCACTTTTCATAGAGATCCACGGAAACATTATATTCAGGGAGATCTTTGTCATACACCCGAAAGCAGCGCACCCCTTCACGGCTGGCCCATTTGAGAATGGTTTTAGAATTTTTTCGTAGCCGGTTACCAAACTCTATTCCTTCGTCTGGCCCCTTTTCTGGCGTGAGTTGCCACTGAAAGTCCTGCGTTTCCCCGGAATGCACCGTGCCGCAAAAAAGACGGCAGTTAATCGAGCCATTGTACATACGGTGAGTTTTGTCCCATTTAATCCCTATGCGATCACCAAAATCGGGATTAGAGGTGAAAACTCCCAGTTGCCAGCCATCCAGCTCTTGTTTACTTATGCGGCCTAAAGCCCGGTGGAGTTGTTCTGCCTGATCATGCTCTGAAAGACGTTCACCGTAGGGTGGGTTAACTACCATAAGACCTTTTGCTGCCGGCCTGCGCAGATTTGCGAGTTGCCCCTGTTTGATAACTATCTTATCCTCGTAGCACGCATTTTCGATATTGCTTCTTGCCACTGCAACAGCGCGAGGATCGGCATCATAGCCTAGCATAGGAGGCCATTCCCGCTCAAGACCTGCCTCTTCACGCTCTATTGCCTCATCCACCAGACTGTCCCAGAGAACTTTGTCATGTCCCTTCCAGCCGCTAAAACCAAAATAGCTGCGGGAAAGACCGGGTGCAGCATCTCCAAAAATTAATGCGGCTTCTATAAGGAGGGTTCCTGATCCGCACATTGGATCAAGAAACATGGTGTCCTTCGAAGTTTCAGCTGTCCAGCCGGCAAGTGCCACAATGCCCGCAGCCAGACTCTCCTTTAACGGGGCAAGACTTCCGCCTTCCTTGCGATATCCACGTCGATGCAGGCTCTCGCCACTTAAGTCGAGCGAGATCGTTGCCTGGTCTTTGTAAACAGAGGCACGAATCCTGATACCGGGACGCACCACCGACACACTTGGCCGTTCGTTGCATCTATTGCGAAACTGATCTACCACGGCATCTTTTACCCGGAGCGCCGCAAAACCACTATGCTGTATGGCTGATTGATTAAGGCTGCAGTCCACTGCAAAGGTGGTATCAATATTCATATGCTGGCTCCAGTCCACCTTTAATGCTCCTTCATAAAGAGCATCTTCATTGGGGGCAGGAAACTCAGCAAGCGTGAGAAAAACGCGCGAGGCATATCGTGACCAGAGGCAGGTTCGGTAGGCTGCTTCAATATCACCCTGCCAGGTCACAAGCCCTCTGACATGCTCCACTTCACTTCCGCCAAGATCCTTTGCTTCCCGGCTCACCAGTTCTTCTAAACCTGCCGCACAGCTCGCCATAAGGCTATATGTTTTTTTATTATCTTTCATGCAAATAAGGGTAATGCTGTTTCATAAATTTCACAACAGGATATTGATTCGAAGAGTAAATCTTTGTATCTCTTTAGCTATTTCCGACTTCCTTAAAACTTGGGCAAACAAGAGTTGTGCCCACCGCCTGAAGGTGGTAAATTGTCTTCTTACTAATTGCGAGATAGACGGCTAATTGACACCAATGGAATTATAAAAGATTTAATATAGGTGTTTTTAGGTTAAGGTATAGGGGTGTAGGTTGCATTACTTTTCTGCCCATAGGGCATCATGTACGACAAATTCATAGGAAAGAAAAAATAACAATGCGTAGAGTTGTTATAACAGGAATGGGGATTGTCTCCTCCCTTGGAGATACAATAGATGATGTCCTTGTTTCACTGCAAAAAGGGATATCTGGTGTTCGTTATTGGGAACCGTACGAAAAGCACGGGCTTCGTTCCTGTATAGGAGCTTTCACCCGGATCAACTGTAAAGAACATATTGATAAAAAAATACTCCGTTTTATGGGAAATGCGACTGCCTATGCTTATATCGCTATGCAGCAGGCTGTTCAGGACAGCGGATTGAAGCCTGCGCAGGTGTCTTCGCCACGTACCGGGCTTATAATCGGTTCCGGCGGAACCTCAGCGGAAAATGTGGTCATCACAGCGGATGTCATGCGCAGCAGGGGATTACGTCGTTTAAGCCCATTCATGGTGCCGAGAAGTATGTCCAGTACAGTTTCAGCAGGGCTGACCGGACCTTTTAAAATCAAAGGAACCTGCTATTCCATCTCTTCAGCCTGTGCCACCGGAGCCCACTGCATAGGTGCCGGCATGGAACAGATCCAGCTAGGCAAACAGGATATAATCTTTGCCGGCGGCAGTGATGAAGAGCATTGGAGCCAGACCGCCATGTTTGATGCCATGGGCGCTCTGTCAACCAAATTTAATGACCGCCCAGAACAGGCCTCCAGGCCCTACGATATCGACCGGGACGGTTTTGTGGCTTCCAATGGCGCCGGACTGGTGGTCTTGGAAGAGCTGGAGCATGCTCTTAAACGGGGTGCCACTATCTACGGCGAACTGATCGGTTACGGAGCCACAGCAGATGGCTATGAGATGGTGATACCTTCAGGTGAGGGAGCTGTCCGTTGTCTTAAAATCGCTATGGAGGGGGGAGACAGTCCTGTTGATTATATCAACACCCATGGTACTTCCACTCCAATCGGGGACATGATTGAATTGCAGGCTATTCGTCAGGTTTTTGGCAGCAGTATCCCACTGATTAGTTCCACCAAGTCTCTGTCAGGTCACTCCCTGGGAGCTGCTGGGGTGCATGAGACAATTTACAGTCTGCTTATGCTCACCAATAATTTTATAGCGGCGAGTGCCAATATAGAAAATATGGAACCGGAAGCAAAGGACATGAACATTGTTCAGGAAACTCAGCAGATAGAATTGAGCACTGTAATGTCAAGTAGTTATGGGTTCGGAGGCACCAACGCCTGCCTGATCTTTCAAAAATATCCCGCCCTGTAATAGACTGTTGTGTAATGCACCCTGCAACTTTGGCAGCACGGTTTCTGCCGATTTCCTCTTCCTGTCACAGTGACAATTCAGCTAAATGTTCGGTCTGAGATCAGCCATCACCGTTACAATCGCAAATTCAGGCTCATAGCCAACGGTGAATTGAACCGAACCATCATTACGAATGCTTAAAAAATTTGTATTGTTTTTGGTGTAGGGACAAACAGGGTTGGCGCAGGATTCAAATCCAAATTGCGTATAAAATTCCGGTTTCCCTAAAACATACAAAGTGTTTTCCTTGATTATATTCTGCCGTAAAGCAAAGTTGATCAACTCAGAACCTATGCCCTGATGTTGGAATTCCGGTTTTACAGCCAAGGGTGCCAGGTGCAATCCACACAATTCCGCACCATTGTAAGCATTGGAAAAAGCAATGTAGGCCACAACCTTATTGGCGTGAATACATACCCAGTCATATATGGTCTTGTTATTCTCATGGAGATTCCCTACTAGCTGTTCCTCATAGTAACTTCCGGGAAATGCCTGCTTCAATAAAGCAGAAGCCTTGTCGTGCATGTCTGGTGTCAGTTTACGTATTTTCATCGAAATTCATTTAGGAAAAGTTGATCTGGTTTCTCTATTTGTGTCATGGTGCTATTTAAGGTACTATGAAAAGCCATTGACTTCAAACTTGTTGTTTTGTACTGAAGCGTATGTATGTATTTTGTTCCCTTGTGAATTGCAAGTAATTCTACTCATGAAATTGTCAGGCTCAGGAGACCCAACGCCATGCCTTGTAAACAAAAACAAAACTCCACAGGGGTACTATTCAATATCCTTATGGTTGTCATCATTCTATTTTTGGCAACAACTGTACTTGCCCAAACCCGTTACATAAAGCCCAGCTCAGAAATTGTTGTCAGACGAGGGCAGGGGACTGAATTTAAAATTATAGCAATGGTAAAAGATGGGGTGTCAGTTGAATTCCTTGAGGCAAGCAAGACCCATGCAAGAATTCGTCTTGCCAATGGCAAAGAAGGATGGATACTCAAGCGATTCCTCAGTAATGAACCTCCCCTTGATGCAATTGTTGCTTCTTTGCGCACTGAAAATGAGATAGTTGTACAAAAAGAAATTGACACCACTCTAAAATTCGACGCAATGAGTGCAACCCTCACCCAAACTGAGCAGGAACTAGATGCAACTCTGAGAGAAAGAGACCAGCTGAAAGCAGATTACCTTCAGTTACAAGAAGACACAGCAGATACAATACTGATGAAAACTGATTTGGAAAAGAGCATCAAGAATAACGAAATACTCTCGCAAAAATTAGCAGCTTTACAACTGGAAAACAGTAGTCTCGAAGACGATAATTCTTTTAAGTGGTTCCTTGCAGGAGGTGGTGTGCTTGTCTTTGGAATGCTTATCGGGAGTATATCTACCAAGTCAAGTAGAAGAAAACCTTCACTTTTATAAAAAAGCTGGCAATAACCTGAACCGACCAGGCTCAAACGTACCTGTAACATCTCCCGTTCCTACCCCATGGGGTACAAAATATCTTTGTGCACTTCATCGCATTTACGCAACACATCTTCAGACAACTCAAGATCAATTGCAGCTATTGAATCATCAAGCTGTTTTGTGCTTGTTGCCCCGATAATAGTTGATGCGACAATATCAAACTGTTTGCTCCAGGCAACGGCAAGTGTTGCGGGAGAGATACCAGCTTCAGAAGCAATCTCCATATAACGGGCTGTGGAGGCAAGGGTTTTTTCATTTACAAAACGCCCCACCATTGCCTGAATTCTGGGATCAGGGTCCTTGGCATAACTGCCAAAACGCCCTGCCACATCCTGCCTCGTATTGTATTTACCGGTCAACACTCCGCCAGTCATGGGAGAATAAGGAATCAGGGAGATTTTTTCACTTCTGCACATCTCAAGCATCTCATCAAGAAATCTACGATTAAGTAAAGAAAAATTATTCTGGATGGACTCAAAGCGTTTGTAGCCGTGATATTTAGAGATCATATTGGATTTGGTTGTTCCGTAGGCTGTATCATTTGATGTCCCGAGATACCGTACCTTACCCGAACGTACCAGGCTGTCAAAAGCCTCCATGGATTCTTCTCTTGGAACAACAGAGTCCGGCCAGTGCATCTGGTACAAGTCGATGTATTCACACTTCAAGCGGCGGAGACTACCCTCCACTCCCTTTATGATATGGTGGGAATCAATTGCCGTAAGACCAGCGCGAACCGGTGGAACAAACCAGCCGGAAGCAGCACCTGCAACCTTGGTCGCAATAATCAGAGAATCCCTGTTTTTTCCCTGCAGCCATTCTCCAACAATTTCCTCGGTAATACCTATGGTTTCAGCACGTGGCGGAACCGGATATACCTCTGCCGTATCAAAGAAATTAATCCCGGCATCACAGGCCTTATCCATGATTGCAAATGCTGTTTTTTTATCACACATGGAACCAAAGGTCATGGTTCCAAGACAAACGGGGCTTACCCGCAAACCACTTCGTCCAATATATCTATAATTCATCTTTAAACTCCTTGTATTTCACATCAACTGACAAGTGAAATACCATCGGGATCAATGCGTATAATTCTCTTTTTATAAAGAGCCCCAATCGCCTTTTTAAACACCTTCTTACTAACACCGAAAAGAGAGTAAATATCATCAGGCGGACTTTTGTCGGTAACAGCAACCTTACCGCCATGCTTTTGTATAATACCAAGAATGGCCTGTGAAATATCATCTACTTCCCGATACCCTGATTGTTGCAGGATCAGGTCAATCTTCAGATCTTCTCGTATTTTTTTAATATATCCTTTTAGCTTTTGACCAATTGTAATCTTCTGGAACACCTCGTTTTCATATATCATACCGGCATGTTCCCGGTTAATAAGTGCCCGGTATCCCAAGTCTGTCTGCTCAAAAAGAATAAGCTCCACCTCTTCTCCTTCTTTGTACGCAGGAGCTTTGGAACTCAAAAATTTATCCAGCCTGGAAGAAGCTATTATACGATTTGTTTTTTCACTGAGAAAGATAAAAACAACATAGGACTCCCCCTCTTCCATCGACTGTTGCTGTTCCCCCTTTGGCACAAACAGGTCATTCTCCATTCCCCAATGAAGGAAAGCACCTACAGATGTTGCAGAGACAACCTGCAAAGTGGCAAACTCACCAACTGTGGCGTAAGGTTTGTGGGTTGTTGCCTGTAGATGATCGTCTTTATCTAAATAAACAAAGACTTCAATCTCTTCACCCTCCCGGTACCTAACAGGAATATCCTTTTCTGGTAGAAGAATATCCCTGGATCCTCCAGTATCGAGATGAATACCATGGAGATCCGTTCCTTTTATTCTCAACGTATTTATTCTGCCAATTTGTAGCATATTTTTCTCTAAATAATATTATCAAAATGACGATCTCAGAAAAAACTTCTCGACCGTCTCCACATCAACTACTTCCAAAATCCACTTAAACAACAAAATAGTATAAAAACAAAGAGTCGCTCAGTAAGATTCTAACTTTTTGTATACGTTAAAAGCTTTCAGCAAATTTTCAACGACTTCTTGTAAAAGCTTTTTCTTACCTATACAATTAATGAAGTAGAAAAAGTCAATATTGCCAATTAGTACATGATGCTCGCTGGGCATCATGTTCAGGGGTTCATAATAATATAGCATGCCTGAACAGATTACGATCTTATTTTTCAGGCATAAAAGATTGGTTTTTTAGAGGAGTCTTAAATGCGAATTTCTTTTCATGGAGCTGTTAGGCAGGTTACTGGATCCCTGCATTCTGTTATGTCCAATGGAGACCTTATCTGTCTGGATTGCGGCCTGTTTCAGGGGCGACGTAAGCAGGCAAGAGAGATGAACTCTGTCATACCCTATGCTCCAGAATTAATTACCAGCATTTTACTATCCCATGCCCACATTGATCACTGCGGACGAATCCCACTGTTTACGAGACAGGAAGGCTTTACCAGCAACATTATTTGTACCCGAGCCACGGCTGACGCCTGCAAGTACCTTCTGATGGATTCGGCTAAAATCCAGGAATCTGATTCTGATTATCTCAATTATAAGACTGTAAAACACTTTTTGAACGAGCTTAATAATTCAAACTTTCACAACAACGAGGTCTCCAGCAAAGAAAGCAAAAAGCTGAAAAATGAACTTAAATCCAAGCCTCACAGACTAAATAAAATTTTTATCAATGAACTCCTCAAAAGATTTCAGCTTCACCGCTCCCGTCCACTCTATACAACTGCGGATGCTGAAAATTCCGAGGCCTTCTTTCACCCAATCAACTGTGTATGCCCCGTAGAAGTTGGGAAAAACATGCACGCTACTTTCTACAACGCCGGCCATATTTTAGGCTCTGCAATGATTGTCTTAAAAACAGTTGAAAACGGAAAAAAGAAAACAGTCATGTACACCGGGGATGTAGGCCGATACGATAAGCCGATTATTAAAGACCCTTCCAGTCAATTCAACGAAGAAGACAGAGATATCGATCTACTCATTATGGAATCAACCTATGGTGACCGTCTCCATGAACCGGTGGTGGATTTAAAGCCACTCCTGCAAAAAGTCATTCAAAAAACATATGACCGTGGCGGCGTTATAATGATTCCAGCTTTTGCTTATGGCAGAACCCAGGAAATAATCTATTACCTTCACGAACTCTATCTGGAAGACGCCATCCCCAAAATGCCTGTCTATGTTGACAGCCCATTGGCTGTACAACTTACCAAAGTTTTTGGAGAGCATCCTGAAACATACGACGAGGACAGTCATGCGATCTTTCTGGAAAAGGGAAAAAATCCCTTTATGTTTCCTGAAATCAATTATATCCAGACGGTTCAGGAATCTATGGCTCTAAATCGCAGTAAAGAGCCCCACATTGTCCTTGCAGGCTCAGGAATGTGTGAGGGAGGACGCATTCTCCACCATTTTCGCCATCGGCTGGAAGATGAAAGGAACACAATCCTTGTGGTTGGATATATGGCTCAAAATACCCTTGGCAGAAGAATTCTCGAACTTGGAAAAAAATATGCAGAAGACAACCGGAAAGGCGAGGCACCGGAAATCCGAATGTTCGGATCAAGCTACCAACTCAAAGCAGAAGTCAAAATGCTTGCCGGATTCAGCGCCCATGGGGATCGTGATGAAATGACACGATTCCTGAAGGAGTCCGGACTAAACATCAGGAAAATTGCTGTCGTCCACGGTGAAGAAGATCAGTCTCGCGCCTTCTGTGGACATTTGAAATCTATCGGATATAATGCTTTTGTTCCAAGGCAGGGTGAAACTATCGAACTGTGATTTTCCGATACATGAACAGATACTGTTAAATCTCACGATTATGGGAATAGATTACAGTACTGTGAGTCAGGATCGCAAGCGTTTGCGAAATCGGATTTGAACCGATGTGGAAATTACCATGCTTGTGGAAACAATAGGCAAGATGTGTCAAGAATAAAGTTTTTTCCCCTCGGAACTTCGTTTGCAGTTGTCATGTTTTTTGTTCATAACCATCATTTAAAGGAGATAATTCATGTCTAAGAAAAAAGGTTCGAAACATTACCGTCGTTTACAAAAACGTTTCCCTGAAGTTCTGGATGCAGTACAAAATCTGGGTTCTACAATCCGTAAAGCCGGTCCACTTGATAACAAGACAGCAGAGCTTATCCAGCTGGGAGTTGCCGCTTCTGCAGGGTCAGTCGGAGCTGTAAACTCTCATGCCAGAAGAGCACTGGAGGCTGGAGCAAGTGAAGAAGAACTGCAGCACGCTCTGCTGCTCCTTATTTCAACCATCGGCTTTCCCAAGGTTGCAGCTGCTCTTGCCTGGGTGGAAGAAATGCTGGATAACAGATAGAGCAATGTAGGGGGAAATCTTTATTCTTGACACTTGTACCTGTCCTGTGATGCATTTAATTGGGGAGATATCCCCAATTCTTCTTTCCGTGCTTGTGGAAACAATAGACAAGATGTGTCAAGAATAAGACTTGCCCCCCTGAAACATCATTGATGCATCGCTGTCGCAGGATGTGGAATGACTTTTGCGAGGGGTTTGTTTTCCACCGGGGTATATTCCGGCACCAGTCGCTGGAGTTTTTCTTTAAGTCCAGGTAAGTTGCGAGCTTTGGCATCTGCGACCAGGAGTTCTATCATTACGACCAACTCTTCATGTGGCGGCGTAACCGACTGAGCAATACAAATTTGATTGTGCGGGGTCGGTAGTGCCCCCTCATCATCTAGCAAGAGCTCTTCGTATAGCTTCTCCCCTGAGCGTAAACCAGTATAAACAATTTCAATGTCCTCGTGTGGTTGCAATCCAGAAAGTCGAATCAATTCCTCCGCAAGGGATTGAATTTTGACCGCCTCTCCCATGTCAAACAAGTAAATCTCACCACCTAGCCCCATACTGCCGGCTTGCAGAACAAGTTGGGTTGATTCAGGGATAGTCATAAAGAAACGGGTCACTTCGGGATGGGTTACCGTCACCGGACCACCTTTTGCAATCTGCTCCTTAAAGGTCGGAATCACGCTACCATTACTGCCAAGAACATTACCAAAGCGGGTCGTGACAAAACTGGTTTTACTCGTCTTGTTCAGTGATTGAGTATACAGTTCAGCTATACGTTTGGTCGTCCCCATGATATTCGTGGGTCGCACCGCTTTATCCGTGGAAATCATGACAAATTTTTCTACACCGGCATGGTCAGCCGCATCAGCCAGCAGGCGTGTTCCCTGGACATTATTGTTCACCGCTTCAGCCGGATTCCTTTCCATCATCGGCACATGTTTATAGGCTGCGGCATGAAACACAACCTGAGGCATCTGTTCATCAAAAATAACGTTGACCCGCGAGCGGTTACGCACATCACCAATAATCGGCACAATGGTCAAATCTGCATGTTTTTGAATAAGCTCTTGCTCGATTAAAAAAAGTGGGGTTTCTCCATTTTCAAAAAGGATCAATTTCTGCGGATTAAAACGAGCGACTTGTCGGCAAATTTCACTGCCGATACTGCCGCCAGCACCCGTAACAAGAACCCTCTTCCCTCTGAGATAACTATTGATCTGCACCTCATCCAGGGAAATTGGTTCACGCCCCAACAGGTCATTGAGATCAACATCACGAACCTGTTGAATCGAGACTCGCCCATCAATCAGATCACCAACACCCGGTAATATTCTAAACTTGGCATCACTTTCCCGGCATCGTTCAACAATTTTCTTAATCTGTTTTCCTGTTGCAGAGGAAATCGCAATAATAATTTCATCTACTCCGTATTCGTCAACAATTCTAGTTATATCGGTTTGTGAACCAAGAACGTTTAAACCCTGAAATATCCCCTTTCGTTTGACCGGATCATCATCAATAAAACCGATCACATCAAGATTAAGTTGCGGATTCGAGCGGACTTCACGTGCAATCAGTTGACCGGCATCACCAGCGCCAACAATCAATGCACACGTCTGCCGCAATTCAGTCCCCTGTCGAAGTGGATGATAGTGCTCACGAAATGCTCGCGTCATAAAACGGATACCACCAATAGCCAGAAAACAAAAAACACCATCCAGAATCAAGACTGAACGAGGAATTTGATCCAAGCGATAAACAAGCACGGCATAAGCGACAAAAATGAAAGAGCCCAAAAAGCTTGCTTTAACAATCTGAACCAGATCGGGCATAGAGACATATCGCCACCAGCCTCTAAAGCAACCAAATTTCCAGAAAACGGCCAACTTGATCACTAGCACAGCAGGGATGAGAGTACCAATTCTTGGCCAATAGGAAGAAGGGATCGAAAAATCAAAGCGGATGGCATAAGCCAACAGGAGAGAACTGACAATGATCAGATTCGTCATGACAAAAATGACGATCAAACGATTTCGATAAACTATTTCTTTCATATATCCTCACTGCTGAACACTCAACGGAACTTTTTATTATAAGAATTGCGACAAAATCGCTTAGGAATGGGAGCTAAATAACTTGAATATGATGCCCTGCGGGCAGAAGGTATTCGGTATGCGGTATGCGTTTTTCGGCAAGTAACATAGGAACAACTCCCACAGAAACTTTGATTTTTCGATACATTAAAATAATCCCGTCATGTTGGCAAGAAATCCAGACATAGATATGGCTGAAAAAATCATAGCAAAGGAAAAAAGTCGGATTGACATAGTGCGTGTTTCACGTAATCCGGCATCTAATTTCACATCCATACGTTCAATAATGGTGTCAAGCTTTGTATTGACCTGCTCAAAACGTTTGTTCATTTCAATGCGTATCTCTTTCTGCCCTTGGGTTACCTGCTCAAAGCGTTTGTCCACCTGCTCAAAGCGTTTGTCAACATGTTCAAAGCGCTTGTCCACCTGCTCAAAGCGTTTGTGAATGTCGGATTTAAGGTCTCTCTGACCTTCTCGAAAGCCATCCATCTGCCTTTGCAGCATTTCAAAACTTCTTTCAAAGTATTGGGATGTCGGGATAAACTTCGTAACGAGTATTTCGAGGCTCTTCTCATTCAGGGTTACCTCGAGCTCTTTGTCATTTTTCTCCATAATTTTACCCGCCTTCATGATTTGACTTTGACACCTAAAAAACGATACCTGAATATATATACAACATAACAGCACAGGCCTATGAAAACAAGGTGAGGAAATTCGATTGGAAATAAAAAGCAGGGGAAAAACTCCTCACATAATTTTACTCGCAACATAATATCCCCTGGGGTTCCTCAATGTGATACTCCCTTCACTTTTCACCACATTATGTGTCGTTTTGCATATAATCCTCATGACCAAGACAAATGATTGGTGCTGCAGATAATAGATGTCATATTCCACCTTGGCTGGGATGGGCAATTCATCATGACCGTTAATTTGTGCCCAACATACCAAAGAACTAGCTGTTAAGTGTTGAGACCTGGCCCCTTTGTCTCTTCTTTATCTTCTTCGTACCTTGGTCATAAATTCAGCCACAAATGCCAGCATGACCCCACCCATCAAGCCAAGTATAGCGAAAAGCGCAACAATCAGTGCTTTGGATTGACCGACCGGAGCCACGGAGCGAATCGCCCCCCCCAACTCCTTGGTATCGCGTGCTGCTCTCAGTCGCGCTTCCGCTACTGAAATCACTTGCCGTTGTGTTTCGATGGCAAATCGGTGATCAAACTCATGTTTTTTGAGTCGATTTTCAGAGTCCAGGATCAGATGCTGCTTCTCTTCTCGCTGCCGCACAAATTCGGTCTGTTTTTCACTTCGATTGTTTTTGAATTCCTGGATTACGTTCTGTTCCTGTTTAATCTGGCGTTGCTGAGATTCTTGCTTAATGGCAATCTCCGTCCTCAAATCGGCCAACATAGTCTGCTGGATCAGGATTTGACGCTGCGTACTCTCTAAGTCGGCATCCAGCACAACCTTCTGGCGCGGAATATTCACCTCGACCTGCAGCAATAGTTTTCCTTGACGGATTCTATACTGTTCAAACTGGCTTTCGATCATCATCAGGCTCAAGGCAGACAAAGGTCCCTCAACCTCTCCCGGAGCAGACAGCCTCTTTCCAGCGATCTGTTCCAACGTCCTGTTTATCTCAGCGCTCTGTTTGGAAAGGATAATTTTTTCTTGCTCCAGAAAATTCTGTTTTTCCAGGAGGGTGTTCTTTTGATCGTTCAACTGCGCCAGACTAGACTGTTCCTTCGCCAGTGTAGTCTGCAGTTTCAGCAGGGCAAACTTCTGGCTCTCAACGGTTGTCAGCAACCCCGCTTCAATTGCTTTCAACGTAAAAGATGAATGCACTTTATGTGATTGCGCCTGATCCACCAACGCATCGAGAGTACGTCTGGCAGAGGCAGTAACCTCTTTTAATCGGACAAGTTCTATTGTTTTCAACACGGGTTCCGACAGCTGGTTCAATTTATTCTTCAACATGGCGATCTCCGCCGTGATCTGATCCCTCTTCGGTTGTACCAAATCTCTATGATTTTTCAAAAGTGCATTAAAAACAATGGTGTGCAGAATGCGATGCTTCTGTTCGGCTTCAGCCGATCCTTGACTCTTTAGCAAAACTAAGAGACTCTCTTTCGGTGAGCTGGCCGTAATTTTGATTATTTGTCCGGCTTTGTTTTTTTCCTGTGCGGCAAGAGGAATGTAAGCCGCTCTTACCTTCTCCAACACCGAGATCGGAGACTCGATCAACGCGACACCATCCCCACCTTCCAGTTGCGTGATGGTGGTTCCGATCTCCATCGTGGTGAGATATTCGTACACTGTCGGTCGCATGAAAGCATACCCCCCCCCGATCAACAGGCAGACGATAAAAACCACACAGATCAATATTTTACGTTTCCAGAGGACGAAAAACAGATCAACCAGATCAATTTCATCATCGGCGGTCTGGCGGGTAAAAACTTCTTGTTCTTGTTTGTTTAAATGCTTTTCCATATTTCAACCAGTTGCTCTACAATAGCAGTATTAAGATTAATTTTTCCCTGTGCAAGCACAGGTTGTTCAGCAAAGCACAAAGTTAAAATCAATAACCCTGTGATAAAAAAAGGTTTTACTTTTTTTCATGATACCCATCCCAATAAGTGAAGTGTTCAGAGTAAATATGAACACCTAGGTGGAATGTCTTACAAAGAATGGCCCACTTCGTACATGTTCGGGATGAACACCTGCAAAGACTAACATTACGCACCATGATAATGCAAAGTAAAAATAGTCATTTTTTTACCGCAACAATCATGTCAGCAGCAACTGACGATTGATTATACTCGATGTTCAAGTCTTTTTGTAACCAGTTAATTTTATAGGGTTAGATTTCTGGGTTTTGGAAAATTTGAACATCTACGGAGTCTGCGCTTACCTGGAGTCTGCGTTTACCTACTTGCCCTTTGTTCCGCCACCTGTACTTGAAAAAACGTTACATACAGGTAGTGTGCAAAGTTTTTTCAAGTACAGGTGTCGAAAAAATGTGGCGTAGGTAAGCGCAGACTCCGATATGTTCAACTTATTTCGTTCCCGGTTCCTAAGGAGTTCTGAGATTCTTTTCACACAACTGGTCTTATGAACCAAATATTTATGCGTAACAACTGTTCTACAGAAAGAATGATTGACATTGATTTCGTTTTACCGTAAAATCTTAGTTTAATTTTACAGTTTCTCCTTACAAGGCAAAGATTATGGCTACTGAAAACAAGTTAACTGCAAGTCAGGAAGATTATCTTGAGGCAATCTATCATATTTCCTCCGCAAAGATGGCTTCCCGGGCAAAAGATATCTCTATTCGTCTCAATGTACGGGCGTCCTCCGTCACAGGGGCACTCCGAACTTTAGGGAAGTTGGGTCTTATTAACTATGCTCCGTATGATTTAATTACATTAACGGATGAAGGCCGTGTTGTTGCTGAGGAAATTGTACGTCGTCATAAGGCTCTGGAGCACTTTCTGGTTAATGTACTTGGTGTTGATCAGAAAGAAGCTGACGAGGCTGCCTGCAAGATGGAGCATTCTGTGCCCAAGGAAATTGTCGACCGGTTTGTGAAGTATGCCGAATATGTGGAGAAGTGCCCGAAAGGAGGCATTACCTGGAATTCCGGTTTCGGTTATTATTGTAAACACGGCTGTACCGAGGAAAATTGCGAACATTATTCGAGCGAATTGTCTGAGAAAAAAATCACCATATAAAAATTGGAATAGTTTGTTGTTTTTGTAAGTCCCCCCCCTCTTCTTTCTTCATTCATACCTGTGCATATTTTTATGAATCGGAAAATCAAAATTTCTGTGGGAATTTTTTCTATGTAAGTTGTCAGTTGCTGAACACTGAGACCTTCTGCCCGCAGGGCATCATGTCCGCTATATCCTGTTTTCGACCTGCAATAAAATTCCCATGGACGAGTTTTTTTTACTCCTGCACTAATTACAGAGGGAGTAGTAAATTCGGGCTACCTAATATAACTCTTGACGCGAAACGATTAACAAGGTAAATAATCTTTAAATTAGCTTCCCCTAAGAAAACATCTTTGGCGAAAGGTTGATTGTAAGGCATTGTTAATGAGTATAGTTGTTATATTTATTCATTTTTAAATTTAAAATATGGAGAATATTTATGTTCATGTATCGGAAAATCAAAGTTTCTGTGGGAGTTGTTTCTATGTTGCTTGCCGAAAACCGCATACCGAATACCTTCTGCCCGCAGGGCATCATGTCCAAATGCTGACTGATTCACTCAATACTTACTACGTGATTTAAAGCGCCGTTATGAAACAAAAGAAAAAAGTAAAACTTAGTGCCAGCCTGGAAGACTACCTGGAAGCAATCTACCTGATCTGCAAGGAAGATGGCGAGGCTCGTTCCAAGAAGATTAAGGAGCATCTGCAGGTAAGCGGTCCGTCAGTCACTGAGGCTCTGCAACTGCTTGCGGGGAAGGGGCTGGTTAATTATGTCCCTTATGAACGTATTACCCTCACTCCAGAGGGAAATGAGATAGCCCGTGATGTATTGCATCGTCACGAAACACTACGGGATTTCTTTATTGATGTGCTGGGTATTGACGCCAAACTTGCAGATGAAGGAGCATGCAAGATGGAGCATGTGGCCTCAGCAAACATTATTGATCGGATGGTTAACTATACAAAATACCTCAAAATAGAATGTAAAGGGCATGGCTGCGACAAAGTGAATTGCTTTGGTGATTATTTAAAAGAAAAAAGGAGGAAGGCCTGAAAGATCAGAGGCTGAAGAAATATGGATACCATGAATAATATGCCGATTTACAGTGTTCAACCCAGCTCTCCACAGGTGGTTATCGCACCACAATTCACCCCGGCAGGAACATTGATCTCAACCTTAACCATTGCCAGTGCGGTAAGCATCGGTTCCAACATGCTTGATGTGCAAAACGGTTCCATGACAATACCACAGGCACTATTAAACGGTGTTGCCAAAGGAACAGCTGCCACTCTTGTCCTGAATGCCACCGCAAGAAGCACTGTCCTACAGGTAATCATAGCAGCGGGTACCCTTGCCGGAGCTGGATATCTGATTGACTCGTCAATGAAAAAGAACAAGCAGGAACTTTGCCGTATTGAAGAGAGTCCTGCAAGATGAGCCTGTTTGCCCGTTCATCCATAATCGTTGCCCATGAACTTGACAGGCGGATTCGTCTGCGCTGCAGGGTGTTGAAGAAAAAAAACCTTGATTCGGATTATTTTGAAGCCAGTCTGGAATCTATTCCAGGAGTTTTTGATGTTCGGGTGAATACCAGAGCAGCCTCCGTGGCCATTGGCTATGATGGCAGGAGCGAAACAAGAGACTCCATAATTAACTGCCTGACAGACCTTCCAGGCGAAGTCTTTAGTTTACGAGGTCGTGGAAAGCCACGAATACCCCAGTCCATTCTATCACTTGGAGTAAAGGGCGGATTGGCTCTGTCGATTCTCTTTCTGCCGCCAATTATACGTATTCCTGTTGCGATAATTTTTTCAGCCCCTGTTGTCCTTGATGGAGTGATCACTCTCTGGACTCGCGGGGTTAAGGTAGAAGTGCTGGATGCCTCTGCTGTCCTGTTCTGCCTTGTCCGCCGTGATTTCTTCACTGCTGCATCCATTGTTTTTCTTCTGTCCGTTGGAGAATACCTCGAGGAACTCAGTGAAAATCGAACCACGGGCCTGCTGAAAAGCTTGCTCAAACCCCAGGTTGAAAATATCTGGATTGAGCTTGAAGATGGGCAGGAAATGGAGATTCCTGTCGATCAGGCACGCATCGGTGACAGGATTATTTGTGGTGCTGGAGAACTCATCCCCCTTGACGGAAAAGTAGTTGCAGGTGAGGCTTCTGTAAACACCAGTTCTATCACCGGGGAATCTGTACCTGTGCATGTGGAACCCGGAACCGATGTGTTATCCGGTTCTGTAATCGTTGATGGCCGCATTGTCTTTAGCGCAAGTCATGTGGGAACTGATACTGCCATGGCACGTATTTCCACTTTCCTTGAAAACTCCCTCCGCTATGAATCTGAATCACAGAAAAAAAGTGATGAGCTTGCCGATAAACTGGTGCCTGTAACTTTTGGACTCGGGCTTGGTCTGCTTGTTGTAACCCGTGATCTTGAAAAAGCTGCGGCGGTGCTCACCGTTGATTATTCCTGTGCCATAAAGCTTGCCAATCCTGTGGCTGTAAGGGTGGCAATGTTTACCGCCGCAAACCATGGTGTTCTGCTGAAAGGTTCGCAGGCCATGGACGGTCTTGCACGGGTTGACACTCTCGTATTTGACAAAACCGGGACGTTAACAAAAGGTCAGCTTAAAGTAACAGATATCCACGCCCATGGTTCCTACAGTGATGACGAATTGCTGATTCTCGCTGCAAGTGCCGAAGAACATTATTCCCATCCGGTTGCTTCCGCTGTTGTTCAGGCTGCAAAAGATAATGGTCTTGCTTTATCTTCTGCCAGTCAGGTCGACTTTATTGTGGCCCATGGTGTGTCTGCGTACATAGACGGAAAAAACGTGTTGGTAGGAAGCAGGCACTTTATTGAAGCAGATGAAGGAATCGACTGTTCCGGTGTTGGTGATTTCGTAACCGCATTACAAAAAGATGGCAAGAGCCTCTTGTATGTTGCGTGCGAAGAGAAATTGGCAGGTGTTATTGGTCTGCGTGATGAACTGCGTCCTGAGGCAAATGAAGTTCTGAACCGACTTAAGGCAACGGGAATCAAAAAAATAGTGATTCTTACAGGAGACGCTGAACTCACCGCAAAAGCTCTTGCAGCACAATTGCCTGCAGTGGATGAAGTGCATTGGGAGTTAAAGCCGGAAGAAAAGGCAGCAATCGTAAATGAATTACAGAATCAGGGATGTCGGGTTGGTTTTACGGGAGATGGAGTCAATGATGCTCCTGCTCTGGTATCAGCAGATGTTGGTATTTGTCTGCCGGAGGGAGCAGATCTTGCCAAGGAATCGGCTCAGGTTATTTTACTTCGGGACGACCTCTATTGCCTGCTCGCAGGACGCTTGATTGCTCTGCGCAGTCAGCAAACCATCAAACATTCGTTTATTTCAGCAGTGGGTTTGAACTCAGCCTTTCTTTTTCTGGCAAGTTTTGGGCTCATTCAGCCAGTTACCGCTGCACTTCTGCATAACGCAAGTACGGTTGGAATTTTAGGTTATGCCGGTATCAGGGGAAAAAAGAAGATGAACCTTCAATCTGAAAAACAAATTTCTCATTCGGAATAATTATGTATTCAGCACTTATAGATGCACCGATCCATACGGATCTGACTTTACTTGAAATTACAAGTCCAAAACTTGCCAGCTGGCTGCAACGGTTTGGTTTGTTTATTGGCAGTACTATTATTCGCCATGATGAAGAAGTCAACTATCATCCTGTCAGGGTGCGTGGAACAAAGGGTGATGTGGTAGTGCCAGCAGGTCTTGGCATAAAAGTCATCGTCCATTCCGAAACTGGGGAACGCAAACCATTAGTGGAAATGAAGAAGAAGGAGAAGGGACATATCGAGACTATGTCCTGTGGCCGCGGCTGCATTCAGGCACTTTCCCGCTTAGGTGTCGAGGAGGATTCGGATGTTGTTTTTATCCGTTCGCTGCCGCATATGGATTATATCACGTTGATTGATAAAATTGTACGAACACGAATATCTGAAGGAGAGGCATCACGGCTCTGGGGAAAGTGCGAAGGCGAAGAAGAAACACAATTTTATTTTGCCACAAAGAATAAACCATTTCTAGTACAGGAAATTATCGGTGGACACCAAGTTAAGGAACATTTGAAGACTCATGCAATAGAACCGGGAGCATCTCTTGTACTGGAGAACATCGAGCAGACTAGCGAGTTGCATAAACCGGGAGTTACACCAGTCACTATTTCAAGTGCAGGTGGATTGCGACTTTATCTGAATCCTGCTCAGGCAGGTAAGATAATTGTGAAAAGTGCTGACCGGGAAAATGAAAACCATTCTCCCGGTCAGCAACATTCAGATATAGATGCAGAGACAGAGGGTGAGAAATAAGCTTATGCTTTTCCTGCTACCTCATCCTGAGCCTCATTCCACATTTCAGAGTATTTCTCTTTGGTGGAGGACATGGACTCGCCAACCTTCATTTTGGCTTTATAGGCAGTTTTCATGGCGCCCTTTACAGCACGGTCGGCAAAGCATTCCTGTCCAACCTGTTCTTCATTTTTCAAACCAGTTTTTTTTCCGGCTTTATAGGCCAGGTAACCGGCAACGCCAAGTACGGCCCAGCCGAGCGGGTTGGTGGTCAGCAAGGGGAGATACACTATTGGAGTGGCCATTATTTGTCTCCTTTTGTTTCTTTTTTATCTTCAGCTTCAATTTGGGCTGGAACTGCGGTGATTTGAGAAGCAGCAGCCTCTTCTTCGCCTTTTTTCTTGCCTCTTTTATACAATGCGTAACCGCCAAGGCCGAGAATCAGCCAGCCAATAGGGGTTGTTGCCAGTGGTACATAAATCATAGTTGACCTCCTTAAGGTGAATACTATTTGTAAGGTATCTGAAATGAAACAGACAGAATTGACTCATTGTTAAAGGTAAGTTAAACCATGGAAGAACTGATGTCAAGTTGTTAGTATCATTAAGTTTCTGTTTGTTGGGCGGAACATGATTTCCAGTCCCTAAGATACTAAATCATCACCTTGGCAACGGTTTGTTTTTTTTAAAATAAAGGGTACATATGAACGCTATCATACCGGAGAATCATCCTCGGATCAGTAAAATGATACTCAAAAAAACTGGTGTCAAGGTTAAACAATCCATGCCCGGCCGTATGCGAATTCGCGTGAACAGTTTGCAGCGGCGTGTGAAGAGAGCAGGCTGGATGCAGGAACATCTGAGAAGAGCAGAGGGAATCAACAGTGTGGAGATACGCTCTGCAACAGGGTCCGTTATTGTTTTTTTTAACCCGGAAGAGATATCAATCAAAGCCATCTTGCAGGAAGTCGTTGAGCAGATTCTCCATCCTGTTTCCTATCCCGAACCCTCGGAACCATTACCCGGTTTTAAGAGTCTCTGCAAGAGTTGTGATTGCGGTTCAAAGGTGGCTTATAGTACCAAATTGCGTCGGGTTGTATGGCTCTCAACATTCATGCTTTATTCAGTGGTTCGCATGTGGATTTTCCGGCTACCGCTTGCACAAAATCCGATTAGTTTAATCGGTCTTGTTGCCATGGCCGGTGCGGCAACATTGTTAAAAGAAGCTGTGGTCGATGTCGCTGAGAAAAAGAAACTGACTGCCACTCCCTTTCTCGCCTTTGGCAGTTTGGCAACTATTGCCATGGGGCAGGCATTTTCTGCTCTGCAGATTATCTGGATTTACAATGTTGCAGAGCTTACAGAGGATTATGTGGGGCAGCGTTCCCGCCAGGCCATTCGGGATATTCTGGAAGTAGCCCCGGCCAATGCCTATGTCATGGTTGATGGCATGGAGCTTGAAACAAAGGTCGCAGACATTAAGCCTGGAGATATTGTTGTTGTTCATACCGGTGAAAAAGTTCCTGTGGATGGGGTGGTGGATGAAGGTGACGCATTAGTGGATGAGGCATCCATCAACGGACGATCAGAGGCAATTCTGCGCAGCAGGGGAGACAATGTGTACGCCGGCACCATTGTAAGCCAGGGGGTTCTGTTTATTCATACGATTAAAACCGGAGAAGACACCTATCTTTCCCATATCATGCAGATGGTGGAAGATTCCATGTCCAATAAAGCACCGGTTGAGCAGAAGGCCGATGAGCTTGCCGCCCGCCTGATGAAAGTAGGGATTGCAGCCACCGCTCTTACCCTGTTGCTCACAGGAGACCCCATGCGGGCATTAACTGTGATGCTGGTTATGTCCTGCCCCTGTGCCACTGTACTTGCTGCTTCTTCTGCGGTGACTGCAGCGGTGGCAAATGCCGCAAAACATTCGATACTTATAAAAGGCGGACTTTACCTTGAAACCATCGGCAAGGCAGATGTTTACTGCTTTGATAAAACCGGCACACTCACCATGGAGCAGCCGGAAATAATCGCTGTGCTTGGCAGAACACCATCAATTACAGAAGAATCCATCATCGCCATGGCTGCCACCGCAGAATCCCATAATCAGCATCCAATGGCCAAGGCAATTTTGGCAGAAGCTGATGCCCGGAATTTAACCCCCGAACCCCATGCCGTCTGTGAGTTTAAAGCAGGTCGCGGCGTACTCTGTACCATTGGAGGCGATGCTGTGATTCTTGTTGGGAATCGTCAGTTCATGGAAGAGCATGAAGTGGATATTCGCTGGTTTAATAAAAGGGCAGCAGCCCAACGGGAAATGGGGAACACCGTAGTCTTTGTGGCAAAAAACGGCAAAGCCAAAGGTATGCTTGGTGTGGCAAATCCTGTACGACCTGAAGCTGTAAGAGTACTCAACTGCCTGCGGGGTGATGGAGTAAAAGCCATACATCTTGTAACGGGAGATAATGAAGAAGTGGCGCAAACCATGATGAATGTCTTTCCTTTTGATGATTGCAGAGCAGCTCTTATGCCGGAAGAAAAGGCAGCACGGGTGCAGGAACTGAAAAAAGGAAGTATCGTGGTTATGGTGGGAGATGGTGTCAACGATGCCCTGGCTCTTTCCCATGCAGATATTGGTATCGCGATGGGAGTGGGTGGTGCAGAGGTTGCCATGGAAGCGGCAGACATTGCACTTGCTGATTCGAATCTGGAAGGTTTGATGAAAGTCCGCAACCTGAGCCATAAAACCATGACAATAATAGATCAAAATCACTATATGGCGGTTTCCACAGATCTTATTGGTGCAGCTCTTGGGATGCTCGGTATGCTGTCACCGATTATGGCCGGAATGATTCATATTTTTCATACGGGGGGGATTTTACTTAATTCCGGGCGACTTCTTTCCTGGGAACCTCCGGTGGAACCAATGGATAAGTGTCGTGGATGTTTGCTGGGCTGCAAGTGTGGCAATGCAAACTGTAATCGCAAATGTAAAACCTGTTAAAAAGAGGGAAGATGAAATACACAATTACCGATAAAAGCCGGGTGGATTTTACAGCCCAGGCACCCATGCATACCTTTAGAGGGTGGGCAGTCGAGGGCATGGAGGGAGAAATCGATATAGGTTTTGATTCCCTTGAGTTACACCATATTAAAGTATCAGTGGATGCCAACTGTTTTGACACTGGAGATGCTGGCAAGAACAAGGCAATGGTGGATTTCTTTGAACTCGATAGTCATCCTGAAGCGTCTTTCATAATGACTGAGTGTCGGGAATTTTGCCGAATGGAAAATGACGAATACAAGATGACCGTGCTTGGGATACTTGAACTGTCAGGTATCCGTCGGCAACTGCCAATTGTCTGTATGGTTACAAAGAATGATGAGATGATGATAATTGATCTGCAATTCAAGTGGTCATTTAAAGCCTATGGTATGAAAGCTCCCAGACTTCTTTTTATGACGGTGAGAGACATCGTGGATATTAAAGCGCATCTTGAATTTATATTGGTTAAGGACTGAGGAAAAATGACACAATTGAGCAATGAAGAAATAGTAGCTGGTTTTCTTGATCATGTTCGTTATCTCAAGGTTAAACATCATGTTAACGGGCGGATTCGAGTGAAGGCCAACTGGAATGGTGCAAAAAAGCTGGCCGTAATGAAAGAAGGAGAGCTGGAAAGAATTATCACCTCTATTCCAGGTATTAAAGAGTATAGGGTGAACCCGAAGGCATTGTCTGTGATCATTGAATACGATCCGGATGTACTCCCTTTTTCACTATGGGAGGAGGTCGGCACCCTTGGCGAGTACCCGGCTAATCGGGCGAATGTGCAGACTCAGCTCCTTGATATTTTGAACAGGGCATAACGGAGAATACAATGGAAGATCAGATACATTCAGAGACAGAAAATGCAGAAGCAGAGAGTTCAGAAGCAGTAGATAACGCAAATGAACAAGACCCGTCGGCATCAGCGGAGGAAGTCACACCGCAGCCTCAGCAGACATATCACCTGCCCCCTGGATATGCCTATGACCCGGCAAGCGGGCAGGTCTTTTATGTCGGGCCTGCAATACAACAGCCGGTACAGCCGATCTCTTCACAACCGGGGGTGTATAGCCAGCCACAGCAGCCGGATCCTGAACAAGTTGCAGCTGCACAGGCTGCATCCACACAGCGTTACGGTCAGGTTATTAATTCGGTGGAACAGTTTCTTGAGGGCGAGGCCACTGTATCCGATGTGGTGAAAACGCTTTACACCAATACAGCACAGGACGATCAACTTTGGAAGGGGATAATTGTCGGTGCAGCAGCAGCGATGCTACTGACAAGCGAACCGGTACGAAAAGCTATGGGCCAGACTCTTGGTGGTGTATTTCCTGGATTGAAACAGAGTAAACAAACTCAGCAGACAGCCGGAACATCAACGGCTGCTGCTGAAAATACAACAACCTAAATCCCCATTACCAGATAAGGAGTAGAGAATGGAAACAGCAAATATCAATACTGCTATGGCGCAGACAGATCCTTTACATCAGTATGCCGTTCCTGTACATCAGTATGCGGTTCCTGTACAGCAGCAACCTGTGAACTATCCGGTGCAAACAGATGTCAGTACCTCTCCGGTAATTGCAGCCGGAATATTTGGTCTTATCGTTGCCGGTACCGGAACAATGGGTGCTAATCTGCATAAGGTGAATGACGGAAAAATGACCATGGGTGAAGCCATGGGCAACAGCCTAGTAAAAGGTGCAGCAGGCGGGGTTGCCGCAGCATCTGCAACAGCTGCCACAGCTACTTTTACCAATGGTGGACTTGCTGGTTTGGCGGTCACTCTAGCTGCTGCAACAGGAGTGAGTTATTTGCTTGGCAAGTAACGTGATTATATGGTTTGTGCAAATTATTAAAAGAACAACTAACAGCATTTAAAGAAAAAATAAGGAGATGGGAAAATGGCAGATCAATTAGTACAGCAACAGGTTCAACCGCAAATGGCATACCAACAACCCGCAGCACCCGTTTATCAGCAAACTGTTCCTGTTCAGGCAGTTGTCCCGGTTGCAGCAACAAGTACTATTCTTGGACTCGATGTTCAGGATACAACATTTTGGAAAGGAGCGTTACTCGGAGCTGCAGTTGCCATGCTGGTAACAAATGAAACCGTACAAAAGTGTGTGGTTAAAAGTGTGTCCAAGCTTACCGCTGCTGCTCAGAGCGGTGTTGAGGAAATGAAGGAAAAATTTGAAGATGCCAAGGCAGAAGCTCTGGCTGAGACCGATAAATAGTATAATTGTAAATCAGAAATGAGGAATTGATAAGGTAACTCCTCATTTCTGGTTACACAATTTCTTGGATTGATTCATGCCAGGTATTCAGTATTCCATAAAACATTGTCAACCCTACCGAACACGAATTCGTTTTTTCCATCTTAAACGGCGGAAAAACTTATGTGCTGTTGTACAAACAAGATTGCTGGATGTATCCGGAATCACTAGTGCACAGGTTCGTGACAGTTCAGGTTCTGTAATTGTTGAGCATCCCGACGGAGCAATTCCACTTGACCTGATTGTAAATATTGTGGGCGGGGTTCCTACGGTCAATGCAGACTTAAATTCAGAAGATTCATCGAATAATTTGCAGCGACTCTCCTCTTCTTGTGGTTGCAGCAGTATTCACAATTCCACTGGGAAAAATCACGTATCCGGGCGGATTCTTTTACTCTCCGGTCTCTATATTTTCTATCTTTTTGCTAAACGCTTATTCACAACCGTTGTGATCCCCACAGCTTTTATATCCCGTGTTTTTACTTTACCTGCCCTTGTAGCTTTTGGGCTTTCCCGTCCCATTCAACGACAGGCCATAGAAAATTTCAAACAAAGTGGAAAGCCCGATATGGGGCTAATTTCCACAGGATTACTCTATGTTTCTATCCTGACAGGAGATGTACTGGCAGCCCTTGTTGTTTTCTGGCTGTTCAATCTGTCGAGCTGGCTTGAAGATCGCATTAAGACACGAACCAGACAGGCAGTACGTGAAATGTTGAGTGGTAAGGTACACAATGCCTGGCTGGTCAGAGATGGTGCAGAAATTGAGGTGGAAGTTGATAGTCTTACGCCAGGCGATATCATCAGTCTTCGTCTCGGCAATACTATTCCGGTAGACGGCACGGTGAAACAGGGGTATTCCCTTGTAAATGAGTCAACGCTTACCGGAGAAGGAATGCCGGTGATAAGGCAAACAGGTGACACTGTACTTGCCGGAACCGTACTGGAAGAGGGAGATATTTTAGTAAGAGTTGATAGGGCAGGAGAAGAAACGCGCCTTGCTGCTATTATTCGCCTCATTGAGACAGCAGAGACTGAGCCCGGAGAGTTGCAACTTACCAGTCAGCGATTCTCTCAGGCCATGGTGCCGGTCTCTTTAATTCTTGCCGCAAGTGCGTTTATTTTTACAGGCAGCCTGCTTCAGGCCATGGCAGTGCTGATCATCACCTGTCCCTGTGCTTTGCGGCTTTCAACTTCCGTGGCCGTAAGCTCCGCTATGAGTCATGCCGCCACAGAGGGTATCCTGATCAAGGGCGGTCGATATATAGAAATAGCGGGTAAAGTCAATGTTCTGGTGCTCGACAAAACCGGAACACTTACAGATATGGCATCGGAAGTTGCGACAGTCACTGTTCTTGATAAACGCTTTAAGGCAGATACGATTATACAGCTTGCTGCCAGTGCCCAGAAAACGTGGCCACACCCATTGAGTCGAGCGGTAACAAACCAGGCAGAGAAGCTTGGGTTGCCGCTACTTGCCTGTGAAGAAACGAACCTGACAGTGGGACAGGGAGTAAAGGCAATAATAAAAAACGGTAAAAAGGATGTCCTGGTCGGCAACAGCTCCTTTATGGAAAAGAATCATATTTCCTGCTCCCATAAAATTGTAGCTCGGAAGCAAAAAGAAATTTCCGGGGCAAGTAGGTTGTATGTGGCCTGCAATGATTGTCTAATCGGTCTTATCGAAACAAGAAGCCAAGTTAGAGGAGACGTCGTTCAGTGCGTAAAACATCTGCGCGCCATGGGTGTGGCTCATATCGTTCTTCTCACCGGTGACCATAAATCAGGCACCAATGGTTTAAAAGAAAGATTTGGCTTCGATGAGGTTCACTGGAACCAATCCCCTGAAGACAAAGCATCCTGGATTAAAAAGTGGAAAGCTGCTCACCCCGAAGATATTGTCGCCATGGTAGGTGATGGAATCAACGACACCCCGGCCTTTGCCACTGCTGATTTAAGCCTGGCTATCGGTGAAGGCGGAGCTGATGTGACCGTTGAATGTGCTGATATTGTCCTGCAACGGGGCGGCATTGATCAGGTTGCAACAAGCATTGCACTCGGTAGAAAAACGCTGGGCACCATCAAGGAAAGCTACGCTATAGCCATCAGTATGAATGCAGGAACCCTTGGCCTGACAACCCTTGGTGTTATTTCTCCGATTGCCGGTGCTTTGTTGCACAATATGATCACTGTTGCTGCTGTGACGAATGCAGGCAAAGTGAAGATATAAAAAATATATTCAAAGGAAAACAGGAGATCATTGATCGTTTCTCAAATCTCGGAGCGTATGAGGGCTCTCTGAAGAGTAGTGGTTTTCTTAAAGTTGGCATGCTCGTCTATGATCTTGGCTGGTTTTACTATCGGTAAATAAGGATGTGGATATTATGCCATAGAAAAATAGTATTGTTTTCACATAGTTTCGGTTCTTACTCGTTCACGCATGATATCCGGTTAGAAACAAGGCAGAACTTCAACAAAATGCTATTGAGTCTTTCAGAACTGTGAAGATATCCAGAAACCGGATAATAACTTGTTCGGCTTTAAAATTCAAATAGGTGCTTAAATGAAAGAACGCATAAAGAGTATATTAAGTAATCTCAAAAATGTTCAAGAAGATTTATTGGCATTGTCCGATGATTTGTGGTTGGAGATTGATCATAACGACAATGAAGCAATTGACAATGGAGTTCAGTTCAAATCAGAGTTTAATGAAAATAACAGGCGGTTTTCTGATGCAGCCAATTCTTTATCTACACTGATTCAAAACCATACTAACACACCACTTTATCAACAAGAAGAAGGCCAATACAGGCAAGTATCTTCTGTAGAAAATGAAAGAATAATCAAAGAATTAAACAACAAAGAGCCTCATAATTTAACAGAGGATTTCAAATACAAAAGACCTTATGGCTTCGTACTTTCTGGAATCCCATATAAAAACAAGGTGACTTGGTCAGAGCTATATATCCAGCTTTGTACTCATCTTCTGAATACCGATCAAAAGATCTTTAACACCCTAGAAAGCAATCAGGATCATATATCGAATCGTAATAACAAATATTTTTCCAGTAACTCAAGTGAGCTAAGAAGCTCACAAAAATGTGGTTCTTCCACTTATGTTGAAATGAATCTTTCAGCAAATGGAATTCGAGATAGCATAAAGAGATTACTGAAAACATATAATATTAAAGCCAATGATCTTTCCATTTATCTTCGGGAAGATAGAGATGCAGAAAGAGCCTAACAACACGCTGCAAGAACCGGCGGGCAGCACGGTTTTTCGGAGTTCAGTCTTGCCTGCCAACGTCTCAGGTAAATCAAATCTCAGTGCTGTAAATCCCGCTGGCTCCGCACAGCTTGTCCGTTCGGCAGTGAAAATACCGAGGATCTTCCAACAAACATTAATCAATAAATATTAACAGGAAAAGTCCTAAGTTGCAGGATTTCTGAAGTAGTTGACCTTGCCAAATCTAGTCAGATACTCTGGGGTTAATTCATACCTAGGTAACTGGTCTTGTCATGTACGTAGTTTTCCGCCTTAAACATCCAATTTAATCTGTCTTATTTTAAATGCCAGCCCCTCCAAAAAATTAAGATAAGACATCAACACCTTCCCTCTAACGCAACATTTACAAGTTTTTCAATAAACATCGAGACTATTTATTGACATACGTACAAAGCAGTGCTACCTTAATAATATGTCAATACGGTGATCAACTAAGAACTTTTAAAGACGGGGTAGATAATGAGCAAAAAATTAACAATTAGCATACCTGATGATTTGCATAAGAGATTAGACAAATATCGAGGAAGAATAGCTATTTCTACTGTTTGTGCGAAGGCAATAAGCACCGAAATAGAGAATATTGATGATTGCATAAAAGCTGTTAAAGGAAGATTTAGCTTACTAACTCAACGTGAAATTTGTAGCTTGGCACATAAAGAAGGCAGGCATTGGGCTGGTTATAAAGCCACTCTCGAAGATTTAGCGATTGTTAGTTGTTGGAGAGGCTCCGACGAAGAAGAACCAGATTGGTTTGATAAGTTAAGTGAAGACGCAAAAGAAAAGATAGAAAATGGGACAGTTGCCTGGACTACAGTAGAGGAATTGGCAATAGACCTATTAAGTGAAGTCGTAAGAATTAGATCTGACGAGGACGGTTTTGATTTTTACTGGGAGAACCATGAAGCTGCCCAAGATTTCATCATAGGAGCTCGGGAGATATGGTGGGTGATTGAAGATGAAGCTATAGAACTTTTAACTTCTTCAAAACGAAGATTTCAAGGAAAGGAGTAAATCACGGCTAAAAATAGTGAAATGATACGAGAAGAAAAAGTGGGGACTTTTTTCATCTGTATAGGCTTTATAATTTTGGTTTACTATGCGATGAAATATTTTTAATGTAAAATTGAAAAATACGAAAGAAGTACAATTTTTGTAGAAAAAACAACAACAAACAATAATTCTGAAGGAGTTTACGTATGGAATTCGATTATGAAATAAAAGTTAAGGAACCTGACAAGAACTCTCTTCCCTTTCAGCCTATTCTTCAATTTCAATTTAAACAACTCAATTTATCCGCTGAATGTATAAATGAAAATGAACTTGATGAACAGATAAATCAATTGATTGATCGTGTTGAACAATTACGCAAGGAGGCTAAAATCAAACTCAATAATTCCATAAAAAGACACGATGATCTTTTCCAAAAATAAAACAAGGTCGACGGCAATGGGGTCGTACCAAGCTAAGGTACTGTGTTAATGGAACAACAATCTTATAAATACCTTGCTTTCACTCTTAGAGGGTACTTTTTACCCACAAAAAGCATCCTCTAAGAAAACAAAAAAAACGGCAAAAAGACGCCGAACAAAAGCATACACACCGACCGGCTCACACGTCCAATTTTCAGAGGTTAATCAAACTATTTACCTCGCTCAAAGTTCACGGTAACTCCATGGCCGGCGGGTGATGCAGGACGTTAGTCCGTAGATCTGCCACATCAGAGGATGAGCAAAGGGATAGAGATTTTTAAAGGAGATCCGTGGCTTCTGCTCGGACAGAGGGCAGAATATTGGAAATTGGCTTCGACTGTGGAAAAGCCATCAGCTTCAATTCGGATTGATGGCAATG
>JAFLJO010000001.1 GCA_022712975.1 Desulfocapsa sp.
GTGGACATAATGCATACCTCCCTAGTAGAGAATTGACAAGCGACATGCTTATCCTATGAAGATATTCTATCTTATCTGGCGTTGGAGGTATAACGATTGGTGGAAAACTCAGTATTCTACTGGGATTGCAGGGGGTTTTTCCGCGCAGCGGTTCAGTTCAACAGTATTTGTATGTCTTTTCGCTGAATTTTGCAACCTCCTGTTATTCTGGTTTTTTTTCTTTACCGAAGTATAATATTGACTTTTCATGGGCTTTTTCTGTATAGTGCTGTAACTGTCGAGGGGAATGCTAAGGGTGCATTCTTGTTAAGCATTAATTCAGTGGTAATACTCACCTGTTTGCAGGATATGTGGTAAGAGTTTTGTGCTTTTTGAAGTGTGTTGAGGGTACTTTTTTTATCTCTGGCCCTCCCTTGGAAAGCGATTACTTATCACCAAGCTTAAGCTGCTTTGGATAATTCCTGAGCTATTGCCCAAGAAAAGCCTGCAATCTCCCTAGCAATTGCAGTTTTGGTTACATTTGAATTTTTCCCTTTAGCAATGAGGAACTGATATCTAGTGCAGAGTCGACACTGAGCTTTCCATGAAATATCAGTTACTTCTTTTGATAAGTTCTCTTGCCGTTTACTAATTGCTCTACTTTTTCTTGCAGGAAATCGATAAGCATGAGCTGCTGCTATTAAGGCTTTGCGCACATGCCTGTTTCCTGTTTTGGTAATGGAACCTTTACTCACTCGTTCACCGCTCGAATGTTCAGAAGGAATAAGGCCAAGAAAAGCCATGAGTTTACCGGGGCTTTCGAAACGGGTAAGATCACCAAGTTCAGCGGCTATCGTGGCGGCAACAACGAGAGAGACTCCGCGCATGGATTGGAGAGACTGGATCAACTCATGCTGTCTACTTTGTTTAGATTGTTGCCTGACTTGTTCAGTTAAACGCTGAACACGATTGCTACAATCTTTCACAGTATCAATATATTCTTGAAATACGATTTGCTGGGCAGGGTGTGACATTGTAATCTCAGTAAGCCAGTTGAAATGAGCTTTGCTCCATTTAGATTTTCCTGAATAAATAATATCATGTCGTAACAGAAAAGCACCAAGCTGTTGTTTTGCTACTCTAACCGCACGAACAGCATCTTCTCTAGCACGTACTAAATCGCGTAAAGCCTCATCATCTTCCGTTGGGACATATACGACTGTTAGCTCACCTGCCCGATGCAGTCTGGCTAAAGACAAGCAGTCTCGTTTATCATTCTTCAGGCGGTCACCACTTTGGAGTGGAATTTTAGATGGAGCAATAACAACACAATCCATATCATTATTAGTAAGGTAGCGATAAATCACGTACCCGCAAGGGCCTGCTTCATATACAAATTTGAGAACAGCTCCTTTTGATATACGTTTACGAATAACTTTGTTGAGTTGGTTCATGTCATTATCAATTTTACCATAATACCGAACCTCTCCATCACGACCTTCATCAGCAATACCGATTGAAATTGACTTTTTGTGGACATCTAATCCGATATATTTTATTGTTTTTTCCATGACCTGTCTCCTTGATTTTGGCTCTGAGTTGATTGTTGTTTTCAACATAACCCACGTTGGCAAGGTAGGCAGGTCTCTTTCGCTCTTGTGTTAACCATTATATCTAGTTTATGAGAATCAAAGATGCCGACCCTTGTGGGCGCATAAAAAAAGCCGCCAATCACTTTCTTTAGTGGATGGTGATTGTTGTTTGATTCATGCCTAAATATCGGCTGGAAGAAGTGCGGTGTTTGTGGTGGGTCTGTAGCCAGCCTCTTTTGGATGGAGTTGAGTTAAGGAAAGACCTGATCGATTTCCCGTCCTATTCGCTTGATTATGTTTCATGTTTGTATTACTGTGCCGCAAATATTCAGATGCTTGTAAGAGAGCTTAATAGGGAATCCGATGAAAATTCGGGACGGGCCCGCCGCTGTAACCGAGGACGAACGTTGCATCAATGTCACTATCTGCAACCAGCAGATGGGAAGGCGCAACAAGTAGAATGATCCGGAAGTCAGAAGACCTGTCTGAAGAAATCTGTAAGTGCCGGAGAAATGGTACAACAGAGTTAGTTTATCCTCGTGGAAGTAGGGTGAACAAACACTATTCCTATTCGCGGATATACCAGGGCACCCCGAATCAATGTAATAAACATTGATCCGGGTTTTTTTATGCCCGGACCAATGTTTAAATCTCATTCTTACAACATGAAAGGAGAAAAACAATGGGATCGATCCCAAGAAGAAAAGGTAAGTGCACCATTATTAATAAGGTAGCATACTTTTGCCTAACTCTAGCTCTATGGCCCGCTCCAGCAGCAATTGCCACCCAAGAGGAACCCACAATACTCACAGAAATAATTGTGGAAGGTAGAAGAATTGAAGAGCATTTGTCAGCGGAGCTTGCAACTTACGGCCACAAAGTAGAAATCGTTACTGCAAAAGAAATAAAAAGAGGAGGATTTACCGATGTTAACCAGGTACTCGAATCCTTGGTTCCAGGGCTTTATGTCAGTAGCAGGGGAGGACGAGGCGATTACGCACGAATGAGCCTCAATGGTGGAGGTACTAATCAAATTGTTTTTCTTCTGGACGGGATAAGAATCAATAATCGCCTTTATGGAAGCGGATATCTTGATACAATTTCCACCCAAATGATCGAACGTATAGAGATTTTGAAAAATGGAGAAGGGCTTTTTTATGGAACCGATGGCATAGCCGGTGTCATCAACATAATCACCAAAAAGATAACTCAAGATTCTCATGGTTCTATTGGGGCTAGTGTTGGTAGCTATAAAGCTACAGATGCACATGGCCTAATTACTGATACCGTCAATGGAAACGGTTTTCTGTTTTATGGCTCCTACGACGGATGGGAAGGTTATCTTCCATTTGAAGATGAAGATTATGCCAGGATTGAAGGTGCTGCCAAGAAGGAGAGGGGGTATGGGCGTAATACTATAATGGCCAAATATCAACGCGAAATAGATAATTTGGGAAACGGAGCATTATTTCAGGGGTCAATCCTACGAAACGTCGTTAAAGCAGACTTTGCAAGGGTTAATGAAGAGATGGCCTTAAATGACCGCACAGAGTATGTCGGGCTACTCAAATGGGACCACGATGTTACAGATGATTTCTCGTATTACGTAAAAGGCTATTATCATGAGTGGTGGACTGATTACACCAGACAAAGATTGGATGGTACATTCATTTTTAATGAGGCTTTATGGGGGTATGAAGACTTTGGACTGAACATTATGGGCAGTTGGTTTTTCCACGACCAAAACGAATTGCTTGTTGGGTTTGATTACCAAAATTACTGGGGGGAAGACGAAATATGGCAAATCGCAGGTGATACTGAGGAAGTAACGGCTCTCTTTTTTGCCCTTCGTCCATCATTCACTATGCTACCAAACTTGAAACTCTCTTTAGGTGGCCGATATAACCAGACAGGAGGCAATGACATATTTGTCTGGAATGTCAGTGGACGCACCCCAGTATGGGAAACGGCATACATAAGGGCATCCGTCGGCACAAACTTCAAACTAGCCAGTGCTGAGCAGCTCTACCTAGACGAACCAGATTGGGGACAAGGTAATCCTGATCTTAAGCCTGAAGAAAGTACGAACTATGAGGTTGGACTTGGAGCATCATATGGTCTGATTACTGCTGAGATCGGATATACACACATAAACATCGTTAATATGATTGGTCTAGGCCAAGACCGAATCTTTACAAATACCGAGGAAGAAACCACACTGAAGAATATTGAACTCCAGTTATCCTCAAAACCCTTCCATGGTTTCAGTTTTGTGACCAGCGCCAGTTTCACCGATGCAAAAACAAAAGGAAGCGATCAACAACTCACCAAAATTCCTGAAAACTTTTTTAAAGGGATTCTCCGTTATGAGCATCCATCGAAGTCTTTTGGTGGTGATGTAGCAACACGTTATATCGGCAAAATTGCCAGTGGAAGCTTCTACAGCGAACGCTACGACACCTATTATGGTGAAAACTGGCTTACAGATTTTTCAACCTTTTACCGTTTCGGCAAGGATCTGCCCCATATGCTGACCCTGCGAATCGACAACTTGTTTGACGATGACTACGACACTTACGGCCATCAAAGAGCAACTGATTCTACAACTGGCGAAAGTTTTCTCTCCGGCTTCAGGGGTGCCCCTAGGACGATCACGCTCAGCTATAAATTCACTTTTTAGTGCGAAGTAGAAAAAACTCGCCCTGTTGAAAAGCCCGTTTTCGAAAAAAAAATGGCGCTTTTCAACAGGCCGTAAAACGTCTTTTCTGTATCAATTGTATCAACCTGAGATATGGAGTTTCACAATGGCATCTTGTATCAAACTAACAGTTGCAACACTGATCCTGCTTGTTTTTTCCATCGATTATGTCTCTGCTGAACACGGACAATCTTTTGATAAAACAGATTCTTCAAGACCATCGGTTACAATTGTCAACGATGGATTCACCACCAATTATAAAACGGTGCCAAAACGAGCAGTTACCATGAACCAGAGCCAGACGGAAATCATGTTAGCTCTAGGGCTAGAAGCTCATATGGTAGGTACAGCATATATAGATGATGAAATCCTTCCTGAATTCGAAGCAGTTTATAATACTATCCCAGTTCTTGCTAAAAAATACCCGTCAAAAGAGATACTTCTCAACGCGGCGCCTGATTTTATTTATGCTGGTTATCCAAGTGCATTTTCTGAGAGACGTGGGCTTCCAACAAGAAACGAACTTTTAAAAATCGGCATAAACTCATACCTTTCTCCCGGTTCATGCAAGGGAATGATTACAAAGAAAAAACCCTGGTCAATGGAAGTGTTATACAAAGAGCTTCTTGATATTGCGACTATTTTCAGGGTTACAGAAAGAGCTGAGGAACTGATCTCCGCCATGGAAAAAGATATTGGCAGGATACGCCTTGAAAAAAATCCGGGCACAAAAATACCATGGATTCTCTGGCTCGACAACTTCAGCGACCGGGGTCCATACGTAGGTAGTGGAAATGGCCCAATCAACGCAATTATCAACCTTGCAGGTGGTAAAAACAGCTTTCATGACATTCACACCGGCAAGACACATGCAATCGTAAGCAAAGAACAGATAATCAGTCGCCCCATTGATTATGTCGTCCTCACTGAGGCCGTTTGGAGCTCATCTCAGAAAAAGAAACAAGGACTCACACATGACCCAATCTACTCAACACTTGAAGCGATTAAAAACAATAAATTTGTGCCCATCGAATTCAGTGCATCCACTGGAGGAATAAGAACAGTTTCAGCAATAAAAAAACTTTCAACAGCATTACATAACAATAATGAAAGAACAAAAAAATAAGGATCTCCTTACTACCATTCTAGCTGAAAAAAGAACCCACAGGAAGCATATCCTGTTCCTCGTAAGTCTTCTTTGCGCAAGTATAATAGTCTCTCTTGCTTTTGGCTCAGTTTCTATTGACCTCCATGATATATGGCGAATACTTCTCTTTAAGACCACCACAATCAAATATGGCGACTGGAACTATACCACCGAACAGATTGTTTGGATGATCCGCACTCCGCGCATCTTATTTACTGTGCTGGTTGGGGGGGGACTGGCAATAACCGGAGCAGTGATGCAGGCCATAGTTCGCAACAGTATGGCAGACCCCTATATTCTTGGTCTTTCCTCTGGTGCATCAACAGGAGCGACTCTGGTGTTTCTATCTGGAATCCCCGGAAGTTATATTGTGTGGGCAGTACCTTTTGCTGCGTTTTTAGGATCCTTGACAGCATTCTCTCTTGTCTTTATTTTTGCCAGGGGTAATGGGAGGATGGGTGCTGGTAAACTTATCTTAGCGGGTATTGCCATCTCGTATCTCTTCTCTGCCATCACAAGCTTTCTTGCATATCTAGCGCCTGACCAGGGCTTGCGTGAAATAATTCACTGGCTTTTAGGATCCGTTGCCGGTGGCAAATGGTCAAATATTTATTTGCCTGCTTTTTTTGTACTGACGGGTTCTCTGTATCTTTTTTTCCAAGCTCGTGCTCTCAACGCAATCAGCATGGGAGAAGAAACAGCTATATCACTTGGCATCAACAGCTCACAGTTTCGCAAAAAGATCTTTTTTGTTACTTCCATAATAATCGGGGTACTTGTGGCATTAAGTGGTTCGATAGGTTTTGTCGGTCTGATGATACCTCACGTGGTCAGACTCTTTGCAGGGAATGATCATAAAAAGCTTCTCCCCCTTACCTTCCTGACTGGTGCAATCTTTCTTGTCTGGGCTGATGTTCTCGCCAGAGTGATCATAGCACCCATTGAACTCCCTATCGGCATTATAACTGCTTTATGTGGCGCGCCGTTTTTTATCTGGCTGTTACAACGAAAGGAGAATATGCCATGAACAGTGATCAACCGCCAGCCTCAATCCACTTACAATTAGACACAATTGGCTGGAGCATTGACTCAACTCAAATATTAAAAGAGATATCCCTTTACGTTCATCCAGGAGAGATGGTCGGTCTACTTGGACCAAACGGCAGTGGGAAATCTTCTCTTCTTCGCTGCATCTACCGTTATTTGCTGCCGACAACAGGCGTTATTTTTGTTAACGGTGTTAATCTCATGGAGATGTCTTTGCAGGAATCGGCCAAACAGGTCGCCGCAGTACTACAGGAAAGAACACCGGAATTTCATATCAAGGTCTTTGAAACGGTACTCATGGGCAGGACTCCCCATAAAAAACGATTTGAAGGAGATAGTACAGACGACTATTCTATAGCTGCTCGTGCCCTGGATGATGTTAATTTAACTGAGTATGCAGACAGATTACTACACACACTTTCCGGCGGAGAAATTCAAAGGGTTTACTTGGCCCGCGCCCTATGCCAGCGAGCACAACTTCTTATCCTTGATGAGCCAACCAATCATCTCGACATTGCTCACCAGCTCTCTATCATGAAAAAAATAAAGGCTCTCTCTTTGTCGACTATCACCGCCTTACACGATCTCAACATTGCAGCTGCCTTTTGTGACCGCATCTGTGTTTTACACCGAGGTGAAATTGTGGCAATAGGAACACCCGAAAATATTCTCAGTGAAGAACTTATATATGAAGTATACGGGGTCAGAGCACAAGTTCAAAAACTGCCTAAAACAGGACAATTGAGCATTTCTTATCTGATTAATGAACCTGTTGGTATAGCAGGATGAGTTGACTCTATGCCAATTGTAGCAAATCGTTATCAGACCGTAACTTGTAGAGTAACAGCAAACGTCGATTGCGAATGGAATCGGATTGTCCTACCACACTGAAATGCTGAAATTCAAGTCAATAAAATCGCAAGTATCTGGCCTCCTTCCCCAAGACGACCGTGCGACCCTTAGGGCTTGTGTCAATCTTGGTGACATCTAATCATTTGTCCAAATTTTTTTAGCGCATGACATTAATAGAGCCTAAGTCTTAATCTAGTGTATTTGCACAAAACTCACTCTCCTGCGGTAAAACCTATAACCAAGAGCGTTTTATCATTCGTCCCGCCCCAGAAAAACTTCGAATTAAAATTCCACACCAGAGTTTCATGTTACCGTGATTTTCTGAAGCAACCGCGGGATGATTGATAAAATGTTGTTGAACTGAGCCGCAGCCCCCA
>JAFLJO010000097.1 GCA_022712975.1 Desulfocapsa sp.
TATGAATTGCCACGATAGCAACCTGATGACAGTGGCGAAAAGCCTGCAAATTCAACACGAAGCGGCGTGACAAGGATATACTATGAAAGTTTTTTTGCTCCTGCTCGCCTTTGTTCTGTTGCCCATGCAGGCCAAGGCTGCCGATCTGATTCTGCTGGTGCTTGACAATAACTCATACTTGGCTGGTCAGGCGATGGCAGGTCTTGACCTGGAAATTGATGTCGAGGTCATTGCCGTTGGTGAACTGGCTCCAGGTGGTGAAGCCCTGCTCCGGGAGATCGACCAGGCCAAGGTTATTGTCGTAGATGTCATGGGGCGCGCTCTGGAGGAGTATCTCACCGTCAAAATTAATTTACAGAATAAGAGTATTTACGCAGTGCGTGGTTCAACCGATGATGAACGGCTGAAAAAACTTGGCCTGATCTTTGATGAGCAGGTGGCTGAGTATTATGATCATATCAGCAAAGACAATATCGTTAACATGTTGAAGCTGGTGGCTAATCGTCATTTTGACAAAAGCATCACCTATGAGGAAGTGAGCAAAAAAGCACTTGTTGGTATTTATCATCCCGAAGCCAGCCAGGTATTTGCCACTTTTGCGCAGTATCAAAAATGGCAACAGAACAGAGCTGCTTATGATCCGAACCGACCAGAGATTGGTCTGCTCTTCTTCTCCTCGTCCCTCACCCCAGGCCAGCAAAAACCGATAAATACCCTTATTTCCCGGCTGGAGGCGGAGGGTTTCAATGTCCTGGCCTGTTTTGGCCGGGATCAGCAAACCATTGAACGGTTCCTGCTTGATAAAAAAGGTGATTCACGGGTTGATATCATCCTGGCCTTTTCCCTGAAATTTTACTCAGGCCTGACTGCCGAACTGGCTGAAAATCTGCAAAAACTCAATGTTCCCATCTTCAACGCAATCAGTATCTTTGGCGATACCCTTGATGAGTGGCGCAAGAGCCCTGTTGGTATTGCTGGCAGTGCGGTGGCCTGGTCCATCGCCACCCCGGAGCTCTCCGGTCTTATTGAACCTACTCCTCTGGCCGCCAAAGTACAGTTCAACGATCCTGATAATGGCAAACGATACTATCGTAAGGAACCGATTCCTGAAAATATTGACCTGCTCATGACTCGGATCAACAAGCTCGCCAACTTACAGACCCTGACCAATGATAAAAAAAAGGTGGCCGTCATGTTCTATAACCACCATCAGGGTAAGCAGAATATCGGCGCCAGCTATCTCAATGTCTTTCGCTCCCTTGCGCAGATCATTGCCGCCATGGCAGAGGCTGGCTATAAGGTTGATGCCATCCCCACGGAACAGGAAATAAAGAAGCTCATTATGACCTCGGGACGGAATATCGGTTCCTGGGCTCCGGGAGAGCTTGATCGTCTTCTGCAATCCTCGCAGGTGGTGCGCTTGCCAATGGATCAATACAAGCTGTGGTTTAGCAGGCTGCCTGGAGATTTTCAGGCCAGGGTCATCGAACAATGGGGCAGTCCGGAAGATTCCGCCATCATGAAAGATGGTTCTGATTTTATTATTCCTGCCGTCACCATTGGCAACCTCATCCTGTTACCTGAACCAGCCCGTGGGTGGGGTGATGACCCCATGAAGCTCTACCACGACACCACCCTCTATCCCCACCATCAATACCTGGCCGTCTATCTCTGGCTTAATCATGGTTTCAGAGCCGATGCCATGATCCATCTCGGTACCCATTCAACCTATGAATGGACACCTGGCAAACAGGCGGGGCTGTCGGCCTCCTGCCCGCCCGAGGTACTGCTGGGGCATATTCCCAATATCTACCCCTATATTGTTGATGATGTTGGGGAGGGAATTCAGGCAAAACGGCGGGGACGAGCGGTAATTATCTCTCACCTCACCCCCATGCTCAAAGAGGCAGGCTTGCATGAAGAGTATGGCAGGATGGACGAGCTTATCAATGAATTTAAACGAGCCAAGGCACGCAAGTCCACCACCGCCCAGTTAAAATACGAAGAAATCATGGCCTTGGCTGAACAGACCGGAATCCTGGCTGATATTGCCAATGACCCCGGTCATACGCATGGGCATGGAATTGCAGATCACAGCCACCAACACAGCTTGCCGGAGGATGAGCAAATCCATCTCCTTGGCCATTATCTTGAGGAGATTCGAGAAAACCTCATGCCCTACGGCATGCACAGCTTTGGTAAGAGTCCCGGCGACCGGGAGATCAACGAGATGGCCCAGGCCGTGGTTAAATGGAATCCGGCGGAAAAGCAAAAGGATATAGAGAGTAGAATCAGCGGCTCCGGCTCTGCTGAAATCGCAGCTCTGCTGGCTGGTCTGGACGGTCGGTATGTCCAACCCGGCGAGGGCAATGACCCCATCCGCAACCCCAATGCCCTGCCAACCGGGCGGAATTTTTATGGATTCAATCCCCAGAAGATACCAAGCCCGGCAGCCTGGGAGCTTGGCAGAAAGGCGGCAGACGAGATTATCAAAAATCATCTGACCAAACATCAGCAATATCCAGCTAAGGTGGCAGTTGTTCTCTGGGCCACCGAAACCATGCGCAATGAAGGGGTGAACGAGTCCACCATTCTCTATCTCATGGGTATCAAACCTCGCTGGACAAAGAGCAACCGGGTCAATGGGATGGATATCATTCCAGCCCGCCAACTTAACCGCCCCCGTATTGATGTCATGGTCAATGCCTCTGGTCTTTATCGGGATTTATTCCCCGACAAGATGGAGTTCATCGACCAGGCCGTGCAGCTTGCCATGCGCCAGACTGATATCAGTAATCTCCTGCTGGACAATAATGCGCGCATCAAGATGCGGCTTATGGCCGACGGCATGAATGAGCAGGAAGCCGAGGAGCTTAGTCGTTTACGCATTTTTTCTGGAAAACCCGGTTCCTACGGCACCGGAGTGAGTGGGATGGCCTCTGGTTCCGGCCTCTGGCAGGAGGAACGTGAGGTGGTTGATGTCTTTCTAAACAGGATGGGCTATGCCTTTGGTCAAGGGCGGTGGGCGGTTCCGGCCAAAAAACTTCTTCAAGCAAATCTGGCCGAGGTGGATGTCACCCTGCATTCCCGTTCTTCCAATATCTACGGGGTTCTTGATAATGATGACGTTTTTCAATATCTGGGTGGGCTGTCCATGGCGGTTCGCCTTGAGTCCGGCGCCTCCCCGGAAACCCTCATCACCCTCCAGCAGAAACCTGGTCAGGTTGGAGTAGAAGATATAGCCAAAACCCTGGGGCGGGAAATGAGGAGCCGCTATCTCAATCCCAAATGGATTGAAGGTATGAAAAAGGAAGAGTATGCAGGAGCCAGGGAGATGGCCAATTTTGTTGAATATCTCTGGGGTTGGCAGATGACCAATCCGGAAAAAGTGGATGAGGCAAAGTGGCAGCAGTCCTATGAGGTGTATGTGGAGGATAAATATGGTCTGGAATTAAAGAAGTTTTTTAACCAGGCCAACCCCTGGTCATATCAATCCATCACAGCCCGCATGCTGGAGACGGTGCGTAAAGGTTACTGGCAGGCGGACGACAAAATCCAGCAGAAACTGGCAGTGGAATATGCCGTAAACGTGGTGAAAAAGGGAGTAGCCTGCTGCGAGCATACCTGCAACAACCCCTTGTTAAACCAGATGGTGGTCTCCATCATTTCTTTGCCCGGTGTCATGAGCCCGGAGATGGTGGAGAAATTTAAACTAGCCATTGAGCAGGCGGCTCGAAAATCCCTGGCAGAACAGGTAACTGACCGTGAAAAATTGCAAAAACAACTCACTGCACCAAGTGAGAAAAGTGCATCTCCAGATCAGCAGTCCCAAAAGACCGCAAAAGTGATGGAGCAACAGGACAAGGCCGATGCAGATGCCGAGACCCAGATCGAAGGCTACAAGATGGAAAAAATAACAAGCCAGGACAAATCCACCGAAGTCACCTCCTCCGGGGTGGAATGGCTGGCAGGACTTGTGGTGCTGCTGATCATCGGTCTGGCTGCTTATGGCGCCAGGGCAAGGGGCGAGAATTACCGCTGACGAACTGCGTGGTCAGTTTGAGCTGGCTATGGAATTTCAATTTAAAAAGAATCGCAAAAAGAGGACAACATGCACCAGCACGGATATATAGGCCGCAAGATGCGGCTCCCGAAACTTGAGGAACAACCAGCTATCATCATTGCTGCTTTTGGCTCTAGTTCCAAGGCCGGGAAAGCCTTGGACATCTTCAGAAAAAAGGTGGCGGCCAACTTTTCTGAACATACAATTTTCTGGGCATACACCTCAGAGATCATCCGAAAAAAAATGGGGCTGCCAAGTCTACAGGAGACCTTGGCACAAGTAGAGTCCCAGGGCTTTCGCAAAGCCGTGGTTCAGCCGCTCCATATCTTCCCGGGCACCGAATATCAACAACTGGCAGAAACCTGCGAGTTTTTCCCTGGTCTGAGGGTACTTTTAAGTGAGACCCTGCTCCACCGCTGGGATTTTGTCAAAGAGACCCTAGCCGTAGTTGAGACAGAATTTCTGCATCCGGATGAGGGCTTGAACCTCCTGGCCCTGCACGGAACCCCCCTCACCGCTGATCCGGTGAATATTGTCTACCTGGGGCTGGAAAAGATGGTGGCCGACCTCTACCCCAATGTCATGGCTGCCAGTATCGAAGGCGTGCCAGACCATGAGGCGGTGCTGACACGCATAAAACATCACAATTTAAGCCAGTACCACAGAGTAAAAATCATCCCAATGATGTATCTGGCCGGTTTGCATGCGGAAGAGGATCTCATGGGGGACGACAACAGTTGGCGGACAACCTTGGAGGAGATGGGTTTTGCCGTGGAATGCGCCACCGTTAACCATAACAGCAAAAACTTCTTCAAAGGTTTAGCTTTATATCCGGAAATCAACACTTTTTTCATGGAGAGGATCAAACGGAGCCTGAACCTGGCCAGGTATTATTAATGATGAGCATATCTAAATTATTTAGCCTGTGGTTCCTCGTCTGCTGTTTCTTATTCTTGTTGAACGGTCAGGCTTATGCTCAAGAGTTCCCCAAGCGCATCGTCTCCTTAGGCCCGATCAATACCGAAAATGTCTTTTTACTGGAGGCTGGCGACCGCCTGGTCGCCAACACCAACTTTTGTGTGCGGCCTGCGGAAGCCAAACAGAAGGAAAAAATCGGCTCGGTTATGCAGGTCTCCATTGAGAAGATTATCAGCCAGCAGCCCGACCTGGTGTTGGCCACCGCCCTGACCAAACCTGAGCAGGTTCGACAGTTACAGGCCGTGGGGATAAAGGTGGTCCGTTTTAAGCGCACCGCCTCTTTTAGAGAGATTTGCGATGAGTTTATTCGCCTGGGTGAGTTATTGGGCTTGGCGGATAGGGCTAGGGCCATAGTCGATCAGGCTCAGGCCGAGGTAGCGAAAGTAGAAAAAAAAGTCTTTCTGCTGAAAAAGAAAAAAGTCTTCCTCCAGGTTGGCTCCCGGCCCTTGTTTGGAGCGGTTAGCAATTCATTCACCAATGATTTCATCGTCCTGGCCGGTGGCATCAATATCCTTGCGGGGCAAAAGAGCGGCACCACCGGTATAGAAAAAGTTATTGGCGAAAATCCTGACCTGATTATCATCGCCATTATGGGCAGTGAGTCCGGCATTGCGGCGGATGAAAAAAAGAATTGGCAGCGTATTCCCGTTATAAAAGCGGTTCAGGAGGATCGAGTGCATATAATCAATCCGGATCTTGTCTGTAGTCCCTCGCCCGCAACCTTTGCCCAAACTCTCCAGATCATTGCCGGTTTAATTCATCCAGAAATTACCACAGGAAGTGCTCAATGAGAGTTTATGAAATAATGCAAAGCGGTGGGCCTGTCATGTGGCCGTTGCTGGCCTGTTCCATGGTGGTGCTATGCATCATTATTGAACGAATCCTATTCTGGGCGCAGGTTAAAAAAAGACGAAATCGCATATTGATGGACGAAGTGCTCACCCTGGCTGAAAGCGGAGACTGGCAGCAAATCAAGGAGAAAACCCAGGGGTGTACCGATCATGTCATCCGTATGCTCAATGTCGGCATCCTGCATCGCAATTACGATATGGCTAAGGCCATGGAGGCCGAGGCGCGGCACATGGTAAAAAAAATGTCCCAATATATGACCGTGCTCGACACCATGATCACCGTTGCCCCACTGCTTGGCATCTTTGGTACAGTACTCGGAATTATTTCATCATTCGAAATGCTGGGCGCTGGTGGCATTGCCGATCCAAAACTGGTCACCAGCGGTATTGCCCAGGCCCTGATTACCACGGCCACAGGACTTGGGATCTCCATCATTACCGTCTTTCCCTACAACTATTTCAAGAGTAGAATCGAAGACGCCATCCATGTCATGGAAAAATATGCCACCAGTTTGGAGGTGGTTTATCAAAAAGTTCGGTCAGGGGAAAAATGAAGCTCAACCATAAACCGCTCTCAC
This sequence comes from Desulfocapsa sp., assembly GCA_022712975.1. GTDB lineage: Bacteria > Desulfobacterota > Desulfobulbia > Desulfobulbales > Desulfocapsaceae > Desulfocapsa. The sequence goes on from JAFLJO010000097.1 coordinate 6,471, forward strand.
CAGCACGGATAGAGATGATGCCCCTTATTGATGTTGTCTTTCTGCTACTGATCTTTTTTATCTACGCTATGCTCTCCATGGCCGTTCATCATGGTCAGGTCGTGGATCTGCCAAGTTCAAGCAGTGCTGCCCTGGAAACCCAGGAAGCCATCAGTGTCACCATACAAGACAATGGCTCGGAGGTGCTGCTTTTTATTGCAGAAGAATCAGTTTCTTTAGCTGTGCTGGTTGAAAGACTGCGCGATATAAAGCTTGCAACCAAGAGCACTAAAGAACCTGAGGTTCAGATCTTCGCCGACAAATCTGTTTCGTATCAAGAGTTATTTAAGGTAATGGATAGTGTTAAAGAGGCTGGTCTGAGTAAAATTTCTCTACAGGCTGTAGCTAGTAAACAAGTTTATGAGACTCCAGCTAAGTGAGTTTACGAGATTCCGGGTGCTGTAAATCCATTAGCAGAATATGGCGTCTTTTATTGGCCGGATTAATCACTCTAAGCCTGCACTCGATTATTCTCTGCTGGCCGATAGCCAGTGACAAAGCAATCTTGCCAGCCCCTTTGGCAGTGCAACGGATTGCCGTTTCTTTGGGAGCAAAACCAGCTGTTGAGAAGGTACCACCAAAAGTTGAACCAAAGAGAAAAATCGTAAAAAAGAAAGAGGTTGTTCCGCAACCACTACCTAAACCCAAGCCTGAACCCAAGCCCAAGCCAGAACCCAAACAACCTGAACTTCTACCGGTTACAAGTCCGGTTGCTCAGCCTGCTCCCAAACCCCAATCGATTCAAAAACAAAAAATCGTCCCCGAAGACCAGCCTCCCCTCCAGACCGAGGTTGGCGAAGAACAAAAAAACTCCAAGATCGATACTACCGCCCATATCATCCAACAGGCAACTCCGCTCTATCAAGTCAACCCGCCCCCTAAATACCCGCGCCTGGCCCGGCGCCGCGGCCTTGAAGGAGTTGTTTTACTGGAAACTCTTATTAATGACCATGGCAGGGTGAAGGAACTCCGAATTGCCCTTTCCAGTGGACATTCTGTACTGGATAAGGCAGCCCTGAAAGCTGTGCAAAACTGGCGTTTTAACGCTGGCACCATTGATGGCAGACCACAAGAGATGTGGATTCGGGTTCCGATCCGCTTTCAGTTGCAATATTATAGTGAACCCCATATTTGAGACAGTCTGCTAAGGTACAAAACAAACTGTTTCGGAGGGGATTGTGAAACGAAAAAAATATAGTAACGACCTCAAAACGAAGGTCGCCTTATCTGCTATCAAAGCACAGAGTACAAATAATGAAATCGCTTCAGAGTTTGGAGTCCACACCAGTCAGGTGAACAGATGGAAGAAACAGGCTATTGATGGCTTGTCTGCTGTCTTCGGGGGAAAGCAAGGGAAAACCATAAAAACCATGGAAAATGAGCGAGACTTCCTTTTTCAGCAAATTGGCAAGCTCCAGGTTGAGCTGGACTGGTTAAAAAAAAATACTGGTCATCTGCTATGAGCCTTACTGATAAACGTAACTGCATAGAACCTGGCCATGACAGGATTAGTATTGCCCGTCAATGTGAACTCATTGGGTTGCCGAGATCAAGTCATTATCGACATTCATCCCAGCCTGTTGAGTCCCCAGAGAATCTAGC
>JAFLJO010000110.1 GCA_022712975.1 Desulfocapsa sp.
TCGGCCCCGCAATTCCCAAATTGCAGCCTGGGTGTCTAACCAGAGCAGTGCAATTTCCTCACGTAATCTTCTTATGCAGAAATTTAAGGAGATGAAGCAGAAATTTTCCAATGGCGATGTGCCTTTGCCATCATTCTGGGGTGGTTATCGGGTCAGTCCTTCCTCAATTGAGTTTTGGCAGGGGCGGGAAAATCGACTGCATGATCGATTTCTATACACCTCTGCAGAGAGCGGCTGGCAGATTGAGCGGCTGGCTCCCTAATTTTTTTGTGAATGATCCGCTTTCTCATTCGCATAGTCGGCCGGTAAAACAGTTAATCTCTTTGTCTGAATCGTCTTTAATATATTGTAGACATTCCACATCAAAGGTTTTGACATTGTTGTTGCAAGAGTAATTAAACGACAGGGGAATTTCGCCTTGAGTATGTCAATGGAAGTGTTTCCTGTTGCATTCCCTGCCAGTTCAAGAAATGGATCTGCTTGTCCCGTTGTCTCTTCCACCGCCATCTTAATCTGGTCAATTTCATTTACACCGTTAAGAAGAGCTTTTATAACCGGTATGACCTGTTCATTCTCCGGAGCAGGAAACTCACCATATGTTACCGAAAATCGACCATACTCAAGAAGCATTAAACGGAGCAGGCCGTCAAGATTGCTGTAAATTCCCTGGCGGACATAAAAAATATTTTCACCGGAAATGATGAGTTCTCCGTCCATGTCGGAAAATAGAATTTTTCCTGTTTTTAAAGACTGGCTGATATTCTGTAAAAGATCACACATACCTATTTCTTTAATGTCGCCGCTTAATGCAAATTTCTCTGAAGAAGTACTCTGCCTGCGAAGGATCGCCTTGATTCGTGCGATTAATTCTGCACCATTAAAGGGTTTTGTAACATAATCATCGGCTCCCAGTTCCAGCCCTTTGATTTTTAGATATTGTCGATCAAGGCTGGTCAGGAAGAGGACAGGGGTGTCTCGTGTCTGGGGGTTGCTACGTAAAATTTCAATGGTCTGGAAACCATCCATTTTAGGCATGTTTATGTCCAGAAGAATAAGTGCAACAGTAGAGTCTTTTAATATTTCAAATCCCTCTGCACTGTTGGTTGCATGGAGAGTATCAAATTCTGCGAGGCTCAAATGTACATCAAGTATTTCATGTTGGGCTGGATCATCATCAATCACTAAAATTTTTTGTTGTGTCATGGGGCTTGTCCATTAATTATTTGCAGGAATCCACACAGAGAAGCAACTGCCGCCTTTCTCTCTGTTGCGGGCAGAAACGTCTCCACCATGGAGGGTAATTATGTTTTTTACTATATAAAGTCCAAGGCCTGATCCTTCAGGACGAATCTCAAAATCAGTACGGCCCATGTAATAGCGATCAAAAATATGGAGGATCTCTTCTTCATCAATTCCAGATCCATGGTCACAAATTTCAATGAGAGCAGATGTTTCATCCTGGCGGTAGAGAATATCAATGGTTGAATTATCTGGAGAAAATTTTATGGCGTTGGATAAAATGTTTGACACAACCTGTTCCATACGAGTGGGATCAAAGGTGACGAGAGCCGGGGTTCCTTTCACATGGGAATGAATAACAATGTTTCGTTTTGATGCAACATATTCCTGGCTGTCAATACAGCCCGTTACGAGTAAATCCAGACGACCCTGCTCACGTTCCAGAGTGATTTCACCGGATTCGATACGATAGAGATCAAGAAGTTTGTTGATAAAAGTAAGTTGTTTTTCTCCCTCTTCTTCGATGCGACGAATATAGTGTATTATTTTTTCTTCAGGCAGTGTGGAAAAGTACTGGCCAAGTATATTAGCATATCCAATAATAGCAGAAAGCGGGGATTTGAGGTCATGTGAAGTGATAGCAATCATATCACTTTTTATTTGACTCATTCGGGTCAATTCAATATTTTGGGTTTCCAGCTGCTGTTCATTTTTTTTAAGCTTTCTCTCGGTTTGCATCCTGGAAAGTTCCCTTCCAGCAAGAGATTGCAGTACTTTTACCAGCGCCCGGCTACTTTTTGAACGAATGATTTCATTATCATCCTTGGCCACCAGAACTCCAATGACTGTACCATCCTCGCTCCGTAGGGGCAGTCCCCAGCATGAATGAATGTTTTGTTTCTTTAATGATTTATCCAGAGGAAAGAATTCCTGCAAACGATTTTGGAAGAAAACGTCTCCTTTTTGGATAATCAGCTTACTGGGGGTACCATGAAGGAGAAATCTGTCTTTGTCCTGGAATGTACCATGGTTGCGAAATGAAACCGGATTGATAGCGAGGTTGTTTGATACCAGTTCTCCCACCATGACAAGCTTAGCTTTTGTCAGTGCCTCAAATTGCTGTAGTAACGATCTGAAAAAATTTTCCCCTGTTAATCCGGAAATGTTGTGAACAATGAGTTGCATGGCATGATCACGTTGAACCAGATCCTTCTCCGTCTTTTTTCTACTTGAAACATCTCGTAATCTGCAAAGATACGTGAGTTGATCGTTGTAATCAGGAAGAGGTTCAATGGTTACCTGGAGTGTGCAGGCTGTCCCCTGATTATTAATAATCGAAAATTCTTCAAGCCAGATATTCTCATCCCCGGCTTCAGCAAGTAGCATGTAGAGGGAGCTTAATTGAGGTTTTGACAGGAATGGAGAAAAGAGTGTATTGAGTTCTTTTCCAATTAAACCTATTCTGGAAAAGCCAAGAAGGTTCAGTCCACTTTTGTTCACATCTGTGATCACCGATTCTTTGTCAAAAAGCAGTAGTGCTTCAGGGCTGTTTTTGAAATGCTGATAAAATATGGAGTGTGTTCTTGTGAAAAGTGGCGTTTTGTTGATTCCACGGTAGAGAAGGTTGTAGCCCTTGTTACTTTTTATAAAAATGACTTCAAGTTGTATTTCCTGTCTGGATAATAGGGTGAGAGTGAGGGAATTACTTTCTTCGAGTTTTGTTAATGATTCACGGGTTTTTTTGATAATAGATGGAGCAACAATATTAAAAAATTTTCCAACGACGGGTTCATTTATGATAGTACCGAGTTCCCTGTCTCCTTCAAGTACAGTAAAGTCTGAAGAGAGTTTGGCAAGCGACCACTGCCGGGGAAAAAACGTGTTTTCTGTTTTTTCTGTCACCGCTTGTATCAGCGTATCATCGTCCTGAAAAACGTTGTCAAAGGGATCGGATGTGAAAAAGGCATGCACATTTTTAATTTCTTGCATCCAGGAGATATCACGTGATCCCCAATTTTTAAAAACCGGGATGGCTACATCGAGAAGTTGTGATGAAAATAAGCGACCCCGCTCTTTTTCAAGCTCATCTAGTGTACCCTGGTGATTGACTTGCCGGCCACTTCTCATTTTTTCTGCAAGGTCTTCATAATATTCGCAGATCCCAATAATTTGGGAAAGAAGAGGAATTTCATCCCCTTTTAGGCCTGTGGGAAACCCCGTTCCATCCCAATATTCATGATGCGCTGCAAGAATGGGTCTAAAGTGTTGAAGAACTTTCACTGTGGTCACAAGCTCTGCCGAGATCATTGGGTGTTGCTGGTAGTGGTTGAGCAGTTTGGGCGATAGCTTAGGCTCTTCTTGCTGATCTTGTGTTGTAGTTACGTTATTTCCTATATCATGGAGGAGCCCTGCCCATAGGGCTTGGATCGGGTCAAGATCGGGGATGTCGAATGTTTTAGCGATACGATGACAATAAAAGGCCACCCGGTTGGAATAGAAATCCTTTTCCGGGCTGCTGCTGTTTGCTACCTGGGAAGTGAGCCAGAGCAGTTGAGAAATTAATTCAGGGATAGATATGGCATGCAGTCCAGGAAAATCAATTTCAAGAGTTGCAAACAGTGCCTTATGGAAATTGCTATCAACAAAAAAAGCAAGATTCTCCGGAGCAGAAAAACACTGCTTAGCTGCCTCGACAATCATTGGATCAACACTGCTTGCCGATTGTTTGTTCAGGAACAGTCGTGTCTCTTTGAGTGTTGCCTTGGGATTAGTGGTTATGAAAATATCGAGAAGGTCTGCGAGATGGAGAATACCCGCTTCTGAAGAAATGCCATGTTTTGCTTTCCCTTCAGGAAATCCTGTTCCGTCGTAGCGTTCATGGTGGTCAGCAATCCACCTTGCAAGTGGCTGAAAGAGATGGAAACTCTGCAGGATTTCAGCTCCTCGAGTGGAATACCCACGTTCCTCCAAATCCCGAAAAGTATCTTGAGTATACTGAGAATGGCGCTCTTTCTGCTTTATTCCACCGATATTATGCAATAATCCGGCAACGAAGAGCTGCGTTGGCTGGTTGTGGCGCAGTTGTTTTGCGATGGCTTGGGACAGGCTGGCAATCCGCAGACCGTGGGTCAGATGTTCCTCAGCATCTAAATAGAGAATTTTGGAAAGGAGTGAAACTATTTCGAAAAGAATTTCCTGTTTGTCTGGCAAACTATGCATAGGATGGGGTTCTAATCAGTACGTTCTGTTACTTGATAAGGGTAATACCGCTCTCTTCTGATATATCAGAAAGTTCTTTGAGATGGGCACGTTGTACCGTGGCTACAATGGTTTCGATGTCTGCTGCGATGGAACGAGTTGGAAGATCCAGCTGGAGTCCACAACGATATTGAATACCTTTTTTTTCACGTACCTTGGAAATATGACGCACGGTTCCCTTAACTTTTACCTGCAGTTCGTCATCTATGATAAAGTGGACTGTGCATATTTCATCTTCCTGAAACATGCTTTGGTGCTTTTTTTTAATGTTGAAAGATAGCCCATCTGCACTGATGTCAATAGGTTTTGTATGGATATCCGGTCGTGTCTTCTTTCCTTTTACAAAGATATTAAAATCCATATCTTTAGTGACTTTTGCCCGAAATGCTCTTGCCCCCCGAACTTGCCTGCCCACAACAGGGAAGGCTAACCGGAGAACAGGAATTTCACGAACAATGGCCAAATCCTGGAAAAAGGTTCCAAGCTCGACAGCACTTGTAGAGGTAAAAAATCGAATAACAATCTTTTGTGAGTTACGGAGATGAAGATTTCCCATACCGGGTTCGATGGGCAGGGTGATAATATGGCTCATCAGTTTGAGATAATCCCCGGCTGTGTAATCGGGTTCTGTCAGTGTCAATTCACCAACATCATTTTCGCTTTCTTCAAGATCCGGGAAATCATCATTTATTCTACTAAAATAAACCCTGCTCATGCCATTAATCTCTACCTCCAGAATCTTTTCATCGAGCAGCGCTGTCTGGATATAGGGGAGTATTTGGCTGGGCTTGGCCATAAAATTTCCGGACGCTACACCATCTTCAATTGTCTGCTTGGTGAAGGAATAGGACTCTTCGGGGAAAAAGAACGCAAGTTTCTTCTGAGTGTTTTTAATAGAGAGTTCTTTTTTTTCTTCCTGGTTTTCCATTTGAGTACGTTACTTAAGATATTCTTTACGGAACAGCTCTTCTGCTTCAAGTGATCCTGCTAGAATTAATTGTCCTTCTTTATTAAAAGACATATCAGAATCAAGATGTGTTGTGAAGTCTTTATCTGTTTTTATGGCAAGAAGGTTACAGCGGGTTTTTTCCCGTATCATGGTTTCAGCTAGAGTTTTTCCGATAAATGCATCTGGAGTTGGTACCATAAAAACATTGAGTGCTTCTGAAAAGAACGAGGATTTCGATGGTTCTAACAGGTTCATTATGGAATTTGCGCCCATGGATGCTGATGAGTCAACAATATCTGCTCCTGCCCGGTGCAGTTTGGAAACCGTTCGTCCTTCGGCAGCTCTGCTCAGGATCAGTATGTCCGGGCGCAGTTGACGGCAGTAAAAAGAAAGGTAGATATTCATGGCGTCATTGTGGGTGGTAATTATAACTGCACGAGCTTTTTCAATACCAGCTTCTTTTAAGGTCTTGATATCAGCAGCATCACCTTGGATGTGACGGTTGTTTCCCTTTGTAATGATTGGACGTTTCTCAACAATTGTATAAGGGATGTCATGTTCTTCCAGATAGTCAGCTGCGGCCTGTCCGACTCTGCCGCCTCCCAGAATAAGAATGCCAATCTCCGAATCTACTTTTTCAGGAGACATTGCCAGACGACGATCCACCCGTTCAAGATCTTCTTTGGTTCCTGCAATGATGAGGATATTTGTCTGTTTGAGGGTGGCTTCCGGATCAGGCGGGAGGATTTCGCCCCGCTCCCATATACCGATGACTGTTAGTCCAATCCTGTTCCGCAGTCTGGATTGTATCAGTGTCTGTCCGGCAAGATGATGTATATCACGTACAGGAAATTCACCGATGAGTAATTGTTCAAACGTATCAATGATATGCGTTTGTCGTACAACCATTGTCTTTTCAGCCATGCTGGTGCCAAGCATGTTCATGAACCGAAAGATACTGGTGTTTCCAGAGAACTTGAGGATGTCGAGTGAATGTTCATTGTCAGCACTCGTTGCAATGGGGACAGTGTCACAGACTTCCCTCACTGTGAAGCAGATATTGGTGTTCATTAAATCATCGCCTGTGGCAACGATGAGGGAGGCTTTGTCAGCCTGCATCTTTTGGTAGGTTTCAGGTACGTCCACTTCACCTATTACGATTTTGTATCCGGCATCAGAGATTTCAATGGCCGTTTGTTGGTCGGCGGTGACAAAACTATAGTCGTATTTATGTTTCTTCAGCTTTTCGACGAGATTTCTGGTGATAGGGTCAAAATTTGTCAGGATGACATGGTCTTTTGTCGATTCCGGCAGGGTACGTGGCGTTCTTGTCTGGTTCTGGGCTTCAAGCCATGGTACCCAGAAGAATTGAATAAAAGTGAAAGGCAGCATGACGAGCAGCAGGAGAACACCCGACATAAGAACAAGCAGGGTAAACATAAGTCCAAGATCTGTGGAAAAGGTAATATCTCCAAAACCAAGGGTGGACATAACGGTGAGTGTCCAATACAATCCGGTAATCCAGCTATAATCCTTTCCCTCATGTGCCATGAGTAGATGGAAGCTTACGCTGTATATTGTAATAATAAGGCCGAGAAAAAAGAGAAACTTAGCCAGAGGAAGGACATTTTTTTTGGCCTTTTTATTTTTTATAAAAAAGATAATTTGCAGCAGAAACTGTTTCATGGGACGGCTGATTTCTCAGTAAAGTATGATTTTCTATAGAATCGTTATATTGTCTATTGTATTAAAGCACTTATTTCTCTTTGAGCCAAGTTTCATTTTCCTTAAATGTCTTTTGAAGCGTATTGGTATGGGGCTTTTGTTAGTAATGTTAATAGGCTATGGTTATTCAATGATTTGGCTTTTGAGAAATTGCGTGATATCATAACATTTGTCTGAGGATAAACGGGTATTGTCCAGTGATAGTTGTAGTATTAATTGGTATGCCTTGATACGCTTATTCTGCAATATATCGGAAAATTCAAATTTGTGATGGGAATTGTTCCTATGTGAGGTGTCACTTACCGAATACCGAATACCGAATACCGAATACCTGATACCTAATATCGAATACCTCTGTCAGCAGGGCATCGTGTCCTATTCATCAACTGTGGAAAAAAGAATTAATGCAACAGACCATATTGATTGTCGAAGATTCTATTGTTAACCAGAAGCTTTTGGCGAAGATTTTCATCAAACAAAAGTATAAGGTTCTTGTTGCAGGGTCAGGTGAAGAGGGCTTGGAAATTGCTAAGCATACGCTGCCGGATTTGATTGTACTCGATATTATGTTGCCGGGGATAAATGGTTTCACTACCTGCGAATATTTGAAAAGGGATGCAAATACAAGTGATATCCCGGTTGTCTTTATCAGTTCGTTGACTTCCACTAAAGATAAGCTGGAAGGATTTGAAATAGGTGGGGTGGATTATATAACGAAACCCTTTGAGCCTGCAGAAGTGATCGCACGAATTGGTACCCATCTGCGAATCCATCATTTGCAGCATAAGCTGGAGGAACAAAACCAGCTGCTGGTTCTGGAAAAACAAAAATCCCAGGATTTACTCTATAATGTTCTTCCCAAAAGCGTTGGTATGGAACTTCTGCAAACAGGAAAATGCACTCCGCAACTCTTTACAGATACGACGG
>JAFLJO010000052.1 GCA_022712975.1 Desulfocapsa sp.
ACAAAAAGGTAAAAAATCCTATCTCGGTGATATGTCAAGGAAAAACGTTGGGTTTTCTAATATTTTTCATAGTGTTTACGAAGACTAATTTAACAAACAATGCTATTGCTAAGTTTCAGGTCGTCTCGGGAATTGCTGCGATGACTACAAATACAACAAAAATATTGACGTTTCTTTTCATTGAAATTCTCCTATAATGATTATCTGATTTACTTGCATACTATTTTTTAAATCTAAATCTGTAGGTTCCTGCCTAAACAATCGGTAAACAATCGGGGACAGACCACGATTGATTGATGTTCTGATAACAGGTAGCAGAAAGATATTTGGGGTCTGTCCTAGGCTGTCGAAGTAAGAATTGTTTTCAACAAATTCAAGCACTTAGAAATTCGAAACAGCTAAAAACAGCTCCTACAGGTGTTTCTTACAACTAACAATCAACAACTTAGCTAGAAATTCAACATTTTGTGCCACAAAAATAAATCCTTTCTTATACATAAACTTTACCAGTTTTTAGCTTTCACAAAATCAAGTAAACCAATGGTTAAATTGAACAGTTCCCGTTTATTTTAATCCTGTTCTATCTTTGAAAAATCGTACAAAAAATACCCGCTTCGACAGCCTAGGTCTGTCCTCAATTTACCTTTCTGTTAGTACTGGTGGTGATACGATCACAGAAATCATGTTATTTGCATGTGTACCAGAGTAGATATGTTTGGTCAAGGATGATGACACGAGTATTGTATCGGTAATACTGGCGGTGATGCTTTGAAGGCGGGAACAATCGGGGACATCTATGATAAAAAAAACGGCCAAAAGAGGCCGAACAAAAATAATGTAGGGGGTCTCTAATGCAGAGGGTCAGGCTTGACAAATGGGTGTCAAGCTGCGCTGTGTTTCGAGGGTAAATTAGTCGGTAAACCGTAGGCTTGCCCTTAGTTTTCCGCTGAGGCGGAACAGAAAAGACGGGGAATAAATCCGTCACTTTTGCTGTAGCTTTCAGCGGAAATTAGTGCAAGAACGGCCAAGAGCGTCTCTCTTTCAGGACACATGCGGCGTATACTCTATTGAATTATTTCAAAGAGTGCTTCAATTTTAGTACGAATCTGCCCCACGTCGTTGTCAGAGTAATCTGATTCTATTTTCAAATAGGGCAGGTCGTGCTTCCCTGTCACATAGCGTCCGACTTTATATGATTCAATATTGAACGAATGACAGGCTGTCAGGACGAAATCGATAACAACATCCGGCTTGAAATGTTCAATAGTCTGTGAAAGCAATTCGAGACGTCGGTCATTAGGGCTCATGCAGGCACAGGGGATTTCAAGATACCTTTTGGCTAAGGCCTTAACCGGATCAGGGCTGTTTTCTTCGATATCCCCCACAAAGGCTTTCATACCGGTACATGAATCCGGGGCAATAACCAGTCCTCCGCAGTCTTCTATGATTTTAAATATTTTAAGCGCATCTCCTCCCACGGGACATCCGCTTACCAGCACTCTGGGAGAATCCAATGTCCCAAAATGGACGCCCTGTTTCACTCTTTCCCTCAGCCTTTCCAACATTTTTTCCAAGGTAGGCAACACCTCATCAGCAGTGGACGGAAGGGTGAGAAAGCCAATGTCATACATCTCTTCCCAACTGATAACCGGAGGATGCATGGCTGCGAAATCATATATTTTCCGCATTTTACGATTTCTTTTATTGCCATTCTTAATTGCTTGTTCGATCTTCTGGTCTGTCGTCTCCAGTTGGAAGGTTGTTTCAAGGAAACGTTGAAGTTTACGGATCATCGTGGTCCAGTTTTGCAGTGCTTCCGGCTCATCGGGTAGTTGTGGAAGATCCATTACATGCAGCGGTTTTATCTCCGCAGCAAGCTCAAACATTTTTTTCTTGCCGTCGCAAGTTGTTTCAGCAATTACCGCATCGGACATGGAAAAGAACGGGCAGGTTCCTTCAAGGATGAAACCGTAACTTGATTTGATCAGAGGACAGAGGTTGGCAGGGAGCACCGACTCCGCTGAGGTAATAGGTGCATCAGAAAATGAACAGAGTACTGCCGGTACAATGCCCATGGATTGTATAAGCTCCAGAGGGGCGTAGCTACAGTAAATGCCAACGATGGGGGTTCCCTGGTCTTTATGTCGCTCCATATACTTGAGTACTCTTTTGGCTGGCTGTCCGTCAAAACCATCATTCATTAGGGGGGTGATATTCATAGCTATTCTCCTGTGATAAAAGTATTCTTTACTTCTGATTTACATTCCATTTCCCGAGCAAGAAGTGCTGCGCCAAATGCGCCCATACACTGTGGCTTATCGGGAATTACGATTTTTCTGTTTATTTGTTCTGCCAACAATGCAGCCATGCAGGGATTATTGGCAACACCACCAGTGAAGGCAATGGCTCCTGAGGGAGAAACCCGGTTGATCATTCCTATAACCCTGCGGATTACACTGCTGTGCAGTCCCAAGCCAATTTCACGGCAATCCTGTCCCTTAGCGATCAGGGTTGTTACTTCAGTTTCTGCGAATACCGTGCACATGCTTGAAATGGTAACAACATTTTCAGCTAGTAATGCCTCCCGACCGAATTCCTCTATGGTGTAGCCCAGCGTCTTGGCCATGATTTCCATGAATTTTCCTGTGCCTGCTGCACAGCGGTCGTTCATTTCAAATTTGGTAACTTTTCCTGTGGCAGAGAGGGCTATCGCTTTGCTGTCCTGGCCGCCGATATCAAGAACAGCACGAATTTCAGGAAAAATAGCACGTGCTCCTCCAGCGTGTGCCTTTATCTCTGTTACTGTTGCTGCATCAAAGGATATTTCAAAGAGATTTCGGCCATATCCGGTTGCCATGATAGAGTCATAGCTTACACCGGAGAGCAGTTTGTTGACCTCAAGCATGGGATCAAAACCTGTGTCTGTCTGCAGGCTTTGCAAAATCTCCCCTGCTTCACTTACAACAACCAGCTCTATGGTGCGCGAACCTATATCAATGCCGGCATATTGCCTGCTCATGTGGACTCCCTGGGCTGTGATTGCTTGTTTTTAATTTTCCTAAATGTTCCCCCCCCGACAGAGGGTAGAGCAGGAAAACCAGTCTGGATGTAGATGGAATGCCACGGAAGTACCTGCATCCTTATGGAATACAACGTGGCGTGAGGGATGATGGTAAAACAGATGCGGCCTATTTGTCAAATAGGAAATAACGATTCATTGGGCTGGCTCAATAGGCTTACTGTGTTTAGAGACTGCCAGTCACAGGGGTACCCTTTGAGAATCCTGACCGTTCTCAGGAAATAAATCCATATATCTGGGAGCAGCAGGGCAGTAAACAATCGGAGACAGGCCCCGATTGTTACTATGTCGGCAAATTTCATTTAGACAAGATTTGTTTAGAAAAAATTCCTGTTTCAAACTTCGCAAATTAAGTTGTGCATGTGCTGGTCATGTGCTATGTCCTATCGGAGAGATGTCAATTCAAAATAAATATGAAGGAGAATTATATTATGAGTGGATCTGCACAGCGTGAAACCATGCTACGGAAACCTATTTTTATGCCGCCGAGTATGATTGAAAAAGTTGATAAAATCGCAAAAAGTGAAAATATCTCTTTTGCGAAGGTTGTCAGAAAAGCTGTTAATGCTTTTAATAATGACACTCCAAATGAAGATGATAGGATTTTAGATGCGTTGGCTGACACCATGATTTGCACCACTGAGGAAGTTGTGAAAAAAATGGTAATAATTGAAAAACGACTTGATGCTACTCATGCCATCCTGGGGGATCAGTAATGGGAGTCAGTGGAAAAGTTATCGAGGCCTTAAAGGCAGGAATTCTCTTGAATGAAAAATTAACAACTCTTATTGAGAACGTTGATCGCATGGATCAGGATCTGCGGCAGATGAATAATAGGCTTGTTCGTCTGGAAACCATGGTGGAAATGGCTCAGAATCAGGCTTTGTTTAAAATTGCTTCGGAAAAATGTTAAGGTCACAAGCAACTTCAGGGACTTAGCTTTTTCAAAAACCGTTCCGCCCCAAGTGACATTTCCGCATTCGACAAAGATGATAACGTTATTTGTTTTAAGTTTATAGAGGATGGGGTGGCTATGAGACTACCTGTCAGGGGGGCGCAGTTATGGCTTCATCCTTATCCGAGTTGAATAGTGTCCAATCCGGCAAGATGGTGTCTTTGAACCAGGAAGAAAGGTTAAACCCCGGAGGATCTCCAGCTTCCAGGCGCTTGAGTAACTTTTTTGCCTTGGGAGTGATTGTTGCATCTGGATAGGTATTTGTCAGGTACTTAAGCCTGACCTGAGCTTCTTCATATTTCTCAGTTCTGAGATAAAACTCAACAACAAAATATTCGTGATTTACCATAAATTCATTGGCTGCACGAATTCTTGCATTAGCTTCATTGGTATAAGGAGAGTGCGGAAAGGCACGAAGAAGTTTTGAGAATTCCCTGATCGCATTTTCTGCTCCACTGGTATCGCGATCAATACGGTCAATCTGCTGATAATGGCTCATGGCAATCTGGTACATAACATAGGGCATTGCTTCGTTAGTTGGATACCGCTCTTCAAATTCATGGTAGAGCATGAGTGCTTCCTGGTAATTTCCCAAGTAGTAATTACTGTCAGCAGCTTTCAGTTTGGCAAGCATCGCTTCCGGACTGAAGGGGTAATAATCCAGAATTTCGTCGAATTTTTTCCGTGCTTTGTGGTAGTTTCCATTTGAAAACTCATCCATTCCCTTTCCAGCCAGAGTTTGTGCGGAGAGGCGTACATCTTTTTCATCCCCGTCATTCCTGTCAAAAAGAGATGTGATCTGGGCACAGCCACCAAGTGAAAAGAGTAATACACCGATAATGGCAAGGTTCATGGACGATCGTATAAGTGAAGAGCGATGGATAAACTGATTGAAACTGGACATAATAATTGTTGGACTCAGCTGAGATTGGTGAGATAGGTTTCGGCAGCAAGTACTGCAGTGGCACCTTCTCCTGCTGCATTAATTACCTGCCGTACCTCTTTGCTGCGGATATCGCCTGCAGCCAGAACTCCGGGCACAACAGTCCGGGTTTCAAGATCGGTGGGGATGAAACCTCCAGCATCGGCTTTAAGAATGTCGAGCGGTAACATTTCATTGTTGGGAAGTACTCCAATAAGAACAAAGACACCATCAATCTTTAAAACAGATTCCTTTCCATCGTTATTCTTCAGGTGCAGTTCTTCAACACCTTCAGTTCCCTGAATCTTTGTTGCATTGGAGTTCCAGATGAAATCAATATTTGGATTAGCAAAAGCTTTTTCCTGAAGGATTTTAGTGGCTCGTAATTCATCACGACGATGGATAAGGGTAACTTTGTCAGCAAACTTAGTAAGATGTATTGCTTCCTGCACTGCCGTGTTCCCGCCTCCGACTACTGCGACATGCATATTGCGATAAAAAGGAGCATCACAGGTGGCACAGTAGGAGACACCTTTTCCGGCAAGTTCTTTTTCTCCAGGAATTCCCAGGGGGCGTGGATGGGCACCGGAGCAAATAATTAGGGTGTTGCAGGTTAGGGGATCACTATCTTCAAGTTCAAGGCGTTTAACTGGTTCTGTGAGGTCCATGGATACGACGTTGCCGAACAGGGAATTTAATTCAAAGCGATTAGCCTGGGCTAACATCTTTTCGGCAAGATCAAATCCTGAGATACCGTCTGGAAAACCAGGGTAGTTATCAATCCAGTCAGTGAGAAGAATCTGTCCACCCTCAGCACCTTTTTCTATGAGCAGATGATCCATCTTAGCTCTTGCTGCATAGAGTCCTGCTGTAAGTCCTGCCGGGCCAGCACCTAAGATAATTAGTTTATAATGAGTTTTTGCCATGGGATTTAGTACCTTACTCCTGAATTCCTGTCATAAAAAACGAGAATTTCGGAAAGTCCTTTTGAAATTGCCAGCTTGAATATCCCCACAAGGTACTTACTTGCGGTTTACCCGCGTTTAAAAATAATAGAAAGCAAAGAAGCTTTCTGCAAAAAGAAGATCTGCCGAAAGCTTGAATAATACAGTTTATAATGCTTTTTTGATGAGCTCAACAAGCTGAGCTTTACCGACAGCACCGGTAACCTGATCAACTTTTTCCCCACTTTTGAAAAGAATCAAAGTGGGAATGGCACGGATACCAAATTTTCCGGGTGTTGCGGGGTTGTCATCAACATTCATTTTGACAATGGTCACCTTTCCATCGTACTCGTCGGCAAGAGCTTCAACAACGGGTCCTATGGCTTTACAGGGGCCACACCAGGGAGCCCAGAAATCAACAAGGCAAGGGGTGTCTGAGCCTGTTACTGATGCAAAATCAGCATCGCTTACATCTTTTACTTTGTCACTGGCCATTGTTTTCTCCAATTTAATTGTTTTGTCAGCTAACAAGAAGACAAATTGTATTTTTTTATTATTGCAATGTACCTCTTGCCGATTTTCCTGACAAGAAAAATATGAACTGGTTTTAGGCCACCCTTTTTTCTCAGGTCTTGCATACAATGTGTATAAAACATAAAAGGTCAAGGTGGGGAAGCTGTTTGACATAATTTTATAAGTCATGGTATATTCTTTTTTTCCGTAGCTCCTTGAGCTGCCTTGCGGATGCAGGGGGAATGTCAAATTATAAAGAAAGGGTGCTTAAATGAATACAACTGTTTCCGGAAAGATGTTTGAGGTGGCCAAAAAAGTGATTCCCGGCGGGGTAAACAGTCCGGTCAGAGCCTGTCGTTCTGTTGGTTGCGATCCGGTTTTTATCCAAAAAGCCAAAGGTTCAAAGGTATATGATGTCGACGGGAACGAGTATCTTGATTTTGTCTGTTCCTGGGGACCGATGATCCATGGACATGCTCCTGATGAAATCGTTGCCGCTGTAAAAGAAACTGCTGGTGATTCCACATCTTTTGGTGCTCCGACAACAAAAGAAATCGCTTTGGCTTCCATGGTGGTTGAAGCAGTGCCGTCCCTTGAAAAGGTGCGATTTGTCAATTCCGGAACTGAAGCCACCATGAGTGCGGTACGTCTTGCAAGAGGATATACAGGAAAAGATGTAATTCTTAAGTTTGATGGTTGTTACCATGGTCATGCTGATTCGTTTCTTGTAAAAGCTGGTTCGGGCGTGATCACTCTTGGAATTCCAGGAAGCCCCGGAGTTCCTGCAGATATTGTAAAGAATACGATCTCAATACCGTATAATGATGATGAAGTGCTTGAGCAGACCTTAAGAGAGAAGGCAGACACAATTGCCTGTGTCATAGTTGAACCGGTTGCCGGCAATATGGGCTGTGTACCTCCTTCTTCAACATTTCTGCAAAAACTCCGGGATCTCACTGCTGAGCTTGGAATAGTTTTAATATTTGATGAAGTGATCACCGGATTTCGTCTGGCTTACGGTGGTGCTCAGGAGCATTTTGATATTATGCCTGATCTAACCTGCCTTGGAAAGATTATTGGCGGAGGTTTGCCTGTGGGTGCCTATGGCGGAAAAGCAGAAATCATGGATCAAATAGCACCGGACGGGCCTGTTTATCAGGCGGGAACATTGTCTGGCAATCCTTTGGCCATGGCAGCGGGGATTGCAAATTTAAAATTGCTGCAAAGACCAGATTTTTATAAAGAACTGAACGAAAAAGCAGAATTTTTTGCAGATGGTTTGAATAAAGCAGCGGAGGCAGCAGGAATTCCTGTCACTTTAAACCGGGTTGGTTCACTTATGACCGGGTTTTTCACAGACAGTTCTGTGACAGATTTTAATTCCGCTATGAAATCAGATGTCGATCGTTACGGAAAACATTATCGTCAAATGTTAAGTGAAGGAATTTACCTTGCTCCTTCTCAGTTTGAAGTTGCTTTTATATCAGCTGCTCATAGCCGGAAAGACCTCGAAAAAGGTATAAAAATGACTGAATGGTCATTCAAAAAAATGGCTGAAAAATAAAAAAATTCATTGACTTTGACAGGTGGGCATGCTAACAAACTGTTCGTTTACCACAGAGTTTTCAGAGTTTTGGGAGGTGGTGATAAAAATGGCTAAAAAAGTAAGCACTGAGGTGGTCGAACTGCTTGGGAATTACGGGCATATCGGATTTACCTTTGTGGCCGCAATTTTTATAGGGCTTGGTGGCGGTATCTATCTGGATGAACATTTCTTTGATGGGAGCACCTCACCATGGTTTACATTTATCGGGTTAGCCTTTGGGATACTCGCTGGCTTTAAAAGTCTATTTGATATTTTACGAACACCAGCAGCGAAAACAAAGGATAAGGATGCGACAGGTTGACAGGCTGTGCTTGATATTTCGTTAAAACAGGTACAGGCGTTGAGTATCGGCTTACTTGCAGTCATGACGGGCGGGGCATGGCTGATCATGTCATGGTCTTTTGCTCAATCAATGCTTGTCGGTGGTGTGATTGCCATTGTAAGTTTTTATTCAGGACACAGAGATATTAGCTCTTTTCTGAAAACCTTTGACCCTCCCAAGGAGGGTGAGGGACAAGAAAAGAGTGGAAGTGGATTTGAAAAGTCTGGTTACATTATTAAATTTTGGCTCCGGTTGGCTCTAATTGCTGTGGTCTTACTGTTCTTTGTAAGGAGTGGTAAGGCTAATGTGCTAGGGTTGCTCCTGGGGCTATCAACTGTAGTTTTTGCCATCATTCTGACAACGCTCAGAGCGGCGGGATACTACTTTTTAAGAAGGAAGGGGTAACAGGGAGAGATATGGAACATCCGATACTATTTATTTCACTTATTTTGGAAAAATTGGGGTTGCCGATTCCACATGGCCTCATTGGGGAAACATTCCTGGAAAAAATGTGCCAACCGTATATGACCTATACTTGGTTCGTTATGATCTTTCTGGTCGTGGTTGGTAAACTCACCCTCAGTAATATTGAAATGATCCCCGGCAAGGGACAGAATTTCTGGGAAATGCTCATCGGTGGGATGTATGATTTCTTCGAGGAAAATATGGGAAGAGAGCTCGCCGAGAAACTTTTCCCCATGATTGCCACCTTTGGACTGTACATCGCAGTGGCAAATCTTATCGGTCTTATCCCCGGTTTCATGTCTCCAACAGCATCCATTAATACTACTGTGGCATTGACCATTATTGTTTGGGTGACTCATCATATCATTGGTATTCGTGCTCATGGTCTGGGGTATATCAAACATTTCCTCGGGCCCATTCCTGTTCTGATTCCGTTGATGTTGTTTATCGAGATTATCAGTAATATTGCTCGTCTTGCTTCGCTCTCCATTCGTCTTTTCGGTAACATCATGGCTAAAGAGACCCTTCTTACAATTCTCTTCATATTGGCTGGTGCCTATTTTGCACCACTGCCAATCATGGTGTTAGGTGTACTTGTATCTTTGGTTCAGGCCATGGTTTTTGTTCTGCTCACCGTTGTGTACTTCGGTCAGGCTAATGAACATGCTCATTGATCAACTGGTAGAAAAAAGAAAGTAATTTATAAAAATTTATTTTAATAGTTTAAGAAGAAGGCCAAAACACTAAAACTTTTTAAGGAGAATTACAATGGAATCAAATGCTTTGATGATCGCACTTATCCCTATTGGTGCAGGACTTTCAATCGGACTTGCTGGACTTGGTGCTGCTATTGGTATCGGTAATATTGGACAGGGCGCTTGTACGGGTCTTGCTCGTAACCCTGAAGCACAGCCTAAATTGATGATTTTTATGATCCTCGGTATGGCTCTTGCAGAGTCCGTTGCTATTTACGGACTGGTTATTGCTCTGATTCTGCTTTATGCCAATCCTTTGATCGGCTAATTTAGTTTCAGGTAGATTCTATTGTTGCATAGTGTGACGATAGTATCTTTGAGTTGTGAAAGGCTGCAGAGTAATCTGCAGCCTTTTTGCGTTTTATGTCCTCCATCCAAAGAATGAAATGAATCCTGATATAATTATCCATCCAAGTCGTGCAGTACGGGAAAAAACAATCCCGTCATGTGGAATTTTATTTGTCAATCCCACTGAAGCAAAAGTTGCGCTTCAGATACTTATTGATCGTGGCGGAGATCAACGATTTTTGTTTCATTCGGGCTTAGTAGTAAGCCCGGACAATGATTTTTTTGTAGCAGGTCCTGCTCTCGGTGCTCCAATGGCTGCAATGGTTCTTGAAAAACTTATTGCACTTGGTGCTGAACAGGTTGTAATGACTGGCTGGTGCGGCGCAGTTTCACCTGACTTACGTGTCGGAGATACTGTTCTTGGGGGAGCAGGATATTCAGGTGAGGGGACATCGCAACATTATACAAGTGGTGAAGTTTCCAAACCTTCTTCCCGGTTACTTGCTTCTTTAAAGACTGCTTTGGGAATAGACGTAACCACAGTCTTCTGGTCAACAGATGCTCCATACAGGGAATCAAGAAAGATGCTTAAGGCATTGGCAGAACGATATGAAGTTAGTGCTGTGGATATGGAATATACTGCGCTTTGTGCAGTGGCTGCTTTTAGAAAGATTGATTTTGCTGCAGTTTTTCTGGTTTCCGATGAACTCTGGAAAGATGAGTGGCGGCCAGGTTTTTCAGGAAAAGTTTTCAAGAGAAAGAGTAAGGCGCAAATTAAACAGCTGATGCAACATATTGTTTCACTCTCTCTTTTCGAGGATGCTTAGTATGGCGAGCTTTCACCTTGTAAGTCTTGGATGTGCAAAAAATCTGGTCGATTCCGAAGTAATGCTTGGCATTCTTCAGGAAAACAATTGGGAGCACACAGAAGATCCAGTTGTTGCTGATGTGCTCATTGTAAATACCTGCGGCTTTATCCAGCCAGCTGTTGAAGAGGCCATAGAAGTAATCCTTGCGTTGGGGCGTTACAAAGAAGATGATCCTGGGAAATATCTTGTGGTTACCGGATGTCTTGTGCAGCGTTATCTCGCTGCTCTAAGCAAAGATCTTTTGGAAGTGGATCTTTTTGTGGGAACAGAAGGTGTGGGAGAAATAG
>JAFLJO010000146.1 GCA_022712975.1 Desulfocapsa sp.
CGTTAACAAAGCTATTAAAGCTGCAGTAAAAAAAACGGGTATTGACAAAAAAGTCAGCGCCCATTGCTTCCGGCATAGTTTTGCCACGCATCTTTTGCAGCGAGGTACCGACATTCGTACCATTCAGGCCTTGCTTGGGCATAGTGATGTTTCTACCACCATGATATACACACACATCCTCCAGCAAGGCGGCCATGGTGTAGAAAGCCCACTGGATGATCTTTTCAGGAGTGCGACCTGAAAATAATTGATGAATCGAGCCGTGTTATATTGCTCCTGTCATGGGTAAAAGAGGGTCGGGTCACTGTAACCTCCTGAAACCACATAATACAAGAACTAACAGGAGACTTTTTTTCTTAAATAACCTTTATGGTGCCCAAAAAGATTATTTCAAAAAACAGAAAAACGAGCGGTCAATGTCACTTTTTGTAACCACTCTGAAAACTGCCAAAGAAAAGAAATTTTCCACCGTTTCCCAATAACACCATCCCTACTGGAATCAGCCTTTTATATTCCGGCGCAAAATTCCATTTAAGCTGACCCGCTGCAAAGCAGGTTCGGTATGTAATACAATTCGGTTTCCGGGGTTGGCACGAGTTAGCTCCTCACCCTTTTCCGTTTCCATACGAACAACGGTACAGGGATCACACTTAATACCCGGCAGCATATATTCTACCTTATCGCCAGTTTCCAGCACATTTCTTGCCTCAACCAGCGGTCTAAGACCGGCTCTTCTGACCACAGCCACCGGCTCCACTTTCATCTGGACCCTTGGAGCATTGTAAAGCATTTCAGAGCTTCCAGGGGCTTTTCTAAAAAAATTCTCACTGATTCCCCGCGTTCCGGTTTTCACAATTTCTTCACTGAATATTGATGGCAGTACAATATTTGCAGGGTTCTCCCAGGCATCTGCTGGCAGATCTCGCAGGTAATCAAGTGCTGCCCGATAAATTCTGGTTACGCCGCCCACATAAAATATGGACTTCATTCTCCCTTCTATTTTTAAAGAATTGGCACCACTTGCAACAAGTTCCGGTAAGCCGTCAAGCAGACAAAGATCTTTCGAGTTGAAAATATATGTTCCCCGTTCATCTTCCTCCACAGGGAAATATTCACCGGGTCGTTTTTCTTCGATCAGCTTATAACTATAGCGACAGGGATGGGCGCAGGCGCCCTGATTAGCATCTCTTCCAGTCATATAATTTGAAAGCATACATCTACCGGAATAGGAGATGCAGAGTGCGCCATGCACAAAAATTTCCAACTCTCCACTGGTTGCCCCCCGTACTTCCATAATCTCATCAAGCGACAGCTCACGAGCAAGATTAAGGCGGCTGATTCCCTGTTCAAACCAGAATTGTGCAGCCTGAGCATTGGTGACATTGGCCTGGGTTGAAAGATGTACCGGGATTTCCGGAACACATTTTCGTGCCCGTCTTAAAATTCCAGGATCGGAAATTATTAAACCGTCAACCCCCGCCTTTTGCAACTGAAACAGATAGCCATCAAGACCTGCAAAATCACGGTTATGAGCCAGGATATTAATGGTTATATATACTTTCACACCTAAGTCATGGGCATACTCCACGGCTTCCATCATCTTTTCATCACTGAAATTGCCGGCCTTTGCCCGCAGGCTGAACTGCTTTCCACCCATATACACCGCATCTGCACCATAGTGAATTGCGGTCACCATCTTCTCAAAATTACCAGCTGGGGCAAGAAGTTCGGGGATGGACGGGAGCACGGCTTTGTTGCTTTCTTTTTTATTCATTTTACACTATTATTGGTGATCAAATAGAAACTTACTATTTTGCAATATTGAGCTGCTTGAAGGTCTACAAGTTCAATACTGCAGACTGAATGCTAAATCAAGAGATCAAGTGGGAAAGTCACAAATCGGCATAGCCATGAGCGGGGGAGTCGACTCCACTGCCTGTGCATTACTTTTACAGAAAAAATATGAGGTTCACGGTTTTTTCATGCAGCTTGCCCAGCCCGATCTTGCTGAGCAGCTTCAACGTGTTAAAAAAATTGCTGGCCTGTGCAGCATTCCTCTTCAGATTATTGATCTTCGGAGTCGTTTTGAAGAAAAAGTTTTACGTTATTTTGCACACTCCTATCAAAATGGATACACTCCAAATCCCTGTATGATTTGTAATTGTGAGATTAAATTTGGCCTGTTTATGGATGCAATCTGCGACCGCGGCATTGAGCGTATTGCCACTGGACACTATACAAAAATTGTTGCAGACCATGACTGTTTCTTTCTCCAACAGGGAGAAGATACGAAAAAAGATCAATCCTATTTTCTGGCAAGAGTAAGCCAAAAACAGCTCGCAAGGGTTGAATTTCCTTTAGGCTCCATGACAAAAGAAAATGTGTATGATTTTGTTGAAGAAAATGGCTTTGCGGATTTCAGAGGACAGGAGAGTCAGGATGTCTGTTTTCTGGGAGACAGTTCTATCGGGGATTTTCTTGAAACGCGGGAATCAAAGCCTGCAACAAGTGGTGAGATTGTGGATATGAAAGGCCTGGTTCTTGGTAGGCACAATGGTATTTACAACTATACAATCGGGCAAAGAAAGGGCTTAGGCATTGCCGCTGCAACTCCTCTCTACGTTATCCGTATCGATGCCGCAAATAACCGTGTTGTTGTTGGTGAAAACCATGAGCTGTTTCAGAGAAAAATCGTAATAGACAATGTTATGTGGACTTGCGACAAAACACCTCTTGGCAATCACGATTATCAGGTTAAAATTCGCTATGGTCACCAGGCGCAGGATGCACAAATTAAACACATTTCAGATTCCCGATATCAGGTTTCATTTACGGAAAAACAAAGGGCCATCACTCCCGGACAATTTGCTGTGATCTACGACCAGGATCTGGTAATTGGCAGTGGTGAAATCCAGTGAAGAAAAAAATCATCATTAACACCCTTGGCTGCAAAGTAAACCAGTACGAATCTGCAGCATTTCTCTGCTCCTTTCAGGAATCCGGCTACAAGCTGGCTCAAAAAGGAGAAGATGCCGATATTATCGTGATTAACACCTGCGCAGTCACCGCAAAAGCAGGCGCTCAATCCCGCCGTACCGTGCGCAGACTTATGCATCGTCACCCAAAAGCAAAAGTCGTTATCACCGGCTGCTATGCGCAACTTGCCGCAGGTGAGCTTGCAGAAATGGTGGAAACTCCGGTCTGTATTGTGGGTAACGGCAATAAGCACCTCCTCGTTGAGGCAGCTCTTGAAGCAGATCCCTGCGATCTCACCATGCTCATGGGTCGCATCCTCAATAAAAAAGAAGTTTGCGATCTGCCCATGAAACGATTTGGTGATCGAACCCGTGCCTATATCCGTGTCCAGGACGGCTGCACAAATTTCTGCACCTATTGTATTGTTCCCTACACTCGCGGTCCCAGTCGCAGTGTTCCCTTACACAATGTATTGGATCAAATCACCCGTTTTGAAAATGCTGGTCACAGAGAGATTGTGGTCACCGGTATCCACGTCGGAATGTATGGAAAAGACCTGAAAGAAGGTCATGATATTTCATCCCTGATGCTTGCAATCTGCACAGCACATCCCGATATCCGTTTCAGGCTGAGCTCCATTGAGCCGCAGGAAATCAGTGACAACCTGCTTGCTGCAATGCAATCCTGTGATAACTTTATGCCGCATTTCCATATCCCTCTCCAGAGTGGTGACGACACTATTCTTAGTCGTATGCATCGAAGCTATGACCGGGAAACCTTCCGTAAGATCATCCAAAAATGTATCAAAGCTTTTCCCGATGCCGCCATTGGCATTGATATTCTTACGGGTTTTCCCGGTGAAGGCGAAAAGGAGTTCGCACAATCCAGAAGTCTGCTTGAGGAAATTGACGTCACCTATTTCCATGTTTTCCCCTATTCTAAACGTCCCGGAACTCCTGCAGCAAACTACAAAGATCAGGTTCCAAAAGCTGTGAGCCAACAACGGGTGGCAGAGTTACGAAATCTTGGAAAAAGCAGGAAACAAAAGTTCTATTCACGTTTTCTTAAAACCAGGCGACCTGTTTTAGTGGAACATAAACGCACAGCTGAGAATATGCTCAGTGGATTCACGGATAATTATATCCCTGTAGTCTTTTCAGGAAAAGACAGCCTGATGGGGCAGATCATTCCTGTATATCTTGACCAGATAAGCGCTGGTGTTGTTCAAGGAAAACAGGTGGAAAACTAATCATGCTTGGAGAAATCATAGCCATAGGAAATGAGCTCACCTCGGGGAGAATTCCAAATACCACCAGTGGATTCGCAGCTCATCATCTTTTTGAAGCAGGGTTTGACATTTACGCCATGCACACCATCGGCGACACACCTGAGCTCATCGGTGAAGCCCTTAAACGTGCCCTTGGCCGTGTTGACTTTGTGTTGGTTACCGGAGGGCTTGGGCCAACCGACGATGACCTCACAACCGAGGCAGTATCCGAAGCCTTAAACAGGCCCACCATGCCCAACCTTGAGATACTATCCCTTATCCGGCAGCATCTGGATGCCAACACGAAACACCCGGCTGGTTCTCTTGAAAAGCTTGCATGGCTTCCGGAAGGCGCGGAAACATTAAGCCCGAAAACAAAAATGGCAGGTTTTCAACTCATTCACAACGATAAACCTATCTTTTTTCTTCCCGGCATTCCCCACCAGATGCGCACCTTGCTTGTGGAGCAGGTACTGCCTCGCCTGGCTACATGGTACGATGGTGAACAGCTGACATGTTCACAAAAGGTGTTTAAGATTTTCGGGATAACCGAACTTGAAATCAACCATACTATAAAGAACCTCACACTGGATGATGCTGTTGAAATTGGCTATTACCCGGTTTTTCCTGATGTCCATCTGAGCATGACTATTCGGGGCAGTGATGAAAACAAAACTGATCTTCTAGCCCGAAACAGCTCCCGTCTCATAACAGACAGACTTGGAGCTTCAATTTATGGCAGTGACCGTGACACCATGGAATCGGTTGTTGGTATATTGCTGCAGAAAAGCAATACAAAACTCGCGGTTGCAGAATCCTGTACCGGCGGCCTGATCAGTCATTTAATAACTTCCGTTGCCGGTAGCTCGGACTATTACCTGGGCGGTGTAACATCATATGCAAACTCCATGAAAACCAGTTATCTTGGAGTAAAGGAAGACTTGCTCATTGAACATGGCGCCGTGAACCGAGAGGTTGCAATCGCCATGGCGTACGGAATGCGTGTAAAAAGCAATGCGGATCTTGCCATCTCTGTAACCGGTATTGCAGGGCCAGGCGGCGGCAGTGACGAGAAACCGGTGGGCACAGTTTTTATCGGACTTTCAGAGAAGAATGAAACAACGGCACAGCGGTTTTTGTTTGCAGAAAACAGATATGAAATACAACGATTAGCAGCACAGACAGCACTTGATATTGTCAGACATCATCTGTTACAAACAGAGACATCAGATTTTCACGAAAACTAATTACAAAGAGGAACTCATATGGCAGCAAAAGATAAAGAAGGCAGTGTTGAAAATGCGCTCAACCAGATTCATCGACAATTCGGCAAAGGATCCATCATGCGTATGGGGTCTGCTGCTATTGAGAAAATTCCCGTCATTTCTACCGGTGCCTTAAGTCTTGATATTGCCCTTGGAGTGGGCGGCTTCCCAAAAGGACGAATAACGGAAGTCTACGGCCCGGAATCTTCCGGTAAAACCACCCTTGCACTCCATGTAGTTGCAGAAGCTCAGAAATTAGGTGGCACAGCAGCCTTTATTGATGCCGAGCATGCCCTCGACACTGCTTATGCTGAACGACTCGGAGTAGATGTGGATAATCTCCTCGTATCACAACCGGATTTTGGTGAGCAGGCACTTGAAATTGCTGAAATCCTCATTCGTTCTGGTGGGGTGGATATCATTGTCATCGATTCCGTAGCAGCGCTTGTTCCGAAAGCAGAGATTGATGGTAATATCGGCGACTCTCATATGGGTTTACAGGCCCGCCTTATGTCACAGGCCATGCGTAAATTCGCCGGAGTCTTGAATAAAAGTAACACTGTCCTGATCTTTATCAACCAGATCAGAATGAAAATCGGAGTGATGTTCGGGAATCCCGAAACCACCACAGGCGGCAATGCCCTTAAGTTTTATTCTTCCTTACGTCTCGACATCCGAAGAATCGGTGCCTTGAAAGACGGCCAGGAAATCGTTGGTAACCGCACTAAAGTCAAAGTGGTGAAGAATAAAGTAGCTCCGCCCTTTAAAATTGCAGAATTTGATATTGTGTACGGTGAAGGTATATCCAAGGAAGGTGACCTTCTCGACCTCGCAGTGGAACAGGATATCGTGGATAAAAGTGGTTCCTGGTATTCTTATCAGGATGAACGTATAGGTCAGGGACGGGAGAACGCCAAACGATTCCTTAAGGATCATCCCGAGATGTTTATCGATATTGACCAGAAAGTTCGTATGGGATTTGGTTTAGTTGATCCGGTTGAGGATAAGAAAAAGGAAGAGACAGAAGCAGCAGAATAGAGCAAAAGCATGCCGCACCGGACAGAGATAATACCTTAAGGATTATTCTCTGTCCGGTACTTTACTCTTTATCTCCACTCTCCCACCACCTGCCTTCACTTCCTTTGCACCAACAATTTCATCCTCTTCCCAGTCGGCATCCTTTACCAAAACATCGGGGCATAAGGTAGAAATCAGATTGAGCGGAGTATCTTCTCCAAAAAGCACAACCGCATCCACACAGCCCAGTGCCGCCAGAACCCTGGCTCGCTGGATTTCATTATTAATTGGTCGCGCAGGCCCTTTAATCGCACGGATAGACTGATCATCATTTAAACCAAGCACCAGAAAATCTCCCTGTCTTCGTGCTTGTTGGAGGTAATCAACATGCCCGGCGTGAAGAATGTCAAAACATCCATTGGTGAATACAATTTTCTGCCCTATCTGCTTTCGAACAGCCACTTTTTTTGCTAATTGCTGTAAAGACATAACCTTTTCACCGTCTTCCACTGCCCAGGGAGAAGGAGCAACACTGTTAAAACGTTGCCGCAACTCCTTCTGAACTTCCCTGTTAATTGGAAGTACTATTGATTCCTGGCCTTCCCCGGCTTCTGCAAGGATCTCACCATCCGGTGCAATAACAAGAGAATGACCGCCCATCTTCAAGCCATCCCACTCACCACATGCATTTGCCGCGACCACAAAAGTCTGATTTTCTATAGCTCGTGCCTGAAGCAAAATTTGCCACTGTTTAATACGTGCCAAAGGCCACTCGGCGGACATAAGAAGAATTTCTGCCCCCTGACAACATTGCAAACGTACAGTATCAGGAAACCGAAGGTCATAACAGACGAAGCCTCCGACCAGCCCTCCCCCATTCAGGTCAATGGGACTTGGTTTTTTACCAGCCTTAAACCATTGATCTTCTTTCCATAAAGAAAAAAGATATTGTTTAGCAATCCCACAGGAATCGGCTGAACCGAGCCCTGAGAAAAACAATTTATTATACAGCCCCCCCTCTTCTTTAAAGGGGAGTGAACCAGCAAGAACTATCCCATAGGACTGTGCCAGTGCCTCAAGTTCGTCAAGAAGATCCGGGATTTCTTCACTTAAATGATCCAGCTGCTCATAGACAAAGCCGGTGGCCCATACTTCCGGTAAGGCTATCAGGCTGCCAGGAGGTGGATCTAAGGTTAATAAACTCCCTCTAACCTGTGCAAGATTCTTTTTAATATCACCGGCAAGTATCTCAAACTGGAGAAAACCGAGATGGGAAACTGATTTGTCAAACACAGGTAACCCGACTAGTAGGAAGACTTTTGGTTACGCTGGATAAGTGCCTTGTGGGTATTTGGAACATTTCGATATAAAGGATAATCCAGAATTTCTTGTTTTTAATTTTTTCTTTCATGGCGTAAGGCACTAAACTCTTCGCTATAAAGGTTATCAGTTATGCAGCTTGATCCTGCAAAGCAGAAGCGGCAAGTTGTGAAACCGAGAGTTCTGAAATTTCACCATCGTGATACCAGCGAACCGGTTGCTCATCACCCAACAAGGACTGCAAGACATCATCCTGCACACTTCCACCAAGGAGCCCCAGGGCTTTAGCTGCAAGTCCTCTTACTGTTGCATCCGGAGATTCAAGATAGGGGAATAAATCAGAGATAATTTCTTTTTGCAGCAACAAGGCTTGACGTTTTTCTGCAAGTCGGCAGATTCCCCACAGCAATCCGCGCTGCAAAGCTGGAAGCTCAAGGAAATTACCATCCTGATATTCAAGAGGCCCGTCAGGACGTATATAGGAAATCAACATATGCAGATATTCATCACAGAGTCCATCATGATGACACATTGCCTCTGCCATGGCCTCCGGTGCTCCCCATCCGATACCACCAGACTCATCATTAAGGCTCCAGATATAGCGTCGCATAATAATCCGCGCTGCCTCCATATCCTTATTTGCAAGTCGTGCGAGCACCTCGCCAAACACAGTTACTGTATGCCAGCGAAGCATTTCTTCAGGACGGTACAAGGCTGAAAAAAGTGGATTCACCAGCCCATGTTCATCATATTTTGCGAGTTCTCTAAGACTTTTGCCAAGATCTCCCTCAGCCAGAAGTGCAAGAACCTTTTTTTTAATTTTTCTGTTCATCAACATGCCTCCATCAAACAACAATCATTATCAGCAAGACAGTAAACATACAGACTATAATGGCAAGGTCACCACTGAACTATTTAACAGGCATGGTAAATACCCGTTTGGAGAGTTCGGAATCAAGCATAAATAAACCACTGGAGTCATCGCCGATTAAACGAAGCCTGTCGACTATTCCACCAACTGTGGCCTCTTCTTCAACCTGCTCAGTGATAAACCAATCCAAAAAAGCCTTTGTGGCATGATCACGCACATCAAGTGCCACATCAATCAGATTATTAATAAGTTCCGTCACCCCTTCTTCGTGGGCGAGAATATGCTCAAATGCATCAAGTGGTGAATCCCACTGAGTTTGTGGTTTGGCAATGGCCTCAAACTCAGCACGCCCGCCACGTTCATGAACATAATCATAGATTTTCATACCATGGAACATCTCTTCCTGCACCTGGCTGCGCATCCATTTAGCACATCCTGTAAGACTGATTGACTGAAAATAGGACTCCATTGACAGATAGAGATAACTGGAATACATCTCTGCATTCACTTGTTTGTTTAAGGCTTTTTCCATTTTCTTTTTCATTTTGATACTCCTTAATTAATATTAGTAAAACGTACTATAAGCTTCTGTAATAACAAACACCGATGTTGAATGGTAAGCCGGCACTCTTTTCAGTATCCCCTTGAGGGTATAAGTACCTTTACCATTATCCATCATCAATTCTCTTCATTCCTTCCATAAGCATTCCCATAAATCCTCCAAGAATGTCAAGCTCAGCATCACGCTTAGTCAAACCATAAACAAACTTGAACCGCCCATTATTGATGGCCAGAATATCATAAAAGGCTTCACGGCCATCCTTTGAGTTGTAGGTCGCAAACACTAGTTCCCCCTCATTAAATAAAAGGGTCGCTTTGTTCTCCCCGACTTCCAGTTTTAAGCGGCCGGTTTTCTGGTTTGAATTGATCATTTGACACAGTTCAAGGGGAGGAATATCTGCAAGCTGTCCTACCATTCCAGAAGATAATTCTTCAGCACGCTGGTCGTTGATGGTAGTAATGCGGCTCACCAGAAGTTTATAGAAAAACACCTGGAGGGTTGGAAATCGGTTTAAAACATGACGAAAATTCTTCTGACTAAGACATGCAATCTGGCAGGGTTCCATGGCCATGATTGTTGTGGTAACACAATCCCCTGATAAAAGGCTCATCTCTCCAAAAACATTACCACGCCCCATTTCAGCAAGTGTCACCCCATCCTCATCCAAAACTTCCACTTTGCCGGAGATAATAATAAAGAGACTTGAAGCGGAGTCACCCTTCTGGATAATAGGAAACCCCCAGTTGTAATTCTCGAAAACCAGTAGGGTCGCAAGATCAAGGAGGTCATCATCAGATAGTGGCTGGAAGATATCAATGGTACGGAGAAGACCGGCATAACGGCCGGTTGATTTCAACTTTTCACGCCGCTCGGCAGCGGCAAGAAGTTTCATCTGGATGGTTGCGAATTCTTTTTCTTTTTTAAATTCAAAACGGATAATACCGGTGCAGCCACCACACTCAAATTTTGTTTTCTTTTT
>JAFLJO010000035.1 GCA_022712975.1 Desulfocapsa sp.
CATTTAGGTAATCGTGTTGGTTTCTCTCCGCTGGGGGGGGGGCAAATCAGAGGCCAGAAACCAGAATAGTTTGCAGCCAGAGGCGGTAGGCTATGAAGGTTCTTTGTGGTTTCCGAATTCTTTCTCTGATTTAATTTTATAGAACTTAAAAAACAGGCAACTAAGGAGCGAGGCGGTCGAGTAGACCGATTTCACCATATCATCTCAGAAAGTCAGATGGTTACCATGTATCTTCAAAACGCCTCGTCGCACGCGACTACTACGTGCTACACCCGTCGTCTTTCTCAGCAATCTGATGAAATCAAGCCCCTCACAGAACCGTGCTTGCGCTATTTACGCACACGGCTCCTCAACAGCACACTTCACAGAGAAACTACCACTCTCTGCTATGCGTTTCAGTTTCGTTGCTACACTTTCTTCATTACTGTGCATGATGTGTATTTCTCCGTCACACTGTTACTGTTGCAATGGCCTTTCCTCTTCCGGCATTACCCGGCCTCATCAGTACTACGCCATTGTCCGACTCCCTACAGAGCTTCGGTTGGTTCTCGCTTTGTTATCACTTGTCCCATCCTTACTCTTTCCTTCAGAGACTCTGTAGGGTCTGTAGGGTCTCCCTGGGTTGCCGTGTATTCCCTGTATCCAACATGCCATCGTCTTCGACCCCGGAGAAGCAATGCAGCACTTGCCAGTATGCACTGCATTATTGAGACTTCCACATATTTAACTGCGTCGTCCTTCTCGTTTACAACTTTCGAGGCTCAATCCGTTCAACTTTCGCTTACGGCCTGCTGTCTTGATCCCTCTGTGCTTAACCTTTGGAATTACTCCCGCCGGCCCAAAGTTCTCTATCCGGTGACTGGCCTGCCTTGCCGGAACGGGACTTCCGCCCGTTGGAATACACGACCTTGCCCGGCCGCACTAAATAACTTGAACATTCGCATCTCATCTTCAGGCCTGACCTAAACTTGAGCGCGACTTTGTTCAAGTTATTTAAGCCTCGTTCCTAATCAGAACGATTTAGTGCGTAGCACCTAACTAATCTGGATTCTGTCCTCTGGCTTCTGGTTTCTGATATCCCCTTAGCTACCTCTGCGTGGAAAGTATATTTAACGTTTTAATATAGATTTTCTCTGAAAGATCATCAATTATTTCTTTGAGTGCCTCTTTTTCATTATCAGAACTTTCAGATGAACTGCTTCCCACCTTGTACTCTTCACTCCACACTTCCTTACCGACTTCCATAAGTACCTTTCCACTCTCTATATCTTTCAAGATATACCGAACAGTGAGCAGGATTTTAACCTCAGTTGCATCATTTCCTGCACCGTAAGCGAGGCTTGGCAGATCGATGGAAATAATCTCACCTGCAAGGATGAGTTGTGCGCCTTCTTTTTGCCGGATTACTTTTATGGACCCGGACTTTTGATACCAGCGTACCAGAGACTGATATATTTTAGCATCAAGCAGCAGTGCATTAGTTCGGTTGTGCCATGTGGTTATGTACAAATCACGATCAGGACCCGTATAAACATAAGGGTTACGATAGCCGCAGGATGCAAAAAGAAAAACGACGAGAAGTATGGAAGGGAATATAATTTTCCTTATTTTCAATTGGCTGCTCCGCAATGGCTGAGTTGAGTAATATGTTAGTAACCACATATTTATCGATTATGTAATCTTCAAATCACAATATTAACAAGTTTCTTCTTAACGACAATAACTTTTTTGATGGTTTGCGTGCCAATAAATTTTAGTACATTCTCATCTTTCAATGCCATTTCCTCAAGAGCAGCATCGTCAATATTAGCAGGAACTTGGAGCCTTGAGCGAACTTTACCTCGTACCTGAATAACAATTGTTAATTCATCTTCTCTTGCAGCTTCTTCATCCCAGGTGGGCCATGGCGTATTCTCAATTGAATCGTAATCTCCATGGCTTGTTGTCCAAAGCTCAGAACAAAAATGGGGAACCATGGGACTTAAGAGAACAAGAATAGAGTCAATTGCTTCACTCATAACAGGACTTGAAATATTTTCCTTTTTGTTACTGCCACTAAGACTTGATAAGGTATTAAAAAGTTCCATTACAGCGCTGATGGCAGTGTTGAAATGAAAGTTATGTTCGATATCATTGGTAACCTTTTTAATCGTCTGATGGGTTTTTCGATGCAGCTCACGTTCAGATTGATTTAAGCTGGCAGATGCTATATTTCCACCTTCTGAAATACTGGATTTATGAGCTTGCACAAAGCGGAAAATCCGGTTTAGAAACCTGTGGCAGCCTTCAACACCCTTAGGGTTCCATTCAAGATCTTTCTCAGGAGGTGCAGCAAAAAGGGAAAAGAGTCTTGTGGTGTCCGCACCATATTCACTGATTAAATCACTGGGATCTACAACATTTCCCTTGGATTTAGACATTTTTGAACCATCTTTGATAACCATTCCCTGGGTAAGGAGATTGGTAAAGGGTTCATCAATGTCAAGGTAGCCCAGATCACGAAGAACTTTTGTAAAAAAACGTGAGTAAAGAAGATGGAGAATTGCATGTTCAACTCCTCCAATATATTGGTCGACTGGCAGCCAGTGAGTTGCTTCTTCCCGGTTTAGCGGAGAGTCTGTAAAGCGCGGGCTTGCATAACGTGCAAAATACCATGATGATTCAACAAAAGTATCCATGGTGTCGGTTTCTCTTTTGGCCTTTCCACCACATTTTGGACAGCTGGTTTCAAGGAAAGAGTTTCGCTGGTGAAGAGGAGCGCAATCATTTTGCTGAGATTCTCTATCTTCAGGAAGCGTAACAGGTAATTGTTCCACGGGTACTGGCTGTACTCCGCAGCTATCACATTGAACCATCGGAATTGGAGCGCCCCAATAGCGTTGTCTGGATATTCCCCAGTCTCGTAGACGATAGGTGATGTGAGCATCACCAAAACCTTCGGATTTAGCAAAGTCAATGATTGCCTGTTGAGCCTTATCCGATTCCATCCCTGTAAAACTACCGGAATTTCCCAAGAGTCCCTGGGATGTGGAAGCTTCCTCCATGGTGTTAGCATCTAATTCGCTATCCATCGGGACAACAACAATCTTAATGGGAAGCTTATATTTTTTTGCAAACTCAAAATCTCGCGGGTCATGGGCAGGAACCGCCATGACTGCGCCGGTTCCATAGCCCATGAGGACAAAGTTTGCGACATAAATAGGAATCGTATCACCATTAAAAGGGTTGATGCAGCAGCATCCGGTATCAATACCCTCTTTTTCAGTTAGATCCTGATTGGATTGCTGTTGTTTTTCCGTGATAATTCGTGCAGTAAATTCTCTTATTTCACTTTCTCTGGGATTATTCTTTAACAGCAGGTCAAGCAAAGGGTGTTCAGGCGCAATGGACATAAAGGTAACACCAAAGATGGTATCTGGTCTGGTGGTGAAGATTGAGAGTTTTTCACGCATGCCTTCAATCTCAAAATCAGTTTGCAGACCAGTGGATTTACCAATCCAATTACGCTGCATAGTAACAACTTTGCTGGGCCATCCACTTAGTGTATCAAGACCATCGAGAAGTTCTTCAGCATAATCTGTGATTTTGAAAAACCAGCCATTCATTTTTCTGGCTTCAACGAGTTCATCGCAACGCCAGCAGGTACCGTCAATCACCTGTTCATTGGCAAGGACGGTATGGCAGGATTCGCACCAGTTTACAGTTGTGGTTTTTTGATACACCAGATCTTTCTCATACATCTCAAGGAAAATCTGTTGTTCCCATCGGTAATATTCAGGGTTACAGGTGGCTACTTCTCTATCCCAATCATAGGAAAGACCAAGTTGTCGCAACTGATTACGCATATAATCGATATTTTCATAGGTCCAGCGGGCAGGGTGGGTATTGTTTTTAATGGCTGCATTCTCGGCTGGTAAGCCAAAAGAATCCCAGCCCATGGGATGTAAAACATTAAAGCCGCGAAAGCGTTTATAGCGGGCTACCACATCACCGATGGAATAATTCCGCACATGGCCCATATGTATCCGGCCGGATGGATAGGGAAACATTTCGAGTACATAATATTTCTTTTTTTCACTATCGGCGCTTACCCTGTAGGTTGCATCACTCAGCCAGCGGTTCTGCCATTTTTCTTCAATGGTCTTGAAATCGTAGAATATTTCCTGTGTCTCTTGTGCACACATAAGGGGTCGGCCTCTTTTTTCTTGTCGAATTTGTGGGGAGAGAAGTTATCAGTGTTCAGTTACGAATAACTGACGTATTATTCTTCAGACTGAAAACCAGCGGGTTCATCATAACCGCTGAGATTTTCAAACATAGTGAACTCTTTAAGGAATGTCAATTTGACTGTGCCTGTGGGGCCGTTTCTCTGTTTGCCGATGATGATCTCAGAAATACCGATATTGGGGTTGTCGGCAGCCTTATTGTACACTTCGTCTCGATAGATAAAACAGATTACATCAGCATCCTGCTCAATAGCTCCAGATTCACGAAGATCAGACATCATTGGTCGTTTGTCAGTTCTGCTCTCTAAACTTCTGTTAAGCTGTGAGAGTGCAATAACAGGAACTTTAAGTTCCTTGGCCATGGCTTTTAATGATCTTGAAATCTCACTGATTTCCTGGGTTCTGTTTTCTATTGAATTTCTACCGCGCATAAGTTGCAGGTAATCTACAATAACCATTCCAAGTGGGTGTTGGGCTGCGAGACGACGAACCTTGGCACGCATTTCCAGCACAGAAATTGCCGGGGTGTCATCTATAAACATGGGAGCTTCGGTTAGCATACCAACTGCACGGATAAGTTTTGGCCAATCGTCTTCGTGCAGTTTTCCTGTACGAACTCTTTGAGAATCTATGCGACCTACTGAACAGAGTAGCCGCATGGCCAGCTGTTCCTTTGACATCTCAAGACTGAATATGGCTACTCCAGTCTTGTCGATAAACGCAGCATTCTGAGCGATATTCATTGCAAGAGCAGTTTTACCCATGGATGGGCGGCCTGCAAGAATAATAAGATCCGAGGGTTGGAAACCGGCAGTCATTTTGTCAAGTTCAGCGAATCCGGTAGGGACTCCGGTGATCATTTCTTTTCGCTTAAAGAGTTGTTCGACGGTTTCAAAGGCTTCGGGGATAATGCTTTTTAATGGTGTAAAGCTTTGATTGGATTTACTCCGTGCTATTTCAAAAATGGCCTGTTCTGCTTCATCAACCAGGATGTCAATATCTCCCTGCTCTTCATAACAGCGGCTGGCAATCTCGGTATTTACAGCTATGAGGTTTCGCAGAACCGCTTTTTGACGGATAATTTTGGCATAATAAGTGAGATTGGATGTTACAGGAACAATGGAGGTAAGGGTCGCAAGATATCCAACTCCTCCAGCTGCTTCGAGACAGTTTTTATTCTTTAAATGATTTGAAACTGTAATGATGTCCTGTGGTTCGTTTTTTTCAAAAAGTACAATCATAGCTTCAAAAATCAGCTTGTGATTATCTTTATAAAAATCGTCACTTACAAGCAACTCAAGGACTGCCGAGAGCGAATGGTCGGCAAGGAGTATGGTGCCAAGAACAGATTGTTCAGCTTCGACATTCTGGGGTGGTATCCTTCCGGCAACGGCTGCAACCGATGGTGAATCTGGTGAGGGTGAATTCATTACTGAGTCGTGTGAAATGATGCCCTGTGGGCAGTAAGTAATCGGTAATCGGTATTAGGTATTCGGTAACTGACTATTTATCTAGGTAGAATCCCTGCAGAAAATTTAATTTTCCGATACATTAAATTGATAGTACAAATGACAACACACTGTGCAGGGTATGAAAACCCTGACAGTGTGCTGGTGTTTTGCTAATAGATTAATGATAATTAGCAAAAAAGAAAACTATTCAAACAGTTACTGCTCAGGCTTCTTCTGTTTCAACAAGGGGAACAACTGCTACAGTGATGTCCACAGTAGTTTGAAAGCCTACTTTAATTGTTACACGGTTTTCTCCAAGCTCTTTAATGGGCTCCTGGAGGAGAATGTTTTTCTTATCTATTTCAACACTTGTGTCTTCAGCTAGCTTATTGGCTATATCACTTGAAGTAACAGAACCAAAAAGTCTGTCCTCACCTCCTGTGAGCATGGCAATGCTGAGGGTAGTTCCTGCCAGCTTTTTGGCAAGTGCTTCGGCTGCCTTGGTATCTTTTTCAATGCGAGCCTGGATCTCAGCCTGATTTTTCTCAAAAACAGTTACATTGGCAGGAGTTGCAGCAACCGCCTTTTGCTGTGGGAGAAGATAATTACGACCGTATCCGGCTTTTACCTTAACGATATCGCCTTCTCTTCCAAGCGTGTCAATTGTTTCTTTTAATATAACTTCCATTGTAATCTCCTTAACTTCATTCGTATAACAACCCATGCTATTGCAAAGGATGTAATGTATCTAACGCAGTAAGTACCCCATGGAACGTACACGAAATAACTTGAACATCTTATTTCGTTCCCGTTCCTATGAATCAGTTTCCTGCTCAGTTTTGTTTAATCGTCTAATGTCGGTCCAGACATCTACTACTCCAAGAATTCCAAGAACAATCACTCCAAAAGTTTGGAAGAAGAGAAGTACATAAATCAAGGTACGCAAAAATAAAGGTACACTCCATTTCGAAAAATAGAAAATCATAATTGCAATGCCTTGAAAGCAATATAAGAGACCGCTAATCATCAGAACATTTATTCCGATGGTTCTGCTTGATTCCATAGGCAGCATGACAAAAATTGCAGAACCAATTAAAACCCAGACTAATTTTTCCGGTAATACCCAGTACCTGTATGCCGGCCAAGGTCCTGATCCGGTATTTTTGTGAAGCATTCGATTCCCGATTGCCATTGTAAGCCAGGTAATCAAAAGGGTAATACAGGCTAATATGCCTGGCATTACTTTGGGAATCCAAATCTTCATTTGATCAAAAGTCTGTTCGAGAAAAAACAGGGTCTCAGCTGGTACAGAATTGTTTAGCTTATAATATTTGATCGCTTCATCCATTCCCTGATTAAATGAACTAATCAAAAGAGTATATGGATGGTGCTCAAGTCCAAAAGTGAGAACAGATGTAACAAGCACCCACGATCCCGCAAGTGCAAGTGTTCCTTTTATACCGGCCAGGGCTATGGAGTCTCCGTTTTCGACGGAATCTGCAAGTATGAACCCCATGGGTATTAAGGTTAGCGCAAGCAGTAACGGCCCAAGCATCTGGAACGCAATGCCTGCGACACATGCAAGCACACATCCAACCAGGATGTATTTTTTCCCTTTGATTTTGCCGTATCGTCTAAGATAGTAAAAAATCAAAAGAGGAAGGAACGCATGTACCCATCCAAAAATGGCTCCTAGTAAACCAGGAAGAAGAATAACCACAGTGACAAGTAAAATATGCTGAACATATTTTGTATCATCAGCCTTCTCATTGTCCATGTTCACTGGCTTGTCACCTCAATAACTTCAATAAAATCAATGAAACTGATCACCTTTGGGTGGTGCCTGAGTAAGGAAGCAGTGCGATCTGACGAGCACGCTTAATAGCTTCACAGAGTTGTCTCTGATGAGAAGCACAGGTTCCATAAATACGCCGTGGAATAATTTTACCACGCTCAGTAACAAAGTTACGAAGAGTTTTTGGATCTTTATAGTCGACGCTCATTTCTTTGTCTGTACAGAAACGACAAACTCTTTTTCTTTGAAATATTCTTTTCTTAGGGGGCATGATAATCTCCTGAATGGAATGTGGTATCAGTCACTTTTGGTTTCGGTCGCTTCACTGGCTTCGGTTGCTACCTCAGTTGCTACTTCAGCTTTAGGAGTTTCGGCGTCTTTTGTGATTTCCGGTTTGGAATCACTCTGCTTTGTATCCTGTTTAGCAGCTTCCGCTTCTGCTTCTGCTTTAGCTTCTGCCTCGGCAACAGCAGCAACTGCGGCTTCATATTCACCTCGGGCAGCAGTAATACCTTCAGCATCAATTGAATCAGAAGTTTTAATTGTCATATATTTCATGACTGATTCATCGATTCTGAATTTACGTTCCATTTCAGTAACATTTCCAGGTTCTGTGGCATAATCACAGAAAACGTAATATCCTTGGGTTTCATTTTGAATAAGATAGGCCAAGGTGCGAATTCCCCATTTGTCGAGGGAAAGTATTTGACCGCCATCATTATTCAAAATCGTGTTCGTGGTCTCAATTGTTGCATTGACCTCATCTTCGCTCATTGTAGGGCGAAGAATGTAAATCGTTTCATACCTGCGCATAAGTTCCTCCTCGTGGACTCATGATATGGAGAAAAATTCTCCGGTGGTTGGCCCTTACTATTGATCGTAAGAGCGAAGAGGTTCTGTTCTACTCAATGTAAAACAGAAATACATTTATCAACGTATCTCTAGTGAAAAATATTAAAAAATACCTTGTGTGAAAGATTGTGTCAATTTATTTTTTTTGCTTTTCCTCAGATTTTATTTTTTCCCACTGTTTATTGAGAAACTCTTCGTCGCCATTTGGGCTTCCGGCAAATCAGAAGCCAGAAAGTCAGAAACCAGAAACCAGAAGCCAGAAACCAGAATAGTTTGCAGCCAGAGGCTGTAGGTTATGAAGGTTCTTTGTGGTTTCCTAATTCTTTCTCTGGTTTAATTTTATAGAACTTAAAAAACAGGCAACTAATCAAAACAATTTAGTGCGTAGCACCTAACTAATCTGGCTTCTGTCCTCTGGCTTCTGGTTTCTGATAGTTAATCTCTTAAAAGTGTTGACATTTAGGTCACGAAAGGGTTTATTCATGTGTTTCTCATGTTAACTTATAGACATTAATTGTAGTAGTACATATTACGAGGACCCACGAATGTATGCAATAGTAAAAACCGGTGGAAAACAGTATCAGGTTGCCAGTGGCGATCAGCTTCGAGTTGAAAAACTTGAAGGTAATGTTGGTGACACCGTAGAATTGACCGATGTGTTGATGGTAGTAGATGGCGAGAATGTTCAGGTAGGCAGTCCAGTTGTAGAAAATGCAAAAGTAGTTGCCAAAATTGCTGAGCAGGGAAAGGCTAAGAAAGTGATTATTTTCAAGAAAAAACGTCGTAAGGGCTATAGATTAAGAAAAGGACATCGTCAGATGTATACTGCTCTAAAGATTCAGGAAATTAACGCCTGATTAAATAGGATCTCATACAGATCTCATAAACATCGATTCCTTATTTTGGGATTGATGACAAGGAGTTTAAGATGGCACATAAGAAAGCGGGCGGTAGCTCAAGAAATGGTCGCGATAGTAAAGGGCAAAGGCGTGGAGTAAAGCGTTATGGTGGTGAAAACATCACAGCTGGAACCATTATTGTACGGCAACTGGGGACAAAAATTTTTCCCGGAACAAATGTTGGTTGTGGAAGAGATTATACACTCTTTGCCAAAGTAGACGGAGTTGTTACCTTTGAAAATTTTGGACAAAAGAAGAAAAGAGTCAGTGTGTATCCGCCAGCCTGATTTGTCGGGTTGCCTGATCTTTTTTTTATCCTGCTTAAAGCCTTTGTACATTAAGCGGGAAGTTTCAGCTCGACCTCAAGCAGTTTTTGAAGGTCGGGCTTTTTTTTTGCTAAATTAACTCTAATTTAAATATCATGGCTTTTATCGACCAGGCAAAATTTAACGTTAATGCAGGTGATGGCGGAAACGGTTGTATCAGTTTTCGAAGGGAGAAGTATGTTCCACGCGGCGGGCCAAACGGCGGGGACGGTGGCAGGGGCGGTAATGTAATTATAGAATGCTCCACCAGGCTACATTCGTTGATTGATTTCCGGCATCGTTCTCATTTTAAGGCTGAACGTGGAGTGCATGGCAAAGGGAAGGATATGCATGGGCGCAAGGGGAAGGATTGTTATATGACTGTACCCGTGGGATCGATCATAAAAGATAGTGAAACAGGTGAAGTACTAGCCGATCTTCGTAATGAAGGGGAACAATACATTGCTGCTCGTGGAGGAAAAGGGGGACTTGGAAATCCTCATTTTGCTTCCGGCACCAACAGAACTCCACGCGTAGCAACAAAAGGTGAAGAAGGCGAGGCAATCTGGCTTTATGTAGAGCTGAAACTGATTGCCGATGTCGGGCTTGTTGGTCTGCCAAATGCTGGGAAATCAACGCTTCTGTCTCAATTGTCTGCAGCGAATCCCAAGGTGGCAAG
Organism: Desulfocapsa sp.; assembly: GCA_022712975.1. Lineage (GTDB taxonomy): Bacteria > Desulfobacterota > Desulfobulbia > Desulfobulbales > Desulfocapsaceae > Desulfocapsa. Next base: position 10,208 of record JAFLJO010000035.1, read on the forward strand.
TTACCCATTTACTACCCTTGAGCCTCAGCTTGGAGTACTCCATCTTGATCATATGGAGTCTTGTATTATTGCCGACATACCAGGGTTAATTGAAGGAGCACATGAGGGAATCGGGCTTGGTTTTAAATTCCTGCGCCATATAGAAAGAACCAGGGTTCTTCTTCATATCCTTGATGCTTCAAGTGAACAGGCAATAGAAGATTTCATGGTGGTTGAGAATGAACTCAAGGCATACAAAGAAGAACTGCTGGAGAGAACAACCTTAGTTGTTCTTAACAAAGTGGATATTGCTGAAGTCGAAGAACTCGAAGCACTTACGAACACTCTGCAGGAGAAAGGCTTGCAGGTGGCAGCTATTTCCGGGCTTACGGGTGAGGGGATAGAGCAATTAAAAGGTACCATCGCAGATATTCTTGATGAATTGAATAACCCAATCACCATCGCTTCAGAAAGTGACGTGAATGATAACGATAAGACTTTATTATAAAAGAACGAATGGGCTATAAGAAAAAAGGTATCAGTCATGAAGATGGCCTTTATCTGAGGCAAAGCTATTTTGACAAGGCAAAACGAATTGTCGTCAAAGTCGGATCAGCTGTGCTTACCGATGAGAACGGGATTGATGAAAGTGTTATTCAAAATATTGCAAAGGAACTTACTTTTTTAAAAAAAAGTGGCAGAGAGGTGATCCTTGTAAGCTCAGGAGCTGTGGCTGCCGGCAAACGAAAAATCACAATTAATGACAATATAGAAATAGGACTTGTTGAAAAGCAGGCTCTTGCTGCCATTGGTCAGCCAAGCCTTATGCAGTCTTATGTCACTGCTTTTGCAGAAAGTGGACAGGCAGTGGCTCAGATTTTGTTGACTCATTCAGACCTTGCTGACAGAAAACGGTATTTGCGTGTCAGAAATACTATTCTTGCCCTTTTTCGTTTTAATACAATCCCAATTTTAAACGAAAATGACACCGTTGCGGTGGATGAGCTTCGTTTCGGTGACAACGATACTCTTGCAGCCTTAATTGCAAATCTTATTGAAGCGGATATGTTTATTTGCCTCACCGATGTCGTTGGTTTGTACACAGGTAATCCTCAGACTGATCCCACTGCAAAACCGGTTTATACCGTATCGGCTGTTACAAAAGAAATTGAAGCAATGGCTGGGAATGTGAAAAGTGCATTGGGAACTGGTGGTATGCAGTCAAAGATTCGTGCTGCAAAAATGGTTTCCAATGGTGGTGGCTCAGCTTTTATAGGACCTGGTCGGGAAGAGACAATTCTGCAGCAGCTATTCAGCGGTGAAATGATAGGCACGTTCTTTCTTCCAGCACCTGAAAAAATCAAATCACGCAAACAATGGATTGCTAATGTACTGCACCCGAAAGGGGTTCTGGTACTTGATGATGGTGCAAGTAAAGCAGTATCCAACAGAGGGTGTAGTCTTCTTCCCTCAGGGATCGTTGAAGTGCGCGGCGATTTTGACGTAGGGGACGCTGTCCACTGTATTGATAGTGATGGGAATGTCATTGCTGCCGGTTTGGTTAATTACAGTTCCAAAGATGTGAACACCGTAAAACAGCATCATTCACAAGATATTGCTGATCTGATAGGAACTAAGGATTATGATGAGATTATCCATAGGGATAATTTAGTTTTGTTATAGGACAACGAGGAAGCAAATGAGCAATCTGGAAAAAGATATTAAGGACATGGCTGTTCGGGCAAAAAAAGCTGCAAGAACACTTGTAAGCCTTTCAACTACAGCAAAAAACAATGTCCTTCTTCGCATGGCCGCAGGGATCGATGCCAAAAGAGAATATATCCAAGCTGAAAATGCAAAGGATCTTGCAGCTGGTAAAGAAAAAGGGCTTTCCCCTGCCATGCTTGACCGGCTCGAGCTTTCAGACAAGGTCATCGCATCTATGATGACAGGGCTTGCAGAGGTTGCTGCACTTCCAGATCCTGTCGGAGAAATCGAAAAAATGCTTAAGCGACCCAATGGCTTGCTAGTTGGCCGTATGCGTATTCCTTTAGGTGTTATTGGGATGATTTATGAATCACGCCCTAATGTAACCGTTGATGCTGCTGCACTGTGTTTAAAGGCAGGGAATGCAATTATTTTGCGTGGTGGCTCTGAAGCCATTCATTCAAACCGGGCTTTGGCATCCGTTCTTCAAGAAGTCCTTGAAAGTGAGGGGATCGCTGCTGCTGCCATCCAGGTAATTCCTGTGACCGATCGTGCAGCTGTAAATATTATGCTCCATCAGGAAGAATATATTGATCTTATTATTCCACGTGGCGGAGAAGGGCTTATTCGTTTTGTATCCGAAACCTCAAGAATACCAGTTTTGAAACATTACAAAGGGGTGTGTCATATTTATGTGGATTGTGATGCTGACCTTAGTCTTGCTACTCCTGTAATTATTAATTCAAAGGCACAGAGACCCGGTGTTTGTAATGCTCTGGAAGGGCTTCTTATCCACAAGGATATTGCAGACGAGTACCTTCCTGAACTTGCAGAAGAATTGAAACGTCATGGCGTTAAGATGCTTGGATGTGCAAAGTCCGTAAGTATTGTATCTGACATTGCTCCTGCTATGGATAGTGACTGGGGAACAGAATTCCTTGATCTTATTCTCTGTGTCAAGGTTGTCGGGGATATGAATGAAGCCTGCTCATATATAGATAAATATGGATCTCAGCACACAGAAATAATAATCTCAGAAAATTACACTAACGTTCAGCGTTTTTTAAATGAAGTGGATGCGTCTGCTGTGATGGTGAACACTTCAACCAGATTTAATGATGGCGGTGAGCTGGGTCTTGGAACGGAAATAGGGATTAGCACCACAAAGCTTCACGCCTATGGACCAATGGGGCTTGAAGAACTGACCACCAGGAAATTTATCGTTTACGGACAGGGGCAGGTCAGGACTTGATTCGTAAAACTGGTATTCTGGGCGGTACTTTTGATCCTGTTCATTGCGGCCATCTTGCTCTGGCTGAGGCTGCAGGGAAACTTTGTGGTCTCTCCGAGATTGTACTGCTTCCCGCAGCTGTTCCACCCCATAAACAACATAAAGTAATAACGCCCTTTTACCACAGATTTGCCATGCTGACCGCAGCTGTCGAGGCTTATCCTGCCCTCCACGTGTCCAGTATCGAACAACTCCTGCCAAAGCCTTCTTATACAATTGATACCCTGAAGTATTTACAATTACATTCTGCTGGAGAAGTTGAATTGTATTTTATTACCGGAGCGGATGCATTTTTGGATATCCAATCTTGGAAACAATACAGAAATGTTCTTAAAACCTGTCATTTTATCGTGTTTACCAGAAGCGGAAATAAAAACAAAAAGCTCCACGCACTTTTTAAGCAGCTTGAATATACTAAAAACGATACGGCATGGTATAACAGCAAATATAATAAAATTATTTATACATCGGTTCATTCGCTTCCTGTAGTTTCCTCGTCAAACATTCGTAAACTTATAGCTAGGAATAAAGCTGTCAATAAGCTGATTCCAGAAGAAGTGAGAGAATATATTGCCAGGCACGAACTATACAAAAAATAATCTTTGTTTTTGTCAGGGAAACGTTGACCTTGGTTCAGTGTTTGGTGCTATAATAATAAAATAATTTATCTGTTCTTATTCACCATCCAAAACGTAAATTTTACACAGTTTTTTAAGAACTATGAAACAAAGTAGTATCCAAAATGGATCACCCATAAAACTGCTTATTGTTGATGATTCGTGGGTTTTACGCAAAGTATTGCGAGGCACGCTTTCTCAAAGAGAGGACATCGAAATCATTGGTGAAGCAACGAATGGCATCCAGGCTTTAGAGATGATTTTAAAGAATAGGCCGGATGTGATTTTGCTTGATATGGAAATGCCCACCATGGATGGGATGACCACCTTGCAACATCTGATGATTCATATGCCCACGCCAACTATTATGCTTTCCTCGTTAAGCAAACGAGGAACAGCTCGATGTTTCGATGCATTAAAATATGGTGCAGTCGATTTTATTTCAAAAAACAGTTTCTTCAGAGGAATGGATGGGGCGGCGCACAGTAAACTGGTGTTGAAAACAATCTATAATGCTTCGAAAATTATAGTTAAATCAATTAATCCAATGCAGCAGGGATCTGAAACAGGAGCACTCCAGAATAAGTATGAAGAAGTAATTTTTTGTGAAGAATGCGGAACACGACAGGTAGTTGAGAATGTACCTCTTGGAAATGATGCTATAAAGTGCAGAGATTGTGGTGATGAGATTTTTTTGTATAGGGACAAGCGATACAGGCGAATAAACTATATAACTGTTATCGGTACAGGAGACTCAGGTTATTCGAATCTCCTGAAAATTATTCCTGAGCTAAATCCGGAAATGGGCGGCGCACTGTGCATTGTGATTCTTGATAGACCCAAATATGTTCAGTCATTTGTAAAGTATCTTGATGCTATCTGTGACATTGAGGTTATCTTTGGCCAAAACGGAACAATCCTTGAAGGGGGTTGCTGTTACCTGTTTTCTGGAGACGAACATGTACAGGTGTCACCATATTCAGGGCATTTTACCTTGCAGATGGATGATAAAGAAACAGATAAAAAAAAATATATCGATGTAATAGATACACTTATGATATCGGTGGCATCACTTATGAAAACCAGAGCGACTGGAATTCTTCTTTCGGGTTCAACTGCCGACGGGAAAAATGGCATGGAGCGTATTTTGCAGGAAAAAGGAACTTGTTTTATTTTAAATCCGAGTCATTGCCTCCAAAAAACCATGGTTGATGGTTCCTTTGAACGAGATAAGCTCTCGGCTAATCTTGATGAAACTGCTCTTGCCATCGAAATTAAGAAATGTCATTTTGCAAATAAAGAAAAAGTGACTACCGCCTGATTTGAAAAGGCTTTAAATGGATTTGTTTTTCAGCAGACTGGAAAGGCATAGAGGTATCTTGTCTCCAAGTTCTGTCGCGGTATATCCAAAACCATTTTGGTCATATAGCTTGTCACCTGCCATTCCATGGAGATATACTCCGGCCGCAGATGCCTCTTCAGGGCTTAAATTTTGACAAAGCAACGCTCCGATAATACCAGCGAGAACATCGCCCATGCCGCCCGTTGCCATACCTGGGTTGCCACTGGTATTGATATAGGTAATTCCTCCTGATGAAGTAACTATCGTTCCCGCACCTTTTAGGATCATAATACAGTCTTTACGATCTCTACTGAAAAATTTGCAGGCTGTTTCGGTGCCTTTTATCCGACTGTCCTGAAGTTTTTCGACACTGCACCCAAGGAGATGTGACATTTCTCCGGGATGAGGAGTGAAAATTCGCGGGCCGGCTGCTGGTGGCAGATTGTAACGATTTTCAGCTATGATAGTTAATGCATCCGCATCTATAACCATTGGAAGTTTTACGGTTTCATATAGGCTCAATACAAGTTCTGAAGTGGCAGGGGCTGAACCTATCCCAGGCCCTAAAATAACAGCTTTTTTCCCTTTCAGGCTTTCTTCTATAAATGCTAAATCATTATTATTTAAAAAAGACACGGATGAAGGAAGGGGAATGGTCATTGCCTCTATCAACCGACTTTCGTATATTGCATTGAGGGTATTCGGCGTGAAGAGACTGACAAGGCCTGTGCCGGTTCTCAAGGCAGCTTTTACTGCAAGAATTGCTGCCCCGGTTTTCCCTATGGAACCGGCGAGAACAGCAAGGTGTCCATGGGTTCCCTTGTGAACATTATCGACACGTTTTAATGGTGCAATTATGGTGGCTGCTGTCTCGTTGTCGAGAAGTACGGTATTAATTTGAGCTTGATCTAAAACTTCAGGAGGGATACCAATATCTATGATATGGATTTTTCCGCAAAACTCGGGGCCATTATGAAGGACATGACCAGGTTTTTTACATCCATAGGTTGCTGTGTAATTGGCACGAACACTGTTTCCAAGGACTTTACCATTGTCAGCATTCAGTCCAGATGGGATGTCAACAGCAATTACAGGGACACTGTGAACAGAATCTGAGTAATTAATAAACTGTATACTTTCTGCAAAATGTTCTGTTACAGGTCTGCGAATCCCTGTACCGAAAATGGCATCAACAATTGCATAACATGATCCTTGATTGATAAACTGCCTGTACAATACTGGTAGTGTCTGTACACGATTACTTGAATTTATGATGTGGTAGGGAAGTTTTAATTTCCGGACAATGGCCATATTGGCCGCAGCATCGGAAGTAAGCTTATCGGGATCAACAAGAAAAATGAAGATTGGCCTACAGCCTCTTTGATGAAGGTGTCTGCCAATGACCAGTCCATCACCTCCATTGTTCCCAGGTCCTATAAAGATAAGAGCAAAGGAGTTTCCGGGATCTCCGAGTTCCTGCTCCATCATTCGAACAGTACCCAGACCGGCATTCTCCATGAGAACAATTCCTGGGATATGGTATTCTTCGATTGCACTTTTGTCGATTCCACGCATTTCCGTAGCGTTTGGTAATTTCATAAGGATTCTCAGGGTAAAAAAAACAGGAAAGTTCTTCCTAAAAACAATAATCTTGTCTCCACGATTATGTTAAGGTGGTTGTGGCTGACAAACGCTTAATGTTCGGAAGAAATGTTAGATGTAATAATATATTCATATAACCGAATTTTAATTGTATTGATAGTATATGTATCGGAAAATTAAAGTTTCTTCGGGAACTTTTCTTACTTAAGTCGTCAGTTACTGACAACTTCTGCTCCTGGGGCATCATGTTTCAGGGAAACTTATTTTGGAGATATAGACAATGGAGATACTTGTGTTTCAACAACAGGGATCTGGAGAACAGAAAATTGAAGGAGTGCAGCATCATGGAACCCCGATAAGGATCACTAAAATAGTATCGATTGATGATTTTCTTCCAGACTTCATAGAAGAACCTGAAGAATTTATTGATGATGATTTTACAACAGATCTGGTGTTAAATTATTTAAAACATCCAGATCTTTCACACCACCTGATAACTATTTGTGAACAAAAGGGAATCCCTGTTGTTTCTCCAGGGAAAAAAGGTGGCGGATTTACGCCATTCACATGTTGCGGGCTCGGGAAGAGTGATAAGCTTGGTATTTATGGAGAGAAATTTGGACTTCCTGAATATAAAGTAACACTTGAACGGAATCGAATTCTAGATATTTCTGTAGTGCGAGGCGCCCCATGTGGCGCTACGCAGGATGCTTTACAGGAATATATTGGTTGTGAGGTTGAGGATGTTTTGACAAGGCTTCCCAGGCAGGTGCAGTATTTTTGTTCTGCAGATCCCAGTGGCTTTGACCCTGTGAGTGGAAAGAGTCCTGTCCATTTTGCCGGTTATGTGCATATTGCTGCGTTAAAGAAGGCCATTGGGGAAGCAAGGGTAGAAATTCCCATTCCTTAGTACCTGCACCCTGTAAGGAGTTACAACATCAGGGTTTCTTGAAACTATATTGTATCCTTTTCAAACCTGGAGTAATCCATTTGTCAATAATCGATGCGAAAGTATTTTTTATCGGATCAGGAATGATAGAATGTTCATTGGCAGTTTGCCTGATGAAGTAAATAGTGATAATAAAGAATATTCCGTTTGCTAACCACATGGCAGGGCCAACAGGATAGCCATTGTCCACTGCAAAATTTTTACCCATTGTAAAAAGGATGTAGTACAGAATAAAAAAGGCGAGTCCGAGTGGCACCCCGGTAGCTCTTCTTCCTGGCCCTGCCTGCAAACCGAGGGGCATCCCAAGGAGGCTTAAAATAAAGCATCCCACAGGAAGGGCAATGCGTTTATGGTATTGTACCAGCATATCTCGTCCTTTCGCGGTATCAGGCCCAACAATTTTTATGGATTCCTGCAATTGTGCCATGGTGAGTGAAGAAACATCCAGACGGGTAACATCTTCACCATCAAGTATTGTTGGTGGCTGTAGTGGAATATTAATCGTATACTTTTTAAAGCTGATTATCTGTGACCTGAAATCATCTGGTCGGTGAAGGCTGCCATTCTCAAGAGTTATGGTGACCAGCATATTGTCTATCTGCGCCTCCATTGTGCCAAACTGGGCCATTGTTATGATTGGGTTTATCTGACCTCGCATGTCGGAGACCCATACATTGGTCCATTTTCCACTTTCTTTATCTATAGCTTCAACATAGATTACAAGATCTCCCAGGGCTTCTGTGAATTGATGCTCCTTAATACCTTTGTCAATTTTTTCTTTGGCCACTTGAAACATGAGTTGTTTCATTGCTATTTCAGACTTTGGAATTAAGGTGGCTGAAAAATACCCTGCAAGGATTGCTATGACTGCAGAAACGATGATAACCGGAGGAAGCATTTGATAGAGACTGATCCCACTGGCTTTAAGGGCTGAAATTTCAGTATCTGCAGAAAGCCTGGTGAATGAAATGATTACCCCCATCATTGCTGCCATGGGGATAGAGTAGAGGAACATGTTAGGAAACAGATACAGAAAGAGACGAACAAAATCTGCAAAATTTATCTCAAGCTCAAGTACAACATTGAGAAAAGGGATGAGTTTTACCAGAAAAAAAACACTGTTAATAACTAGAAAACTGGCAAAGAAGGGTGCCAGCATTTCTGTCGCTAGGTAGCTATATAACAGTTTTGGTAATCGGGTAGGTTTTGACATTAGGTGTTCGGTATTAGGTATTCGGTATTAGGTGTTCGGTAATTGATAACTTACATAGGGAAAATATCCATAGAAATTTTGATTTTCCGATACATGAACATATAACTATTTTTATATAGGAGATAAGAGTATGCATTTATTTGAGACAGAAGAAGGTGATATCTGGGTTTGTATAACCTGTGGACGTGAACGTGAGGAAGAAATAAGAGCAAAAAAATGGGAATATATTTTTGACAAAGATGATCCTGTACTGCGCTGTAAGCTTTGTGGGGGACCAGATTATGAAATGGAAGATTAGAGTCGATAGCATTTTTAGTGCGCCTACCCCCCACAAGGGTACTGAAAGAGTACCGGCTTAGCGTTCAACACCGGTGTAAGACACTGTAGAAAAATGTTTTTTTGCAGTGTCTTAAAATAAAATCCCTGCAGATCAGAACTTCGCATCAGCCAATGGCCCGTCAATGGTCACATCTATCCAGCGTTGATCCCACCATTCCTTTGGATCTACAAAAATTCCGTTAACCAGCATGGAGAAATGCAGGTGATCTCCTCCCGCCATTCCGCTGGTACCGGAATTACCCAGAACATCTCCTTTGTTGAGTATATCATCCAGGGAAATATTAATCTGGCTTAAGTGCGAATAGAGACTGAATACTCCCAGACCATGATCAAGTATCACCGAATTACCATAAATTCCAAGATATTCGCTGAAAACAACTTTTCCTGTACCGGCGGCCTTGACTTCCGCATGCCTGGTCGAAGCAATATCCATCCCTAAATGCACCTGTTTATCAATTACTTCACCCTTGTAATAGTAGGTGCGATGATCGGCAAAATCGCCTTTTCTACTTCCTGCCATACGAAGAAAACGCCCGTCCCAAAGTTGTTTCTGCTCAGGGTTCAGGCATTGCTCGTATATCTTCTGATTGTTCGATTTTCGAATAGTGCGGTTTGAGTAGAGATATTTCTGGAGCATATCGCCTTCCATTTCGGGATAATGTTTTTCAAACTCAGGAATTTTTTTTGAGAGAAAACCATCTCCTACATAAAGTTTGTCTGTTGTATGTCTGGGATTACTTAATGAGGGAGCAAAAGATTTGCTGGTTTTGTTTCCTGAAATATCGTTTGCAAATATATATGCTTGTGAGATCTTTTCGGCAGAGTAGGGAAGGGCAATGTAGGCAATATATTTTGAATCGGATCCGTCGGTTAATGGAAAGCCGGGATGGTATTTATTATTCAACATAATACCATGCTTTACAGCGTCATCTACACTGTAAATAACAATTCCAGCTCCACCCGGTTTAATGTATCGTTCACTGTGAATTATGGAAACTTTAGGTGGTTTGGTATCTATCATAACATTATGGGACCATTCAGTGACATTTCCTTTCATTAAACCACGCAATGAATAATCAGTAGCTATTGCATGGATTACAGCTTCACCTTCTTTTAATTTCAAGGAGTTAGTGTCTATAGAAAATCTAATCTCATCCCCGGTAGTTCCGCCTGAACCATCTTTTTGTTTTCTTGGGAAATCTTTTGTGAAAAGATCTTTTTCTTTTCCGTTCTGGACAATTACTATCTTCATTGAACGGAGACCACTCTTGGTATCACTTATGGTGAGCGTTATGTTGGTCTTTTTTCCGATATAAGCAGGAAGATCATTTCCAACAATTAATGGTTTTTCACCTTCGAAAAAGGTTAAAAAAACATACGCTCCAGCTCCCGCAAGAAGGAGAACAATTATAATATAAAAAGGAAACGGTGAACCTTTCTTTTTACGTCTGCTATTGAATCGTGTCATAGTATTTCACTGAATTTTGAAATAAAGGGAATTAGTTGTCCCAGTTAATTTCGTATTTTTCGATATGAAACTTGTTATTGGCAACAATACTTAAGCGTTTGCCGATATCATTTTCCAGCTCATTGATAACAGTTTCTTCTTCTTTAAGAAGCATGTCGGCGATACGTGGGTGAACGGTTAGGGTAATATTTGTACTATTGTGGCGTTTTGCCCTACGTGAAATTTTACGGAATATTTCATAACATATGGTTTTGCGAGATTTGAGAACACCTTCACCTGCACAATAATGACAAGGCTCACACATCATCTGATTTAAGTTTTCACAACTGCGTTTCCGCGTCATCTGGGTAAGGCCAAACTCAGAAAGTTTAAGGATGTTTATTCGGCTCTTATCCTTTTTTACGGCTTCTTTAAAAGAGGTGAAAAGTTCTTCCCGGTGTTCCTCTTCCCCCATATCAATAAAATCAATAATGATGATACCACCAATATTCCGTAATCGTAACTGATAGGCGATTTCTTTGACAGCTTCCATGTTGGTCTTGAAAATTGTTTCCTCAAGATCGTTTTTCCCCACATAGCTGCCAGTATTAACGTCTACAACAGATAAGGCTTCAGTGGTTTCAATGATGATGTATCCGCCTGAGCGGAGCCACACTTTTTTATCAAGGACTCTGCTTATTTCGACATCAACACCATGGGTCACAAAAAGTGGGGATTCTCCCTGGTAAAATGAAATACGTTGTTGAAGTTTCGGTGCAAATGTGTGAGCAAATTTAAGTAGTTGTTCGTAGGCTTCCCGGTCGTCAAGGATAAGGTGGTGAACTTCTTCTGTGAAGTAATCACGGACAGATCGAAATGTAATGTCAAGATCTTCATAGATCATATTGGGAACAGTGGATGTTTTATTGGAAATATCCAGAATTTCATCCCACAGCAGAAGGAGGAATTCCATATCCGCTTCAAGTTCTTCCATTGTTGCATTTTCTGCAACAGTACGGACTATAAATCCAGTTCCTGCAGGACGTAAGGTCTCAATACGTTCTTTTAAGGTCTTTCGTATATCTTCGTCTTGGATTTTCCTTGATATACCAATATGTTCAGTGAACGGCATAAAAACAAGATTCCTGCAAGGCAAGGTGATATGGCAGGTTAATCTCGCACCTTTTGTCCCAATGGGATTCTTAGCAACTTGTACCGTTATTGTTTGTCCTTCATAAAGAAGATTCTCTATACTCATATCGGGTGAGCGATTAATGTCTGTATCAGGAAGAGAAGATGAGAAAGCGAGTTTTCCGTTGGACTCTTGCCGTTTCAGCAGCCTTGCATCAAGGTCAGTATTGGAGATGTAAACATCGTCAACATAAAGAAAACCAGTTCGTTCAAGGCCAATATTGACAAATGCAGCCTGCATACCAGGGAGAACTCTTACCACCCGCCCGCGATAAATATTTCCCACAAACGCTTTTTCTGTTGGGCGTTGGAGGTGAAATTCTGCAAGTTGTCCGTTTTCAACAAGTGCTATGCGCGTTTCATAACTTGTTGTATTTATAAGTATCTCGTTGGCCATGATGGATGTTTAATATAGGAGGCACCGCTGGGTTAATGGGTGGCTGATGTCATATTTACAATATTTACAATATACAGTAGTTTGATTTATAAATCTTCTTCTAATTCTAAAAAAAATAAGCGAAAAATCTAAGATGCCAGGAATTTCTGTTATTATTCCGACCTATAATAGAGCAACTCTTCTTTTGCGTTCACTAAACTCTGTTGCACATCAAACGAAAAGCTGTGATGAGATTATTGTGGTTGATGATGGCTCAGAAGATATTACTCGTAAATGCGTACAGAGGTTTGCGGGAGAAAGCAGGGTTCCGGTTAAATATCTGTATCAGAAAAATAAAGGGCCTGCTGCTGCAAGAAATTATGGTATTTCCGAGGCTCAATATACCTATCTTGCCTTTCTCGACTCAGACGACCACTGGCAAAAGAAAAAACTGGAATTTCAGTACCAGTCTCTAATATCCAGATCAGAGTACATGGTTTCCCATACAAAAGAACGCTGGTTACGTCGCGGGAAGCACTTGAATCAGAAAAATATTCATCAACCAGGTGATGGCGATATCTTCAAACATTGTCTACAGCTCTGTGCTGTTGGTATGTCTACAGTCATGGTTAAGCGTCAACTTTTTGATGAGATAGGACTTTTTAATGAAAAATTACGTTGTTGTGAGGACTATGATTTATGGCTGAGAGCAAGTAGTCGTTTTCCATTTTTATTAATTGATAGTCCGCTTACTGTCAAAGAGGGCGGCCGTGAAGATCAGGTTTCTTTTCAGTTTAGAATCGGTATGGACAAGTTACGAATTTCTGCTATTCTTGATCTCTTGCAAAAGATCCGACTTTCTGACGAACAGGCAAGGTGGACTCTTGAAGAATTGCAAAAAAAATGTCTTGTTTATGGAACCGGTTGCCTGAAATATGGAAAAACCCTTGAAAGCCGCTCCTATCTTGAGATTTCTCAGTGGGCAGAAAAATGTCTACACAATGATTTGCAATATCCCTTGAGTGTCCCCGAAAGTCCTGAACCCGTTTCTTGAGAATTATGTTAACAGGTAGACCTATGACGCCACAAAAATCTTGGAAAGATCCTATCCTCCACGTAAATGAAATCCATGTTGAAGAATCATGCATGGATTTTGATTATACCAGAGACATACTTAAAAGAGCTAATCTTCCATATACCGTGATACCAGATAGATCCGATCCATCTGGTATACCAGGTGAATATCCCTGGAATCTTGTTCAGGGAAAACATCATCTTTTGTTGTGTAAAAACCGAGGACATTTTTTTAAACCCTGCCCGGGAACAAAAGAATATCGATGCTGTGATTATCAGGTACTTAATATTGGTATGGGTTGCCCTATGGATTGCGTATATTGTATCCTGCAAGCCTATTTAAATAAACCATGGCTTACTTTCTTTATCAATACTGATGATTTACTAAGTGAAATGAGGACAGCTTTTCAAGCTGAACCTGGAAGGTTTTTTCGCATAGGGACAGGCGAATTTACAGATTCAATGGCCTTGGATAAAATTACCTGTCTCAGTCCTGTACTGGTTGAGTTCATGGCAGAACAGAAACAGGCAGTGCTTGAATTAAAGACTAAAAGTGGTGTGATTGACAATCTTAGAGATATTAAGCATAATGGAAGAACCGTACTGGCTTGGTCATTAAACAGTACTTCAATAATGGAAAAAGAGGAAATTCGTACAGCAACTTTGGATGAACGATTACAGGCGGCAGCTCAATGTGCTAAGTGGGGCTATAAACTGGCCTTCCATTTTGATCCAATTATTGACCATCCTGGCTGGGAAGATGGTTATGAGGAAACCATCAATAAACTGTATAAGGCTGTGCCTGCCGAACAGATTGTCTGGATATCTCTTGGTGCGCTGCGTTATTTGCCATCATTAAAAACAATTGGGACAGAAAGGTTTCCCCAGTCCCGAATTTTTTACCAGGAATTTATTGAAGGGCTGGATAATAAAAAACGCTACTTTCGTCCAAGAAGAGTGATTCTTTATCGGCACATCTATTCCCTGTTGAAACAGCGCTCAGCACCACAAACGTGTATTTATTTCTGTATGGAAAGTGATGAGATCTGGCAGGATGTTATGGGATATATTCCTGAAGAAAAAGGTGGAATTCCTGCGATGCTCGATAGGACAGTAAATATCTGATAAAGGTTGATACATGGGGAGGTTTATCTTCTGAAAAATTGGAATATGGTATTTAAAAAAATATAATGAAGCAAAAAGAATGTAAATTACCGGAGAAAAACAGATGATTAATAAAGTGATTTTGGTTGGAAATCTTGGGCAGGATCCTGAGTTAAAATATACTCAGTCAGGAACAGCTGTTGCGACTTTAAGTGTTGCTACAAACCGTTCATGGAAAGATAAAGATGATAATTGGCAGGATGAAACTGAGTGGCATCGTGTTATTGTTTGGGCACAGTCTGCAGAAAATTGTGCCAATAATTATTCAAAAGGCAATAAGGTGTATGTTGAAGGGCGATTGCAAACACGTAAATGGCAGGATCAGAGCGGAAATGACCGTTACACAACAGAAATTGTTGCAAATGTTATACGCAACCTTACGCCTAAAGCTGGAGATGGTTTAAATACAGGTTTTGGTGGAGAGCCGCCATTACCAGATGATACAGGCATGGGATCGGATGGTAATAGCACAGGAACTGGTGATGATGTGCCGTTTTAAGGAGTACCTGATGTATATAATGTAAAAAAAACAATGTAAGCCCTCTTTTTTAGAGGGCTTTTTTTTGTTAGTGCTTAGGAACGTACACGAAATAACTTGAACTTGTTGTTGAAATTGGAAAGGCGAAGTTTAATTGTAACGGATTGTCCGTTATAAACCAACAAGGTCAGATCAAATTAATGAACCGCACAGGTGATGCATGGATCCATGGCTCGAACCAGTTCCTCCAGCAGAGCAGTTTTTTTATCATTGGACTCTGTCCGATAACTCCGAAGTAACAGGGAAGCCTCTTGTTCAAGACAGGCAAGATTGAGAACCGTGGGAGGAATAATATTGTATAAGACTACATTCCCCTGTTTGTCAATATGTGTCTCATGGAACAAAAGGCCTCTAGGCGCTTCTATGGCACTTACTCCTTTTTTTGGCCAGAGGCCACTACTCTCCAGGGCTTGTTGGCGGACTTCTTTCCGGTCAACTACCACTCTTCCTAAATCTTCACTTTGAACCAACTCCAAGAGACGGATTGCTTCTTCAAGATAATGGACAATCTCTATGGCTTGGGCAACATTGGAGTGAAAGGGGTTACTGAACTTCAGGCCACTCTCTTTAAGAATTTTTCCTGCCAATGGATTTAAGCTCTGATGATAATAAAAAAGACGAGCCAGTGCTCCTGTTTTAATGGGGATATTCGGGACAAGGCAGGCCACTTTACTTGGGCGCCCAGGGACGATGGATTCGTTGATAAATTCCCGATAATCATCAACGGCAAAAGGATCAGGATTATTATAGCGGATTCTGACCCCGAACATGGGATAGATATCCTTAATCTCCGGTTGAATGCACAACATATGTGCCGAAGTAACCGCTTCTGGCCAATCAAATTCTGAAAAAATTCGTACCAGATCCAATGAATTATTGATAACTTTTGAGATTTTTTCCCCCAGGCCAAAAAGTCTCGCTGGATCTGGAGCCTTGGAGAAACCTCCAACTGTCAATGCTACCGGATGCAGGGGGGCTCCGCCAATGATATCGAAGAACTCTTCAGTGACACGCTTAATCTTTAAGAAACTATGATATTCAGCAGGATAACGGCGGATAACGTCAAGACTTGATCCAAGTCCGGCAATGGATGGCAGAATCATCAAATAGAGATGAAGCAGATGGCTCTGCACCATTTGTCCACACTGGAAAATACGACGTAAACGTCTACTGGGGATATTGGGTCGTATGTTTAAAGCATTTTCGATAGCCTTTATGGAGCAGATATAATGTGCCACGGGACAGATTCCGCAGATCCTGCTGTGTACCCTTGGAGAGGTGAGATAAGGTTTCCCCACCACCAAAGCCTCCGTAAACCGTTCCCCTTCTTCAGGGTAAAAATGAGCCGTTTCTTTTTTGAAATCTGCTTTAAGACTTCCGTGTCCTTCTATTCTTGACACATAATTCGGCTGATGAACTTTCAGTATTTTGGATGTAACAGGTTGCTGTCTTAACTCGTTGAGTAATTTTGCCGCCACCTCAATATTTGCTGGACAGCCTGGAATAACGTGATCGACTTTCACTACTTCGGCAACAGGCTTAACGAATTGCGTTACGGTTTGATGCTCTGGTGAATACACCAATGCCTTGAGATTGTTTAAATTCTCTGGAGTAAGTTGGGAAAACACATGACCTGACATTGCGCACACTCCCATAGCCACAACAAGAGCACAGGTTTCTCTGGCTTGTTTCAGGATCTCAACCTGTGCGTCATTGCAGGCGTAGCCTTCCACAAAAACAACATCGTAGTCAGCGGCTGCACCTGTCTGTAACATCCGCCAGGTGGTGATCTCAAAATCCTGGATTATATCGAGAAAGGCCGTGTCAAGCCGGAGCAGATTCACCTCGCAACCAGAGCAACCGGTCAAATCAAGAAAGGCAATTTTCGTTTTTTTATGCATTATTGGCTGTAACTGCTATGTGCATGATGATTGATATTTTATCTAATGTAGACATAGTTCGTGCCCGTTCCTAAGCGAGCTTGTTTTTTCAAACAACGTTTTCCCGAATATTTCTGAGGCGCAAGACGGAACATGGAGCATCCCGATAAACGTGTTTGGCGCAGGTGTGACTGAAGGCCTCGTTGATATCACGATACCTGTTATGATAAACAACAATCAGGTCTGCCTCCCATTTTTTTGCCATTTTCACTATTTCTTCGTAGTGTTTTCCAGAACGAATTTTGAAGGTTACTGATTCATCACAGTTTTCAACTACAAAGGCTTTTAGTTCGTCTCTAAAATGTTCGATAGCTTCTTTACGAACTCTGTCTGAGATAAAAGACCCTACGATCGGCATACCAAAGCCAGGCATGACAGAGATAAGTCTTATTTCAGCACCAAATGGTTTTGCTATTGCTGTTACACCATCGTAAACAGCTTTGGCAGCAATGGGG
Source organism: Desulfocapsa sp. (assembly GCA_022712975.1). Taxonomy (GTDB): domain Bacteria; phylum Desulfobacterota; class Desulfobulbia; order Desulfobulbales; family Desulfocapsaceae; genus Desulfocapsa. Next base: position 27,432 of record JAFLJO010000035.1, read on the forward strand.
CGATCAACATCGATGGGAACTAAGATTTTTTTAAACATATCACTCTCCAAAAGGTTTTTCTTTTAACCTTTCAACTTGAACCAGAGCCACACAAATAAGTACAGGCCGTGGCTCTTTAGTACCTTATACCGGCTTACTGTTCATCACCGGTGTTAGTTTTTAAATTCGTTTACGTCTAATATTGTTATAACCTAAGCCGTGAGTATATCCTCCTTCTTTTTTCGACGGATCTGGACAAGATAGACAAAAACAAATAAGGCATAAGCAGGTATAAAGAGAAGTTGCTTGGGAGGTCTGTCAGTCGGCATTTGAATAGTCAGAATTTCCTGATCAAAGTCCATACCTACTTTTTTAGCAGCACTGCCAAAAGCAACATAATCTATAAGAACTTTACCATCTTCTTCTCGTGTTTCAATACCAATTCCGCTTAAGCGAGCCTTACCGGATTCCTGATCTCCAACCGGCAGCATAACAGTTTTGGTGTATTCATCCCCATTCATGCGTTCACCCTTGATCATTATTCGTAGTAGAGAGCCGGGTTTGGATTCTGCAAGAATGGTTTCAATATGAGTCGGAGATTCACTGGAAAGAGGTGGAAAAAACTTATCCCAAACAAATCCTGGCCGGAAGAGCACGAAGGTCACTAAAAGAAGTGCCACTGTTTCCCAGATACGGCTTTTAACAATGAAATAGCCCTGCGTTGCGGCTGCAAATGCCATCATGGCAGCAACTGCCGCAGTAACAACTAGCCCCAGAACGATCCAACTGTCCACTCCTATCAGCAATAACTGGGTATTAAAGATAAACATAAATGGCAGGATAGCCGTTCTGATATCGTAGGCAAAGCCCTGTATACCGGTTTTGATCGGATCTCCTCCAGAAATCCCTGCAGCCGCAAAGGCAGCTAGCCCGACAGGTGGTGTATCATCGGCAAGAATTCCAAAGTAAAAGACAAACAGATGCACAGCAATTAAAGGTACGATGAGACCATTCTGGGCACCAAGCTCTACAATTACCGGAGCCATAAGAGTGGAAACAACAATATAGTTTGCGGTCGTTGGCAGTCCCATGCCAAGTATTAAGCTGATGATAGCAGTAAAAATAAGGATCAGCATAAGGTTACCACCTGAAATAAACTCAACAAAATCAGTCATAACAAGACCAACACCCGTGAGTGTGATGGTGCCGACAACAATACCTGCTGCAGCAGTTGCAACACCAATACCAATCATATTTCTGGCACCGGACAGCAGTCCGTTGATGAAATCATCAAAACCATTTTTAAAAGAAAAGTCGTCATCCTGACTTTTTCTAAAAAGCCCTTTTAAAGGGCGTTGAGTTAAGACAATAACCATCATTAAAACTGTGGCCCAGAAGGCTGACAGGGAAGGGGACAGGCGCTCCACAACCAGGCACCACATAAGCACAACAATGGGAAGTAGAAAATATAATCCTGCCTGAGCAGTTATCCAAATTTCGGGGAGTTCTTTGATGTCGTGTGTTTGCTCAAGCTCAGGTACCTTGGTGGCATAAAAGATAAGTCCAATATAAGTAGCAGCAAGTAAGCCTGATACAATGTAAATAGTGAAGTCGCCGGCAACTGTTTTGATCCACCCTATGCCATAATAGGTGAAGGCAGCCATGACAAGCATAAATAAAAAGCTAAACACAAATGATAGCATTTTCTGGGCAAGTGTTTGTGTAACTCTCTTTTTCATACCTTCAAGTCCAATCTTACAGGCTTCAAGATGAACAATATAAATAAGTGCTATATAAGAGATGATTGCTGGTAAAAATGCAGCTTTAATAACTTCAAGGTAGCTGATACCGACATACTCGACCATGAGAAAAGCGGCTGCACCCATAACAGGAGGCATAAGCTGACCATTGGTAGAACAGGCAACTTCAATGGCTCCAGCTTTTTCAGCTTTAAAACCGACTTTCTTCATCAGGGGGATGGTAAATGTTCCGGTTGTTACAACATTTGCGATTGATGATCCTGAAACCAGCCCGGTAAGCCCTGATGAAACAACAGCAGCCTTGGCAGGGCCGCCCTTGAGATGTCCAAGGCAGGCAAATGCAGTACGAATGAAATAGTTACCGGCACCGGCAGATTCTAAAAGTGCGCCAAAAAGAACAAACATAAAAACCATACTGGTGGAAACACCGAGAGCTACACCAAAAACACCTTCGGTTCCCAACCAGTAGTGGGACATGCCCTTATTCAGGCTAGCTCCCTTATGGGCAATAACATCCGGCATAAATTGACCGCCAAAAGTATAGATACAAAATATTGCGGCAACCACCATCAGTGGAGGACCCAAGGCTCGGCGTGTTGCTTCAAGCAGTAGAATGAGACCGGTAACTGCCACGATGATATCCATTTGACTTGGATCACCTGGACGTTCTGCAAGTCCTGCATAAAAGAAATACAAATATGAGGCACAAAAGGCTGCAATCATACCAAGAACCCAATCCTGAATGGGAATGTAGTTTCGTGGAGAAGATTTAAAAGTAGGAAAAGCTGTGTAAGAAAGAAAAACAGCAAAGGCCAGGTGAATGGCTCTTGCTTCTGTGTCGTTAATAACAAAAAAATTAAAAATAAATGGAAGAGGAGAAGCGTACCAAAGCTGAAAAAGAGTCCAGAAAAGCGGAACTAAAAAAAGGATCTTTTTAGGAAAAGCACCCGTTGGATTTCGGGCACCGAAGTCTGTCGCAGCGATCATCTCCTGAAGTTCTGTATCGGTTTTTATATCGAGTTTTTCTTCACTCATGCGATGATACCTTTAGTTATGGTTGCTTCGTGTGACTCCCAAGAATGGTAATGGGAAATGATCACTGCTGAAAAACGATGGGGGGGAAGGAACGTACACGAAATAATTTAAAGATCTCGGAGTCTGCGCTTACCTACTTGTCCTTTGCTCCATCCGAAAAAAATTGCGGCGGAATATGTTCAGGTATCGGAAAATCAAAGTTTCTGTGGGAGTTGTTTCTATGTTGCTTGCCGAAAACCTCATACCGAATACCGAACACCTTCTGCCCGCAGGGCATCAGGTTCAACTTATTTCGTTCCGTTCCTATCAAAAAAGGCGTACCACTAAACGGTACGCCTTTTTAATCAGACAGGACTATTTAAGAAGACCAACTTCTTTATAGTACTTGGCAGCTCCATCATGCAAAGGAGCAGAGAGACCATCTTTTATCATCTCTTCTTTTTTCAGGTTTTTAAATGCTGGATGCAGTTTCTGGAAGGAATCAAAGTTCTCAAATACTGCTTTAACTACATTGTAGATAACGTCTTCAGAAACATCGGTGGAAGAAACAAAGGTAGCACCTACGCCAAAAGTTTTGATATCAGTATCGGTTCCACGATACATTCCACCAGGGATGGTAGCAGTACGGTAGTAGTCATTGTCTGCGACAAGTTTGTTTACTTCAGGCCCTGTTACGTTAACCAGGATTGCATCACATGTTGTGGTAGCCTCTTTAATGGATCCACTTGGATGTCCAGCGACGAAAACCATGGCATCAATTTTGTTGTCACAAAGTGCTCTGGACTGTTCTGAAGATTTCAACTCTGAGGCAAGTTTGAAATCTTTTTTGGTCCAACCAAGAGCATCCATCAGAACTTCCATGGTACCACGCTGGCCGGAACCGGGGTTACCAATGTTCACACGTTTACCTTTCAAATCTTTGAAATCAGTAATACCGGAATCAGCACGGGCAACAACGGTGAATGGCTCAGGATGAATAGAGAAAACTGAACGAAGTTTTTTATTTGGTCCTTTTTTCTCAAATTTTGAAGTTCCGTGATATGCATGATACTGCCAATCAGACTGGGCAACACCCATATCAAGATCACCGGCAGCAATGGTATTCAGATTGTAAACAGAACCACCGGTACTCTCAACTGAGCACCGGATTCCATGATCGCTTCTTGTCTTATTTACAAGACGACAAATAGCACCGCCAGTTGGATAATAAACACCAGTAACACCACCGGTGCCGATGGTTACAAATTGTTGGTCGGCAAACGATGGGGTAGAGGCGAGAGTGAGGGCAAATCCGCAGCCAATGGCAATTTTCGATACAAGTTTCATTCGTGTTCTCCTAAGGATAAACAATTAGGAACGGGAACGAAATAAGTTGTTCAAGTTATTTTGTTCCCGTTCCTTTAATAGATTAAATAGTTTTCTGTTTAATCTGCTTTCTGTCAGTTTGGTGCAGTTTCCTTTGTTTGTGACCTCCTTTAGCTTTCATTAGCACCAGTGATGAACGATAAGCCGGTAATAGGGTACTAATGAACGTACACTAAATAACTTGAACATCTTACTTGCCCTTTGTTCCGCCACCTGTACTTGAAAAAACGTTACATACTGGTAGTATGCAAAGTTTTTGCAAGTACAGGTGACGAAAAAATTGCGGCGTAATATGTTCAAGTTATTTAGCTCCCGTTCCTACGTGTTAATATTATAGGCTATGTTGCAATAAAATATTTCGAATATTATATAAGAAAGTTTAGCACAGCGGACGCATTACAACAAGAAAAGATACGATATAACGTAGTTTTCAGGAAATCAGTTCGTTAAAGTAGGTGATGGATGGAAATTCAGGAGAAAATTCAACAGGGTTACGTGAGCTGGGACGAGCAACAAATATGAGAAATCCCATTCCGTATTGATTGGCGGAGTGGAGTACTTTCCCGGTATCATCAGCTAGGAGTGTACGACTTTTGTCATAGCCGAGGTGTTTTTCCAGTTTTCCCCAAAATTCAGGTTGTTCTTTGGCATAGCCGATTTCCTCGGCACAAACAATACGGTCAAAATGTGAGCCTAATGCAGTTTTTTCCATTTTTATGTTAAGCGTTTTGGAATGAGCATTGGTGACCAGATAAATGTTTTTATTGATACTCTTTACATAATCCAGAAAATCAACAACATAAGGATGCACTTTGATCAGGTGGGCAACTTTATACTTTAGTTCCGGTATATCCAGGCCAAGTTGTTCGGACCAGTAATCAAGATCGCACCATTGCAAGGTATTTTCTACCTTCTGGTAGCGCTGCAAAAGTATTTTTCGTGCGTCTTTATCAGAAAGTCCATTGGTTTTTGCAAATATTTTAGGGACATATTCTTCCCAGAAATGGTCATCAAAATATTTGTCCAGCAGGGTACCGTCCATATCGAGCAGGATGGTATCTATCTGAGACCAGGAAAATGTTGGCTGTATCTGTGTATGTGTCATGATATTCCCACACTGTTTTTATTGGGTTAAGTTCCTAAGTTTGGTCAATATTTTTTGCAGGATAGTAAACATATCCTTCGGTGAATCAATGCGGGCAGGGACAATAAGCCGTCCATCGGGGGTAAGCCGACTCGGAGTTTCCTTTCTTTTTTTGCTTGTTGTTTGCAGATAAGCAAGGAGAAGTGCCGGATCAAGTGGAGTATTATCTGTAAAGGAGAACACAAAAGAATCCTTGCCTTTCTCAAGTTTATTCACTCCCAGTTCTGCCAGTTCTTTTTTGAACGCAACAATTTTAAAAAGATTGTGTGTTTCATCAGGGATTTTCCCGTAGCGATCGCCAAGTTCTTCCAACAGATCATCATATATCTCAGGTGTTGCCGTTGAAAGTGCAGATATTCGACGATAGGCAATATAACGCTGGCTGATATCCGGGATATACTGTTCCGGGATATACGCTGAAATCTGAAGATTAATTTCAGTTTCAGGAAGATCAATTGGCAGGTTTTCATCCGCACCAGCAGCTGCACGAGCCTTCATGTCGGCAACAGTTTTTTGCAGGAGATCAAGGTACAGCTCATAGCCAATTGCTGCAATATGACCGGATTGAGAGACGCCGAGAAGGTTGCCGCCACCGCGGATCTGCAGGTCACTCATGGCAAGTTTAAAGCCGCCGCCCAGTTCATTGCATTCCATTAGTGCCCGCAGGCGATCCCTGGAGTTTTTGCTTAGCTTGTCCAGTGAGGGAACCAGCAGGTAGGCAAAGGCCTGGGCTGAAGACCTGCCAACCCGTCCACGGAGTTGATAGATTCCGGCAAGCCCTAAGGCATCGGCACGGTTGATGATGATAGTATTTGCGGATGGAATATCAAGACCTGATTCAATGATGGTAGTGGCGATAAGAACATCGATTTCACGGTTTACAAACCGAACCATGATTCCTTCAAGCTCCTTGCCGCTCATCTGACCATGGGCCACAGCAACCCTCGCTTCAGGGGTAAGCTCTTGAACAGTTGCTGCCATCTTGTAAATTGACTTTACCCTGTTATGGACAAAAAATACCTGCCCGCCACGACGCATCTCTTTGAGTATCGCTTCTTTTATAACCAGTTCATCGTAACGTGCAACAAAGGTTTTAACCGGTCTTCTGTGTTCGGGTGGGCTTGAGATAACCGAGAGATCACGAATGGAAAGCAGTGACATCTGCAGGGTTCTTGGAATGGGGGTGGCGGTGAGGGTGAGAATATCGACTTCAGCCTTGATTTTTTTGATCTTTTCTTTATGGCTGACTCCAAAACGGTGCTCTTCATCTATGATTAGCAGGCCAAGTTCCCGGTACCTGATGTCTTTGGAGAGTAAGCGATGGGTACCGATGATGATATCTATTTTGCCGCTGCCAAGATCACTTACAATCTGTTTTTGCTGAGCTTGACTGCGAAAGCGGTTGATGCACGCAACGCTTACCGGAAAACCCTGCATTCGTTCTTTAAATGTTTTTAAATGCTGTTCTGCAAGGACTGTTGTCGGGACTAAAATTGCCACCTGAAGTCCATCTTCCACAACCTTGAATGCGGCACGAATGGCGATTTCTGTTTTACCGTAGCCAACATCTCCGCATACGAGCCGATCCATTGGTTTGTCTGAGGTGAGATCCTGTATGACATCGGTGATGGCTTTATCCTGACCGCTGGTTTCGTCATAGGGAAAGGATTCTTCAAGCTCGTGGTACAGCTCGCCCGGCATTGAAAATCGTTTCCCTTCGCGCAGTTCTCGCCTGGCGTAGATTTTGAGGAGTTCCTCTGCAACCTTCCAGACCTCTTCTTTAACTTTTGCTTTGGTGGCACGCCATGACGCACTGCCAAGTTTATCTATACGCGGTTCCCTGTCGGAGAGACCTTCGTAACGGCTGATAAGGTTGAGCCGATCCACAGGAAGGTAGAGTTTGTCTCCATCACGGTATTCAAGAAGCATATAGTCATTGATCACGCCCTGTAGGGTGAGGTTTACAATACCAAGATAGCGGGCAAGTCCGTGGTCGCGGTGGACAACGATATCACCATCGTGAAGTTCTGAAAAACGGATGGGTTCACCGAGCTGTTCCTTTTGCTGTTTCCGGTTACCAATGCGCATTTCTCCGAAGAGTTCGCTCTCGGAAAGGAAGTGAATAGCAGGACTGTTGAGAGAAAACCCGGAACTCAGCGGCTGATCACAGAGATAGAGAATATCAGAATTAAATGATTGCGGAAGGCTGTTTACTTGTATGGGACTTTCAAGGATCTCTATTTCGTGTTGATGTTTTTCAAGGAGTTCCGCAAGAGTCTTTGTTTGTCTAAGAGACCTGCAGCAGAGAATGACGGGCTCGCCAGAGTTTTGCCAGCTGTGAATTTGATCGGAGAGAGGCGGAATCAGGCCACGTTCTTTGCGTTGAAGACTGATTTCCTGCTTTAAAACCTGATGGTTGTTTGCGGCAAGCGAATGTATTTGTTCCGACTGGGTAAAGGCTGTGCAGAGAATCTGGGCAAAAGATGCCATGCACTTTTTTGTTTCGGTGGCAGGGAGAAATATCTGTTTCGGCTCAAGTGCAGGAGTCTCTGTACTCTGCGCTTCTTCAAAATTTGTTACAATTCGTTCCTGCACCATGTCACGGGCCTGTTCTTCCATTTCAGGTGCAAAGTGGATCAGGCAGGTATCCCCAGGGAGGAAGTCGTAAAGAGTACTGGTCCGACCAGTGCCTGGATAGAATATGGGCAGAAAAAATTCCATTCCGGCAAAGCGCTGGCCTGCAGCAATCCGGGAACGGATTCTCAAACTTTCGTCTTTATCCCAGCCGTGCTGTAAGGCGGATTTGTCAAAGGCTGCCAGAAGCTGTTTCATGTCAGTCGAAGCAATATCAGGATAACAAATATCACTTGCCGGGAGAATAATGGCTTCATCAATATCTGTAATGGAGCGCTGACTGATGGGATTAAAACCTCTTAGCGACTCAATGGTGTCACCAAAAAAATCAAGACGTAAAGGTGTGTTATGAAAAGTTTTTCCAGTGAGAAAAGAGGGAGGATAGATATCGAGTATTCCACCTCGAACTGAATAGTCTCCAACTCTCTGTACCAGATTGACCTGTTCGTAACCAAGATCCTGTAATTTTGTTAACAAATCATCTCGATCACAGTTTTCACCAGACAATAAAAGTTCAGCATGATTAAAGAACACCTCTCCTGGAAGTGTTCGCCGCATCAGAGCTTCTGCCGAGACCACAAGCACAAAGGAGCTGTTGTTTTCATGAAGTCTGTACAGGGTGGAAAGTCTGGCCGCTGTTGTGAGTGGATCTGGTGACAGTGGAGTATAGGGCGGAATTTCGTAGCCGGGATAGGTGAAGACTGGAAGTGAAGTAAAGCATTTTAAATCCTCTTCAACCTGAGGCACCATATCTTCATCGGGAACAATACAGCAGCAGGGTTGAGATTCGGCCTGGAGTGCTGCCAGAAGACTTTTTGAGCTGCCGCGAAGTGCAGATAAACAATTATGTGTGCCGGCTGGAATGTGGCTTGTGGAAAATGAAGTAGTAGGCATGGTTTAAAAAAAGTGTCGGCTGCATGGAGAGCATGCAGCCGACAGAATATAAAATTATGAAATTAAAAAAGAACCTCTAACACCGGTGTTGAAGGGTAAGCCGGCGCTCTTTTCAGTACCCCTTTGAGGGGTAAAAGGTACTAAAACGATCCACCAATGGAGAAATCCCAGACAGTTGCATCTTCATCATCTTCTGGATCGAGGTTGTGCCCCCATACCAGACGCAAAGGACCCATGGGAGACATCCATCGAACTTCCAGCCCTGCTGCTGTATTGTAACTATCAAGATTCCATTCCTCTTCAGTGGCATTAACCTGACCGGCATCAAAGAAGATCACACCGCGAACCCCGGCTTCTGCCAAGAGAGGGAACACATATTCAATATTGGTATACCACATCTTGTCACCACCAATATGATCACCGGTTAAAGGGTCAATTGGACTTGCTTTGCCATAGTCAAAACCACGGATGGTGTTAATGCCACCCAGGCTAAAGCGTTCATAGACGGGCAGTTTACCCGGTTCATTTTCCCAGACTTGACCAGCTGCGGCTTTAAAGTGAAAGACAGTGGTCCAAGGCAAAGGGAAATACCAGGCGGAAAAGGCTTCAAGCTTTGTGAACTCCGCATCCCCACCTAACGGTCCACCTGCATATTTAACAGTGACAGAGTTTTCAGATCCTCTGCTTGCACCGCTTCTACGGTCACGGGTATCACGTACCATTCCAAATTTTACTGCACTTGTGATGTTAATATCCATGGAATCGATAATGATCTGGGAGGCAAATCTGGAAACATTGGAAAGTTCCGTGTCGGTATAACTATAGCTTCCATATCCACGCCATTGTTTAAATACTGGGTAGCCAAATCGCAGGGCGCCACCTTTGGAGTCTTTGTCATAGTCATCGAACTCGCGGAACCAGTTGAACAAATCAACACCGACAGAAAGCTGAGAATCCCGATAGTGAGGATCGGTATATCCAAGATTGAAACGATTTGAAGTACCGCTGAGATTGACAGCAAGGGAAAGTCTGTCACCACGGCCAAGGAAGTTGTTTTCAGATATCTCACCCATGACCATAAAGGAGTCGACTGAGCTGTATCCTGCACCTATGCTGAATTGTCCAGTGGACTTCTCTTTAACCTGTACGGTTATGTCCATTTTTGAGGGGTCAAGAGCAGGTTCTGGAACAATATTGACTTCTTCAAAAAAATCCAGGCGCTGCAGGCGCTGGGTGCTGGTTCGAAGCGCTTTGGAATCAAAAATTCCGCCTTCTGCAATGTCCAACTCACGTCGGATGACATTGTCCCTGGTTCTGCTATTTCCTTTGGTGACAATACGTTGGATGTATACCAGCTCGCCCTTGTTGATATTAATGTCAATGTCAACTCTTGCACCAGTGGCTGATTTTTTAGTTCTGGGGCGGACATCTGCAAAGGCAAACCCTTTTTCAGAATAAAAATCTGTGATTTTTAAAACATCCTCACGCAGTACCTGACGATTAATAAATTCTTCGTTCTGGATGGAAATAAAACTCCGCAGCACCTGTTTGTCTTCAAGCAGATCACCGGAAAAAGTTACAGTGCCTACACGATAACGGGGCCCTTCCTCTATGGTAAAAGTGATATAGAGCCACTCCTCATCCTGCTCAACTTTTGGTTCTCCAATTCTTGCTTCTAAAAACCCTTGATTGTTATAAAAAGAACCAAGTCGTGCAACATCTTGGGCAAGCATCTGCTGTTTCATCAGGCCACTATCGGTGAGCCAGGAAAGCCAGTTTTTTTCGCTTGATTCGATTATATCTTCAAGCTCATCGCTATCGAAAGTTTTATTTCCGATAAATTTGATTTCTTTGATATAGATTTTATCGCCTTCTTCCACAATATAACGCAGCTCAGCGTGTCCTTTATCCGGGTAGCTGATTTCTGCAGTTACTGTGGTGTTGTAATACCCTTTGGATTTATACAAAGCCTTGATTGCTTCAACACCGTCATTCACTTTACTTGGGTTTAAAATGGTATTTGTTCCGATGTTCACAACTTCTGAGACGTCCTCTTCCGGGAGGGCATCGAGCCCTGTGTATTCCACACTTCTGATGATGGGTTTTTCTGTTACTTCAAAGATGACAATTTTTCCCTTTTCGCTCTCCTCCACTTCAATACGAACGTCTGCAAAATAACCCATTTTGAAAATAGCTTTCAA
>JAFLJO010000165.1 GCA_022712975.1 Desulfocapsa sp.
CGTATCGCCGTCACCATCGACATCTGATACCGAACGATTAAGCTGAGTTACATCATCGTAGATTCTCCTTTCAAAAAGCGGGTTACCAGAGATATCATACTGAATGCCACCATTTTCATCCATCAGCGGGAATACATACACCGGTGTCAACTCTGCCTCCCATACGCCATCTATTTTTCTGATATTCACTTCAAGATGACCGTAGTGCTTGCCGCCACCTACAAGTCTATTTCCATCCCATGTTTCAGGTGCATCAAGGTGGGCAAGGAAAATCTGGTTTGGGTTGTTGCTTGGATAGTCGTACTTCCCATCTTCACCCATATACGGACCGCGAAGTCCATCGCCACCAATACCGATATCAAAGAAATGAATACCATTCACCAGTGAGTGTTCATACATCTCGTCATGACCACCAAAAACAGCATCAACACCATACTGCTTAAACAGGGGCGTCAACACTCTCATGGGCACACCGGATTGAGTATCCTCCCCATTGCTCAGCCCAGCGGCTCCCGGATTAAAACCATGAGGTCCGACAGAATAAGGGCTGTGATGAAACTGAACAAAGGTAAAACGGCTTCTTTTCTGTGCATCGGCAAGCTGTTCTTCAAGCCACTGATACTGTTTGGAACCGAGGTTAAAGTCCGGTGCTTCTCCTTCGCCCCATTCAGGATTGCTCGTTGAAGTCTCACCTTCACCGTGCAGATACCAGTTGGTGTCCTGATCGCTCTTATTGGGATTGCCATTGGTTCCGTCAATGGTGATATAGGTAACAGGGCCGAAATCAATGCGGTAATATCTGTCCTGGTGTTCCGGTTTTCCTGAACCATTATCAGGGGTTTCGAAATAAGCAAGGTATCTTGCCACCGCATCTTTTGCCAGAGGAGTGGTATAAAAGCCACCACCACCATCGCCACCTGAATGGTTCTCGTGGTTCCCAACGGCAGGAAAAATAGGAACACTTCCACCGATATTGTTGTAACGTCCAGCGTTGTGCTGCCAGAATTCATCCCAGTCACGCTGTTCATTACCTGATTCTACAAGATCACCGGCAATACCTATAAAATCAGGTTTCCTTGACGCCATGGCTTGAATATTGATAGCATAGCCTTCGGTCTGATCAAGCCAGTATTGACGATCAAAGTCGCCGTATGGCTCTGAACATCGTCTGGTTCTGCCTGTGGATTCCGGTTCAGTTTCAGGGTCAGCATACACAATAAAGCGGATATCTGATTCTCTTTCAGGGACAGTTTTCAAAGTTCCTGTATAGGAGGACTTTCCCTGGTGAACGGTGTAGTCATAGCTTGTACCGGCAGCAAGTCCTTCGATGCGTACCCGGTGCAGATATGGTGTTCCCGGATCATTCCCGTTAAAATGATTTTCGATTTCATTGGCATGGTACGCCAGATCGCCTGCAAGCACCGGTACGCTGGCAAAACGTCCAACTGCTGAGATTTCAACCGATCCGGCCTCTGATGTTTCGGACAGCCAGAATACGGTCATACTGTCCATATTCGGATTTTGCAGGTATGGAGTGACCCGAAAATCCTGACCTGAAACATAGCTTTTTATACAGTGATCTTCCGGCGGCAAGGGGTTTAGTTGAGAACCTTTCTCAGCAAGCTTTTGCATCAGATAAACAAAGGACATGGCATAATCAAGATAGGTGTCAGATCCTGGACCACGCAGATCCTGGACAGTTTTAAAAGTTGTGTACCCATCTTTTCCTGAAGCTATGAAGCTGTTAGTGACAATCACATAACGTTTATCAGGATTTATTATTGACCAGTCACTGGTTTCCCGGTTTTTGATTTCCAGGTTCATAATCCTTTTATTTATTGGATTTGCCATGTTGATGTCATATTTTAATGCATATGCATAGGGGAAGGAACCGCTGGAACCACCAAAGTCATAATAATTACTGATAGCATCTTCAAGAACCTGTTTGACCTCACTGCCCTTCATTTCAATTTCAAACAAGGTGTTTGCAAAAGGAAGCAAAGTGTATGCGGTATCGATGGTTATGTCACCTGATGCTACATTTATGCGTACTCCACCAGCATTTTGAATACAGGCATCGGCACGCAAGCTCAAATTGTAAAAACTTTTTGCAACCAATGGCGCAATCTCACTGCCAAGTGGAAAATCCTTGCCATTGTTACCAAGATAATCCGATCCTGGAATACGCACATGGCTCAAATCTTCAGCGGCCTGCCCTACAACTTCATCTTTTAATTCAACAACCTGATCCTGATAAACTTGTAATGCAGAAACAGCCGCGACATCTTCACTTACGATTGCAACATTATCAAGAGCAGTAATGACAATATCAATTGCAGCTCGTTCAGCAGGACTTACTTCTATTTTTTGACCATTTTCGTTTTTGCGTTTAAAGGAATCACCAAGAAGGAGTATGGAATTTCCGCTGCAACTGGAAACCACACCGTTGGCATCAAAGTTGACATCAAGACTGCCAACCATTTTTGCATAGTCCCAGGCCTGGGCAATACAGACTGGTTCACCGGAGGGGGAAGTTTCTTCTATGGGATACGGATGTGATGAACTTAACCCCAAGTCAGAAAGGTCTCCAAGAAGGGAGTGGGAGTCGCCGCCTATGATGACGTCAATACCGCTTACCTGGCGAGCCAGATCAATATCATGGGACAAACCGTAATGACTGAGCAGTATTATTTTATCAACTCCTTCATCGTTACGCAAAACATCTGCATAGTGCTGGGCAGTGGTAACTTCATTCAAAAAGGTGATTTCATCACTTGGCTGCGATGATTCCTGGGTTTTCTGTTTAACAGTGATGCCAATGATGCCAACCCGTTCCCCACCAATTTCTTTAATAATATAAGGTGACCATTTTCCTTCAAGAACATTGCCGGAAGCGGGCACAACATTTGCTGCAACTATTGCAGCATTGAGTGTATCGAGATAGCCGGCAAGATGCGCATCGCCATCATCAAATTCATGATTACCAAGAACAATGGCATCCCAGTTTATCTGGTTCATCATGGTAGCAGTGGCATCTCCCTTGAACAGGGAATAGAAAAGAGTTCCCTGGAAGGTGTCTCCTGCGTTTAAAATAAGATGGTTAGCGTTCTCTGAGGCGAGTATGTTAACCATAGTTGTGGCTCGGGCCATGCCCCCCATTTCCACATAGGTCTTTTCACCATTAAGGTGCAGACTTGTGTTTTCCGATGCAAGATGTGAATGGATATCGTTCATATGAATGAGGCGCAGATCCAGTGCACCGGCTTGGCAAATTGCTGACCCACCAAACAATATTGCCGCAGTAACTGCTGCCGATTGGATATATTTTCCTGATTTGAACTTCATGATTCTCTCCTGGTGCCTGATTTATCAAAAATTCATTAACCAAAAAAGCCCTTGTCATATCGACAAGGGCTTTTCTGTATTGGACTTACCAAATCAAAGCAAAATCACGCTATTCGTTGCTATTATTTTTCCGGTTACGACGCATTGCGATTAAACCGAGCAGGCCTGTTCCGAATAATACCATTGTCGCTGGTTCAGGGACCGGTGCAGCAGATACGGTCGCGGGTCCACCGAATACGGGATAAGCAATAGAATCACCCCAGGAATCACTCAGATCGATATAAGTAAAGTCAAGGGAAGATTGACCAATCTCCAGAGCGGTGAAGGAAAGTGTTGCCAGGACGAAGTTATCGGATTGAAAAGAAAAATCATAGAGATAAGACAACTCGGCCAAGTTAACGGTTCCATGGCCATCATG
>JAFLJO010000028.1 GCA_022712975.1 Desulfocapsa sp.
TCCGAGGACGCTGATTACTGGAAGTTACAATTTCCAGAATATCACCATTCTGAATAGCGTATTTTAGAGGAACAAGCCTGCCATTCACCTTAGCCCCGACACAATGATCCCCGACTTCCGTGTGGATTGCATAGGCAAAATCAATTGGACTCGAATTTTTGGGGAATTCTTTAACTTCACCAGCAGGAGTCAAAGCATACACCTCTGGAGTATCAAGCTCACCATGAACTGATTCCAGGAATTCTCGTGGATCTTCAACTTCCTGCAAAGTTCTGACAAGACTCTTCAACCCCTTGAACAGCTTGGCGTCAGTATCAGAGGCACACTGGCCTTCCTTATAAGCCCAATGTGCTGCAACACCTTCCTGGGCAATACGATCCATCTGCTCTGTGCGAATCTGAATCTCTATAAAATGCCCACTTGGACCCACAACAGTGGTGTGCATGGATTGGTAGTTGTTGGCTTTAGGAACAGAGATAAAATCCTTAATGCGGCCGGGAACAGGAGCCCAGTTAGCATGAATAACACCGAGCGCTTCATAGCATTCCTTCACAGTGTTCACAATGATGCGGAAAGCGACCTTATCGTAAACCTGCTCCAGTGGAATTTTCTGAGCAATCAGTTTTTTATAAATAGAATAGAGATGCTTGGGCCTGCCGATAATACGAGTAGGTTCAATATTACTGGCTTCAAGCTTCTCGTGAAAAATCTTGATAACCTCATCCACATATGCATGCCGTTCTTCAAGGGAACTTTCCAGTCTTGAGAGCAGATATTGGTATTCAATCGGGTAGAGGTACTGAAAGGAAAGGTCTTCGAGCTCCCGCTTCATCCAGTCAATACCAAGACGTGATGCCAGTGGAGCGTAGAGATCCTTGGTTTCGCGGGCAATTTCCTGCTGCCGTTCTTGCTCAACAGTCTCGAGCAAACACATATCATGGAGTTTGTCTGCAAGCTTTACAAGTAAGACCCTGACATCAGTTGCAATTGCCAACAACATTTTCCTGACATTATCCGCCTGATGGGTCAGTTTGGAATTATAATGTACATTGGTAATGCGGGTACAACCACTGACGATGGTGGCAACACTGTCACCAAATTTTTTCTGCAGATCAGTTTGGGTAACCCCTTCTTTTAAGACACCATGGAGCAATCCTGCAACAATGGTATCAAGATCCAGATGCATGGATGCAAGCGTGGATGACACCTGAAGGACGTGATCCAGATAGGGCGTTCCGGAGAAATGCTTTTTGCCTGCGTGAACGGAAACAGCAAATTCCCAGGCCTTATCAATGGGACTGAGATCCGTCCCGCTAAGATAACTCCTGGTCAGGATCTTTAAGCCTTCCTGATTTCCCATGACGTTAAGTTCTTTATCCATTGCTCATTGCAGCGTCTATTAATTCAACTATTCTGGCTGTCACCTGTTCCGGTACAAGCTCTTCTGTTGTGCCATCTTTGCGGTGACGAATCTCTACAACCCCATTTTTTGTAAGACTTTTTCCAACTGTAATGCGCAGTGGAATACCAAGAAGATCGGCATCTTTAAATTTTGATCCCGGGCGTTCATCACGATCATCGAGTAATATCTCAACCCCCTTCCCCTGTAATTCTGTATAAAGCAACTCTGCTGTTTCTGTGATTTGTTCATCCTTCAATCCAAGATTCAACAAAACAACCTGCATGGGAGCAAGCGCCATGGGGAAGATCATACCATTTTCATCATGATTTTGTTCAATGGCTGCGGCCACTATTCGACTCACTCCAATTCCGTAACATCCCATGACCATGGGCGTTTCCTTCCCATTACTATCCTGAAAAACAGCCTTCATTGCCGTGGAATACCCTGTACCCAATTTAAACACATGACCAACTTCTATTCCTTCTTTCATGCCAAGCTGTGCACCACAGGCCGGACAGGGATCAGAATCTGTAATTTGACGAAGATCTGCAACCGCAGCAGCTTCAAAATCACGACCCATATTTACACTTTTTATATGGTAGTTCTTTTCGTTGCCACCAGTTACGAAGTTTCGCATGGCAGCTACTTCCCTGTCGACAAGCAGCTTTATCTTTATACCAACTGGCCCTAAATATCCAGTGGGAACGCCGGTTGCATCAAACACAGCCTTATCATCAAGCATCTCAATATCAGCAGCCCCAAGGAGGTTTTTGAGTTTTACTTCCTGTACTGTGCGATCTCCGCGCACAAGGACTGCAACAGGTTCACCATCTGCGTCAAAGACCATTGTTTTCACAAGCTCATGGGGTTCAATCCCCATAAACTCACAGACCACAGGAACCTTACGTTTGCCGGGTGTTTCAACTTTTTGCAGATCAAGCATCGGGCTATCATCTGTTGCTGGTATTGCAACTTCTGCTTTTTCACTATTTGCGGCATACTCACAAGCGGAACAGATAACCAAGGTGTCCTCACCAGTGTCAGCAAGTACCATGAACTCATGGGAATAACTTCCTCCAATGGTGCCGGAATCCGCAAGAACGGAACGAAACTCCAAACCACAGCGAGTAAATATTCGTTTGTATGCTTCAAACATCTGTTGATAGGACTCACCTGCTGCGACATCATCCACATCAAAGGAATAGGCATCCTTCATGATAAATTCACGACCTCGCATCAAACCAAATCGTGGTCTTATCTCGTCCCGAAATTTTGTCTGAATCTGATAGAGATTTTGAGGAAGATCACGGTAGGATCGAACTTCCCGCCGAAGAAGATCAGTGATAACTTCTTCATGGGTAGGTCCGAGACAGGACTCACGTTCATGGCGATCAACAAATCGTAATAATTCCGGCCCATATTTCTCATAACGCCCGGTTTCACGCCAAAGATCGGCAGGCTGTACCATTGGCATAAGAATTTCCTGAGCACCTGCCCGGTTCATCTCTTCACGAACAATTGTCTCCACCTTACGAATAGCAGCTAGACCAAGAGGAAGATAGGTGTAAATACCAGCTGTTAATTTACGAATAAAACCTGCGCGCAGTAACAGACGATGACTTGCGACCTCTGCCTCTGCGGGAGTCTCTTTGAGTGTAGGAATCAACGACCGTGAAAATCTCATTTTTCTAAACCTTCTATTTTTTTAAGCTCTGCAAGAAAAGTTTCCAGCAGATCATCTTCTTTAACCTTCTTATATAACTTGCCTTTTTTAAATATAATACCCACTCCGTCCCCCCCTGCAAGCCCAATATCCGCCTCTTTTGCCTCACCTGGCCCATTTACAACACATCCCATAACTGCAACCTTAATCGGTGCTTTCATGGTCTGCACGTAGCGCTCAACCTCTTCTGCTATGGAAAACAGATCTATCTTGGTTCTACCGCAGGTTGGACATGATATTAATTCAGGCCCACGCTCTCTGATCTTGAGTGCCCGCAAAAGTTCAAAGCAGACCCGAATTTCTTCTACAGGGTCGCGGGTAAGAGAGATACGAAAGGTGTCACCGATTCCCTGATGGAAAAGTATGCCAAGTGCTACACTTGATTTGACCGTACCGGCAATTAAGCCGCCGGCTTCAGTGACTCCAAGATGCAGAGGATAATCTGTGAGTTTGGATAATTGCTGATAGCCGCTGACGGCTGTTAAGGTATCAGAAGATTTAATGGATATTTTTATTTCTTCAAAACCCTGGTCTTCGAGCAACCTTACGTTTCTCATAGCACTTTCAATAAGTGCTGTTGGTTTTTCCGCAGTTGGATAACCAAATTCCTGTAAAAGATCTTTTTCGATGGAACCGGAATTTACGCCCACTCGAATGGGGACTTTGTGTATTTTAGCAGCGGCAACAACTCGCGCCAGTTTTTCAGGACCGCCAAGATTTCCGGGATTGATGCGAATACCCTGTGCCCCGTTTTCCATGGCTGTAACAGCAAGTCTATGATCAAAATGGATATCTGCAATGAGTGGAATACAGATTTTTTCCCTGATGGAACGAATCGCCACTGCTGCATCCTGATCAAGTACGGCAACCCGGATTATTTCACAGCCGACATTCTGTAATTGTTCAATCTGAGCAACGGTGTTTTCAACGTCTCTGGTATCAGTGTTTGTCATGGATTGCACCGCAATGGGGCTTCCACCGCCAATGGGAACGTCACCCACGTATATTTTTCTGGTCTCTCTTCGAAGTATCATGTTAATTATTACTTTTTTGTAACTAGACTGAGCTCTGCATCCGATGCTCTGACATATAAGGGAACTGCAGATTCAAGATCCATACGTTCACCTCTTTCCAGCTGCTCACAACACAAAAAGCCAATGGCTGCAGCCGATGGATAAGACAGGGCACGAGGAACCATAACTATAAGATCTCCAAGGGTTTCTTTTAGCAGTTCCCCATAACTAAAGAGTCCATCACCCACTAAGAGGGATGGTTCCATTACTTCTTGAACCAAATCCAGAGGTGTCATTGCTGCAATAGTACCATGAGGGCGATACACACCTCGTTTATCCTGCAGATACCATCGTCGATATACTTCTTTTTTTCTGGCATCAATTAGAGCACAGAGAGGTTTAGCGCAGGAACAATTGAATGCCAGAGCATCAAGTGTGGAAATACCAAGCAATGGTTTTTCCATTGCGACAGCCAAGCCTTTTACTGTTGCCATTGCAATGCGCAAACCTGTAAAAGATCCGGGTCCAAGACCCACTGCAAGCCCATCAATATCAGCAGAATCAATATTGTTTTCAGTCAGCAGCCAATCAATCCCTGTGAGTAAACGTCTGGAATGGGTAATCTTGCTGTTTAAGCTGAGCGATGCAACAAGCTCTCCCTGGCACACATCGCCTCTGGTGAGAGCCACACTACTGCATGGTGTGGCTGTATCAATAGCTAAAACCAGAGGCCTTTCATTGCTCACGCCCCCAAAATCCTTGCAATGTCATTATAAAAAACAAAGATCATAGTAATGCCCAAAAATGCAATCCCAAACTGCTGAGCATAAATCTGCACTTTTTCACTCATTGGTTTACGTCGAATAGCCTCAAAGCTCAAGAACACAAGATGGCCGCCATCAAGTACCGGAATGGGCAGAAGATTTAAGATACCAAGATTCACACTGAGTAATCCTGTGAAAAAGATAAAGTTTATCCAGCCGGCCTGCATCTGTTGTCCGGCAATCTGCGCAATCAGTATTGGGCCCCCAAGATCTGATACAGGAACAACCTGTTGAATAAGTTTTGCAAAACCGAGCACCGTAAGGCTGATATACATCCAGGTCTGCTGACAGGCAGCGATAAAAGCCCCGACAATCCCAGTTGGTGTGTAGAATAGATCATTAGCTCTCGCAATACCAATCATAAAACGCTGCTCTACCTCTTCGCCGAAAACATTCTTCACTGGCTGCACGGTTGGAGTTACAAGCAATCCGACCTCACTATCCTCACGGACAACTAAGAAGTTTAGTGGCTCACCTTTAGAATCCTTCACCAGGTTCAGAACATCCGTCCACTCATCGGTGGCTTGTCCATTGATGGTAAGAATTATATCATCCACCTGCACACCGGCAATTGCTGCGGGAGAGTCGGGAGTTACCTGCCCGATTTTTGTAGTATCATGAGTACCCGGCAAGCCCACAAACAAAAAAACAAAAAAGAAGAGCATCAGACTAAAAAGGAGATTAAAAACAGGCCCGGCGAGAACAATGACAAATCGCTGCCACACAGTTTTATGGGCAAAAGAAGCTTGTTTATCAATGCTTCCTGCTTCTGTCTGCTCATCGGGATTTTCCCCGAACATTTTCACGTAGCCACCGAGCGGAAAAGCACTCAACAGATATTCTGTTTCTCCAACAGTTTTACTGAAAAGCTTCGGTCCAAAACCGAGTGAAAACTTGAGGACTCTCACCTTAAAAAGTTTGGCAAAAAGAAAATGCCCCAACTCGTGGACAAATATGAGAATACCCAAACAAACAATAAACGAGATAGCTGTATTCATATAAAACCTGCAGTGTGTTTTGTGATTAATTGAATCTTAGGGCTCGGCAAAAAATAACTTGGATTTTTCAATTCGTAACTGTACCACACGGAGTCTCGTGCCTCGCTTACCTTTCATTCATTTGTATGTCTTCGCAATCCTCACATAGCCCTGCTATGCTGCGGTTGCGAAGACATACAAATGAATGAACCTGCAGCACATTTACGACCGAAAAATTCCAAGTTATTTCTTACCGAGCCCTTATGCTGGTATCATTCACCAGTCTTAGTTAATACTTGTGCAGCATCCCTTGCTGCTCTATCTGCAGCAAGGATATCATCTATGGAGTCTTCGCTCCCCTCCTGCACCTGCTCCATTACTGTAGCCACTGTTTTGGCAATATCAAGGAAAGGAATTTTTTCATCAAGAAAAGCATCAACTGCTACTTCATTGGCAGCATTGAGTACTGCTGGAAGAATTCCTCCCTGGCGAATGGCCTTGAAAGCAAGAGCCAAAGCAGGAAACTTTTTATAGTCCGGTTCATGAAACTCCAACCTTGCGCATTGAACAAGATTAAGCCCCGGAAGAGACATGGTTAGTCGTCTCGGGTACGAAAGAGCATAGGCAATTGGAATACGCATGTCAGGTATTCCAAGCTGAGCAATCACTGATCCATCCTGAAACTCAACAAGGGAATGGACTATGGATTGAGGGTGAACCACTACATCAATGGCATCAACTGATACATCAAAAAGCCATTTTGCCTCAATAACTTCAAGGCCTTTATTCATAAGGGTTGCAGAGTCGATCGAAATTTTACGTCCCATATCCCAATTCGGATGATTAAGAGCCTGAGCCGGAGTGACTTGTTTAAGTTCACTAATACTTTTTTCTCTAAAAGGCCCACCGGATGCAGTAAGAATAATTTTGGCCACATCATCTTTGTGTCCCGCTTCGAGTGCCTGAAATATTGCACTGTGTTCCGAATCAACAGGAAGAAGTTTAACACCCTTTTCCCTGCATTTATCCATAACAAGCTTCCCTGCCATAACAAGAGTCTCTTTATTGGCAAGTCCTATATCTTTGCCGGCTTCGATGGCAGCAAGCGTAGGAAGCAGACCAGCAGCACCAACAATTGCAGATATTGTCATGTCAGCGGAGCCAAGTGCTGCTACTTCCTGACTGCCAGCACTTCCGTATCGAACCCTGGATCTAAATTCATGGGGTAGCTTTTTACTAAGCCTGGAAGCATCATCCGGATCTACAACAGAAATAAGTTCCGGTTTAAACTCAAGTACCTGCCGGTAAAGTTTTTCGATATTCTTTCCTGCAGCAAGACCGGTTACACGATAACGATCAGGAAAACTCCGTACAACATCGAGTACATTGCAGCCAATTGATCCGGTTGACCCTAAAAGAGTAAGTGTTTTCATGGTAGCTACGAGGCTGCAAGTAGGAGATAATAAAGAACAGGTGCCGCAAACAGCATGGAATCGGCTCTGTCCAGAATGCCGCCATGGCCGCCAAGAATTGTTCCTGAATCCTTTGTTCCTGTTGCCCGCTTAATTACAGATTCTACGAGATCACCACAAATTCCAACTACACCCAGAACAAAGGCAGAAAACAGGAGAAATATCCAGGGAATAGTCTGCAGCAGGAGAACAGCCAAAAGGGCTGCAACGATCATTCCAGTCATAATACCGCCCAGAGCACCTTCAATGGTTTTGTTGGGGCTGATCAATGAACTCAGCTTGTTCTTTCCAAAGGCTCTTCCAGTATAATAGGCACCAGAGTCAGACCCTGCTGTAATACCAGTAAGAATAAGCAGCCAGTAATTTCCCTCAGGCAGGGTCCGTATCAATAACAAATGTGTTCCGAGAAACCCTACCCACAAGAGACCTAAGCTGCATTTACTGAAAAAATCCAAGCTGTCAATACCCTGTTTATATGTTGCAAGAGTCCAGAATGAAAGAAGTAAAAAGGCAAGAGTCAAACCGCCATTAATCCCAAGAGAAGGGATAAAAAAACTTGATAAAACGGGTAGTATAGTTATAAACGCCAATATTGCAGGTTCAAGAAAGGATTCGTGAGATAGAGCCATCTTTCCATATTCGTAGGCGCCTATAGCCAGTCCTATAAAAAGAATTGCAGCAAAAAAAGCAATAGACCCTTGCAAAAGAAGGAGCAGCCAACAAAGTGCTAAAGCAAGGCCTGGAATCACCCGATTCATCTGTCACCCACTTTTTATTTGTGCACTGGTTTTACCGAAACGACGTTCACGGCTCTGATATTCAGCAATGGCTTTCATGAAGGCTTCTTTACGAAACTCTGGCCACATGGTGTCGGTAAAATAAATCTCAGCGTAAGATGCCTGCCATAAAAGAAAATTGGAGAGCCTTGCTTCGCCACCGGTACGGATCAGAAAATCTGGATCAGGAAGAGCTGCTGTGTAGAGATGTGAATCAATACATTTTTCATCAATATCAGAGACAGCGAGATGTCCAGAACGTACTTTCTCTGCTATATTTTGTATCCCTCGGATAAGTTCGGAACGGCCGCCATAACTAAGGGCAAGGTTTAACGTAAGCTTATCATTTAGTGCTGTTTCTTTTATGGTTGTCTCAAGAACATCACGAACATCTTTTGGGAGCTTTGCAATATCCCCGATGCAGGTAAGCCGAATGTTATTTTTCACCATTCTGGAAAGTTCTTTCTGCAGATAATTCTTCAAAAGTCCCATAAGGCCGCCAACCTCCTGTGCCGGCCTTTTCCAGTTCTCCGTTGAAAAAGCATAGAGAGTGAGAACCTCAACACCACATTCGCCAGCACATTCAACAATTTCCTGAACTGAATCCACGCCAACCTTATGTCCGAATAAGCGTGGTTTATGCTGACGTCTGGCCCAACGACCATTGCCATCCATTATGATAGCTACATGACACGGGATATGTGAAGAATCTGAAGATTGTGATACAGGCATGGTATTTAGGGGTAACTTACAAAAACTTTACACATAAAATTACTCCGAAAAAAATGGTTTTATATGCGAGGTAAGAAAAATATCAATCCATTGGCGTACCTTATGTACGTTACAGGGTAGATATTTCCCAACAACTAAGGAACGAGGCTTAAATAATTTGAACAAAGTCGCGCTCAAATTTAGGTCAGGTTTGACCGATCACCAATCACAAAGCCGCAGGCGTAGCCTGGCTACGTTGAGGACTTTGTGATTGGTGATCGGTCAAAGATGGCCTGAAGATGAGATGTGAATGTTCAAGTTATTTACGCCTCGTTCCTAAGCAGATGTTTTTTTCAATGCAGTTAGACTTCCATCATTTCTTTTTCTTTGTTCTCGGTAACAGCATCAATTTGTTTTACGTAAGTATCAGTCTCTTTCTGAGCATCATCCTGAAGCTTAAAAAGATCATCTTCAGAAATTTCCTTATCCTTCTTTTGCTTTTTCAAAATATCAATCGCTTCACGTCTAACATTTCGGATTGCCACCCTAAATTCTTCAGCAACTTTACGAACCTGTTTAACCAGTTCCTTACGACGTTCTTCAGTAAGTTGGGGGATGGTAAGGCGAATAACTTTTCCATCATTTGCAGGAGTAAGACCAAGATTAGAGGCCATTATAGCTTTTTCAATAGCAGGAACCATCTGTGGATCCCAAGGTTGAATAGCAATCATTCTGCTTTCCGGGATTGTCATGGTTGCAACCTGATTCATGGGCGTTGGGCTGCCATAAGCATCAACAGAAATGCCATCAAGAAGTGATATGGAAGCTCGACCCGTACGTACTTTTGACAGTTCATTTTTAAAAGAGACGATACTTTTCTCCATCTTTTCTGCCATCTCGATTATTACATCACTCATGCTCTGTTCTCCTCTTTCTTTGACGCATTCTTGATAGAAATAAAAAATATCCTTTTATTTCAACAACTGATAAGACTACCTAATTTTTCACCACAAACCGCACGGCGAATATTACCGGATTCGGTCATATTGAGTACAAGAATCGGTTTATTATCTTCCTTGGCAAGTGCGATTCCAGCGGCATCCATGACACGCAAATCTTTACTGAGAACATCATTGTAGGTGAGTGTCTCATATTTTACAGCATCAGCATGCAGCACAGGATCTTTGTCATACACACCATCTACTTTTGTGGCTTTAATAATAATATCAGCATCTATTTCCAGCGCACGAAGCACACCTGCTGAATCTGTTGTAAAATAAGGATTGCCAGTACCTGCTGCAAAAATCACAGCACGTCCCTTTTCAAGATGACGGGTTGCCCGACGACGAATATAGGGTTCACAAACAAGACGCATTGGGATGGCGGACATAACACGGGTAACCACACCACTGCGTTCAAGAGCATCCTGTAAAGCAAGAGAATTAATTACTGTTGCAAGCATTCCCATATTATCAGCTGTTGTTCTATCCATTCCCTGGCTGGCACCCCTTACACCGCGAAAAATATTACCAGCTCCAATGACAATACCTACTTCAACACCCAGATCGATAATTCCTTTGATTTCAGCAGATATTTCTTCAAGAACATCAGTATTGATACCAAAGGAATCATTCCCCATAAGGGCTTCTCCACTTAGCTTTAACAGTATCCTTTTGTACTTCAATTCCATGACAGCTCCTCACAAAGAAAACAGATCGTTCACATCTCAGGTTACTAGGCTAAGGAACGAGGCGTAAATAACTTGAACATCTTACCTCGTTCCAGTTCCCAAGTTGTGAACAGAAGAAAAATCAGGTACCAACCTGAAACCGCGCAATGCGTTTAATAGAGATGACTTCACCCATCTTTCCGATAAGATCAGTTATAAGCTCTTGGATGGTATAATCGGGATCTTTAACAAATTGTTGATCCAGAAGAGCAATTTCTTTGATGAATTTCTCCATTTTTCCGCCAACCATTTTCTCCACAATATTCTCGGGCTTTCCTGAATCAAGTGCCTGCTGCACATAAATATCTTTTTCACGAGTAAGAACTTCTTCGGGAATTTCTTCACGGCTGATGGCAACAGGATTTACTGCAGCAACATGAAGAGCAAGATCACGGGCAAATTCTTTGAAACTATCGGTCTTTGCCACAAAGTCACTCTCACAGGAAAGTTCAACCATGGCAGCAATTTTTCCACCTGCGTGGATGTATGTTTCAATAGTTCCTTCACTTGTTGCACGACCTGCACGTTTTGCGGCAACTGCAAGGCCTTTCTGACGAAGAAGATCTACGGCTTTTTCCATATCCCCTTCAGTCTCGCTCAGAGCCTTTTTGCAATCCATCATACCTGCGGCAGTTTTATCACGCAGATCTTTAACCATTTGACTTGTAATTTTCATATTATATTTCCTATTTACTTACCCGGTGATAAAAAACCATGCCGAGACAGCAAGGTTTTTTCCTTTTAGATTGTATGGTTGGCACACGTAAGAATTTGAGAGTCTGTCAACCATAAAATCTTACGGTTAACACAAATTTCGGGATGCAATAATATCAAGGTGTTACGTGTGTTAACCATATCAGTGCCTTACTCCAGAAAACCTGTAATAAAAAACAGGTAAGCGCAGACTCCGAGAAAAATGGAGCGTGAGTTGAAATTAATAAGTTATGAATACAGCCAAAGCACTTTCACCCCCCAAGGGGAGACTAAAAAAGTACCGGCTTACCATTCTTCACCAGTGTTAGTAATAAATCAAAAACCTGTATAACGGATTCGTATGCTAAATTCCAGATTAAAGAATCGAAAACAGCAAACACGACAAAGGGGCTTATACAGCCCCTTTGTTCTCAATACTGACAGCGCCAGAAACAGGCTTTTGATGTCCTTTATTCGGCAGCAGGAGCGGCAGGAGTAGGAGCAGCTTCTGTTGATTCAACAGTTTCAGTAGTTTTAACAGTTTCAACCTGTTCCGTACCAGCATCACCCATGGCAGCAACCATGGCTTCGTCGGATGCACCTTCTCCATCACGAGCAGCCTGACCAGTGAGAACACCTTCTGCAAGCTGAGTGCAGATCAACTGGATGGAACGGATAGCATCATCATTACCGGGAATAATATAATCAATTCCATCAGGATCACAGTTTGTATCCGTAAGAGCAATTACTGGAATCTTCAATTTTTTAGCTTCGTTGATAGCAATGGATTCATTTCTTGGATCAATAACAAGAATAGCAGTGGGGACATTGCGCATATTTTTAATACCACCAACATTACGTTCAAGTTTGACACGCTCTTTCCCCATAAGCAGAATCTCTTTTTTGGGGAAACGGTTGATTGATCCATCTTCCTGCATGGATTCTATAGACTTAAGACGCTCAATTGAGTTTTTAATAGTTTGAAAATTGGTGAGCATTCCTCCAAGCCAGCGATGGTCAACATAGGGCATACCACATCGGACAGCCTCGTCCTTAATGATATTTCTGGCCTGACGTTTAGTTCCTACAAATAAAAGTGTTCCACCATTTGTGATTTCGTCGATTATAAAATCGGAAGCTATATCGAAGAGTTTCTTACTTTTATCAAGGTTAATTATATAAATGCCATTGCGAGGTCCGTAGATAAAAGGTTTCATCTTGGGATTCCAGCGACGAGTCTGGTGGCCAAAATGGAGGCCTGCTTGAAGCATTTCTTTAACTGTTACTTTTGCCATAATATTCTCCAATCCGGTTAAACGTCCATCCCACCTCCATCATTGTAATCTTTTTTATAATGAAAACAATGACACCGGAAAACGGGGGATGTGTGAATTATATTTTCTCTGCCCAATGCAGAAAAAATGACTACAAAAAAACTATAACCGATTATTTTAACATACTGTAAGAAGTCACGCAAGTTATTGCGTAACAGAGCATTAAAGAATTGTTTTTTGATCCTTTTCAGATCGGGGAATTACCTGGCAAGGAGCGAGGAATGAGCGCCGAGAAAAATCTTAATCCATTCGAAGGCAAATTTTAACAGCTCTGTATCTGATTCATTTATTCTCCGTTTTTGATCACGAGAAACAGTAAAACGATCGAGTAATTCATGTTTGGCAATCATTAATCGAAAATTATCGATATCATAACATGCTGTAAAAGCAACTTGCTGCTTTGGACCACCACTCCCCTCACCAGCCCAAGGATTTTCTGAAAAGACTGTGTCAATTTCAGCCCAGAGATCATTCATAAGATTATAGTCATCAAGTCTCTGATCCCGTATCCATTTCTTCACAGTAAACGTTTTCCCTTCCTGATGTCCGTGACAATATTCATGGTTTGTCATAAAATAAAAATCACTACTTATTCTTTTTTCAGGAGAACGATCAACCCCACGTTCAAGTGGGTAGGTTCTACAGGCAGAAGGCCTATCCATATAGACACCACAGCCATCTTCACCAAGAAAAGGGCAGGACTTGGATTCATCATCGGTAAGACGCAGCATAACAGATGGAAAATATGGATGCCCTACTCCCTGCACTACACGAGTATAGTTCTCCATAAACTCCTGAGATGGAATTTTGAGAAAATTCTTCAAGCGTAGGATATCATGTGGATATAAGAACATATCAACATTCCGACAGCATATCATGTAACAATCAACACCTTCATGGCAATGAAAATTGAACTTTTGCTTCCCCAGTGGCTCCAGTCCTTCAGGGAAATCCTTTTTTGTCTTCATGACTGTGTCTCATAAAGCCGGTAACAGTATGCCACCAGCAAAAAATTTAAAAAAAAAGCTGACATGAAAAAAATCATATCAGCTTTAAATAAAGAAGATGTTGTCTAATTAATTCTCGGTCTCTTCTCCAGTATCTTCCGAGTATGTTACAAGTTCCAGGATTGCCATTGGAGCAGCATCACCACGACGTTGTCCTGTCTGGATAATGCGAGTATAGCCACCATTTCTATCTGCGAACTGAACGGAAATCTCATCAAAAAGTTTTGCAACAACATCACGGGATTGAATAAAACTCATCGCTTGACGTTTTGCATGAAGATCACCACGCTTAGCAAGAGTAATCATTTTATCAACAACCTTTCTAACCTCTTTGGCCTTTGGCGTTGTGGTAACAATCCGCTCGTGCTCAAAAACTGATGTTACCATATTCCGGAACATCGCTTTTTTATGGGAACCTGTACGACCAAGCCTTCTTCCTGATTTTCTATGTCTCATAATTCTATCCTCAATTCAATTCCTGCACATCAGGGAATTGACTTATAATAATTCCTTTCTTACAGCTCAGTATCGTCAGTGGTTTCTGTGATTTCGGGTGGGGTCCAGTTATCAATATTCATTCCGAGACCCAAATCCATTTCAGTAAGCAATGCCTTTATCTCATTAAGAGATTTACGGCCAAAATTTTTGGTCTTCAGCATCTCCTGATCTGATTTTTGGGCAAGCTCACCGATAAAATTAATATCAGCATTTTTAAGACAATTGGCGGAACGAACAGAGAGTTCAAGATCTTCAACCGGTTTATCAAGGTTTGGATTTAATGGTTCGCAATTCCCCTTCTCTTCTTCTGATTTTTCAGGCTCAGCTTCTGCCTCATCAAAATTGATAAATGGAGCCAGCTGCTCTTTTAATATTTTAGCAGCAAACGCTAAAGCATTCTCTGGCTTGACACTACCATCTGTTTCTACTTCAATGGTTAATTTATCATAGTCAGTTTGTTGTCCAACTCGAGCATTGGAAATACTAAACTGAATCTGGCGAATTGGAGTAAAAATAGCGTCAATTGGAATCTGACCAATGGCAAGATCATCTTTTGACTGCTTCTCAGCCGGCTGATACCCCTTGCCCCACTCAACAGTAAGTTCAGCATGAAATTCTCTATCACCCGTCAGAGTACAAATGAGCTGATCTCCGTTCATCACTTCCACAGCGGAATTTCCAGAGATGTCAGAAGCTGTAACCTCACCAGGACCTTTTTTGTCAATGGTAACTGTTTGAGGCCCTTCAGTGTTTAATTGAAGGCGTACCTGTTTGAGATTAAGAATAATTTCACTAACATCTTCCTTTACATCTTCCATGGATGTAAATTCATGGAGAGCACCCTCAATTTTGACGGTTGTAATTGCTGTTCCCTGAATAGAGGAAAGTAATATTCGTCGTAAAGAGTTACCAATGGTTGCCGCAAACCCTCTTTCAAGTGGTTGACAGACAAACTTCCCATATGTGTTAGTATGCTTTTCCCTATCTACCTCAAGAGGCTCCGAATGAATAAGTTCGTGCCAGTTGCGATAAATAGGGTGTGTCTCTTCAACAGTTTCAGTCATGAGTTTTCTACCTTCTTGTTTACAATACAATTACCTTGCTACCAAATAATCAGTACCTATTTGGAATACAATTCAACAATCAATTGCTCCTGAATAGGCATGGTAATTTCATCGCGACTAGGCAAAGCCTTAACCGTAGCCTTGAATGCATTTTTATCAAGCTCAAGCCATGTTGGAATTCCACGTCTGGCGACAGCTTCCATGCTCTCTACAAGGTAGTTATTGGTTCTGCTCTTTTCTTTGATGGTGATTATATCATTTACAGAAATGAGAAAAGAAGGAATATTAACCCTCCTTTCGTTTACAAGTATATGATTATGGCGCACCAACTGTCTGGCCTGCTTTCTTGAAGAGGCAAAACCAAGGCGAAAAATTGTATTATCAAGGCGACGTTCTAGCATTATAAGCAGATTTTCACCTGTAATGCCTTTTTGTAGATCAGCCTTGTGAAAGTAATTACGAAACTGCCTTTCAAGCATTCCATAAATGTTTTTTACTTTTTGTTTTTCTCGCAGTTGAACACAATAGTCCGAAACCTTTCTAAAACGGGCTTGACCATGCTGACCTGGAGGAACAGCTCTTCTTTCAAATGAACACTTGTCAGAATAACAGCGATCACCCTTGATGTATAATTTCAGATTTTCTCGTCTACAACGACGACAGGCAGCTCCTGTATATCTAGCCACTTTATTCTCCGATTAATGTAATGTAACTTTTAAAAATATTTTTCAACAAGACCAACTATACCCGGCGACGTTTCGGCGGTTTGCATCCATTGTGAGGAACTGGAGTTACATCAACAATTTTGCTTACTTCAAATCTTGTATTTATCAGTGCTCTAAGTGCTGCCTCACGACCGGGTCCTGGCCCCTTAACACGGACTTCAATTTTTCTCAAACCATGTTCAGCTGCTTTTCCAGCAGCTTCATCCATCGCTTTCTGTGCAGCAAAAGGGGTCGATTTACGAGATCCCTTAAAACCTAAAACACCTGCTGAGCACCAGGCAATAACGTTGCCCTGCTTATCAGAAATGGTCACTATGGTATTGTTAAAAGTTGAATAAATAAAGACTATCCCTTCAGGAATATTCTTTTTCACTCTTTTTTTATTCGATCCGGCACGTTTTACTGCAGCCATAATTTACACCTGTATCAATATATTATTTTCGGCCAGCACCACGACGTGGACCTTTTTTTGTTCTTGCATTAGTTTTTGTCTTCTGTCCACGACACGGCAGTCCCATGCGATGACGGCGACCACGATAACAACCAAGGTCTGTAAGACGTTTGATGTCCATGGATACTTCACGGCGCCGATCACCCTCGACAGTGTATTCAGATTCAATAATCTTTCGAATACGAGTAACATCCTCACCACCGAGATCATCACTATTCATAGTGTGCGGCAAATCTACCTTATCAAGTATTTGTCTCGCCGATGTCAGCCCAAGTCCATGGATATATGTGAGTGCACGATCCATGTGTTTGTTTTTTGGGAGATCAACTCCTGCTATACGTGCCAAAATACATACTCCTTAAAAAAAATGACAATACATTTATAATGTCTGTCTCAAAATGAGATGACTATCCCTGACGCTGCTTATGTTTCTTTACTTTACAGCTAACCCGGACCACGCCTTTGCGCTTAAATATCTTACAATCACAACACATTTTCTTGACAGATGACCTGACTTTCATGTAACACTCTCTTATTTTTTCTTTTTGTTATTCTTTGCCCGAAATGTAATTCTACCCCGAGTGAGATCATAGGGTGAAAGCTCAATAGTGACAGTATCTCCAGGCAAAATCTTAATGAAATGCATTCGCATTTTACCAGAAATATGAGCAAGAACTTTGTGACCATTATCCAGTTCAACACGAAACATCGCATTAGGAAGAGGTTCTATAATGGTACCTTCTACTTCAATGGCTTCTTCTTTGGCCATAAACATACTCCTGAAACATACATGATGCCCTGCGGGCAGAAGTTGTCAGTTATCAGTGTTCAGTGACTGACAACTTATATAGGAAAGCTTCCTATAATAATTTTAATTTCCGATATATGTACATAATCAGATCGAAAAAGAGACGATATTACTATATCCATTCACAAAAGAGAAGGATTATTTTACTAACTACCCGAAAAACTGTCTCTAGAGCTAAGAACCAGAGGTCCATCAACTGTAACTGCTATAGAATGTTCAAAATGAGCGGAAGGTTTTTTATCTGCTGTAATTACAGTCCATCCATCACTGAGAACTTTAACCTTGTGGGTTCCAAGATTAACCATAGGTTCGATGGCTATAACCATCCCCTCAATCAATCTGGGAGACTGTCCACTTTTTTGAACATAATTTGGAATCTCAGGACCTTCGTGAAGCGAGCTCCCTATTCCATGTCCTACGAATTGTCGAACAACGGAGTAACCTTTTAATTCCACATACTCCTGAACTGCTCTGGAGATATCAGAGATTCTATTTCCTATTACAACCTGCTCAATGGCAAGTTCTAAGGATTGTTGAGTGGTTCGTAGTAATTCGTGTGTCTCGTTTTTAATTTTACCAACTGGGATGGTTACAGCAGAATCCCCATAAAAACCTTTATAGCAAACACCAAAATCAACGGAAAGAATATCACCTTTCTTCAATTTTCTCTTTCGAGATGGAATTCCATGTACAACTTCTTCATTTAAAGAAGCACAAAGAGAAGAAGGAAAACCATGATAACCTTTAAAAGCAGGAGTGGAATTTCGTCTACGACATAAGTCTTCAGCCATTTGATCAAGCTCATATGTGCTGATTCCAGGTGTTACAGTATTTTGTAACATACAGAGAACTTCTGCAACAATCTGATTAGCTTCCTGCATGAGTTTAATCTCATCGGAAGTCTTTACCAGTATAGGTTTTGAAACCTTTTGTCCACCTTTTCCACTACTCACAATCTACCGTCTATTTTTTTCCGCCGGATTTCATAAACCCTTCATAGTTAGTCATAACCATTTTAGATTGCACCTGTGACACAGTATCTATGGCAACACCAACTATAATCAAAAGAGCTGTTCCACCAAAGTAAAACGGTAGGCTAAATTTGGAAATCAGCACTGTCGGGAGTACACAAACAACACTCAAATAAATTGCGCCAACTACGGTTAAACGTGTGAGCACATTATCTATAAAATCAGCTGTTTTGCGGCCAGGGCGAATGCCTGGAACAAAACCACCATTCTTTTTTAAATTTTCTGCAACGTCATCAGGCTTGAAAGTAACAGCCGTATAGAAAAAACAGAAAAAGACAATCATCATTATAAAGCACACGTAATAATAAAAACTACCAGGCTCCATGGCTGCAGATATCTTCTGAACCCATTCAACTTGTACAAAACTACCAATGGTAGCGGGAAACATCATAATAGATGATGCAAAGATTGGTGGGATAACACCAGCTATATTAATTTTAAGTGGAAGATGTGAACTCTGTCCACCATACACTTTTCTTCCAACTACTCGTTTTGCATATTGAATGGGAATACGACGCTGAGCAGTTTCGAAGAAGACGATAACAGCAACAACAGCAACCATAAAAATAATAAGTAAAGGAACGAAAAAGAGTGTTATCTCTCCGGCCTTGACTAGTTGAAATGAATTTATTAAAGCAGATGGACCACGGGCAACAATACCTGCAAAAATAATGAGCGAAATTCCGTTACCTATACCTCGCTCTGTTATTTGTTCTCCCAACCACATGACAAAAGATGTACCAGCAGTAAGTGTTAGCATGGTCATCAAGATAAAAGGAGTACCCGGATTAAGAACAATGGGTTCCCCACCAGGTCCAACCATATTTTGAAGACCAGTGGCAACAAAAGTACCCTGGATAATACTCAATCCAATTGTACCATATCGGGTATATTGGGTAATCTTTCTTTGTCCTGAAGGCCCTTCTTTTTTGAGGGTTTCAAGCTGAGGTATTACCACTGTGAGCAACTGTATAATAATAGATGCCGAGATATAGGGCATGATTCCCAATGCGAATATGGAGAAATTCTCCAAAGCACCACCAGAAAACATGTTAAACATATCAAAAAGCGTCCCGGCATGCTGATCAAAAAAAGCAGTTAATGCCTCTCCATTAATACCGGGGGTAGGTACTTGAACACCCATCCTGTAAACTGCAAGCATCAACAGCGTAAAAATGATACGTTTTCGTAAATCAGATGATTTCCCAGTTTTCTGCAGTCCGCTCATAATCTATTTCCGTACAGAAGCTGGTATACTAAGCTTCAATTGGTGTTTTTTCGCTTGGTTACTTCGTTGCAGCTTCTACAACCTTACCGCCAGCCGCTTCAATCTTGACCTTTGCACCAGCGCTGACCTTAGCAACCGTTACAGTGATGGCTATATTTATTACTCCATTAGCAAGAATCTTTACTGGAAGACCCTTCTTAGCCATTCCCTGCTCAACAAGAGATGTGCTATTTACTTCGACACCTGCCTCAAGACTATCAAGTTGGCTAAGGGATACGATAGAATATTTAATAGTATTTATATTGGTAAAACCACGTTTGGGAAGACGACGCTGCAATGGCATCTGTCCACCCTCAAATCCTGGTTTGATACCGGAACCTGAACGGGACTTAAAACCCTTATGGCCACGCCCAGCGGTTTTTCCATGACCTGTTCCTGGACCACGACCGAGACGTTTTCTTTGTCTATTGGCTCCCTTGTTCGGAGAGAGATTTCCTAAATTAATCATGTTACGCCTCCTCGACACGGACAAGGTGTGCAACTTTATTAAGCATACCCTGAATTGCAGGAGTTGCTTTACGGGTTACACGCTTATGCATTTTTGTCAGTCCAAGACCTGTAAGAGTGGCACGAATCTTCTCAGTACTGCCGATCCCGCTCTTGACCAAAGTAAATGTAATTGTATCGGACATTTGACTACCTTTCACTCGATGTTAAATAGAAAAAGTACAGTGTTTACCAAAACCATAGGTTTTAGTTCAAACCATACTTAATGCTTCTTCCTCAGGCCTGAATTTCTTCTACGCTTTTACCACGCATTTCTGCAATTTTCTGTGCAGTACGAAGACTTTTCAAACCATTAAGGGTGGCCTTAACCATATTATGCGGATTATGAGATCCGAGACATTTGGTCAATATATTATGCACGCCTACAGCTTCAAGGACAGCACGAACAGGACCTCCTGCAATGACTCCGGTACCTTCGGATGCGGGCTTCAGTAACACTTTGCCTGCACCATAGCGACCAATAACCTGATGAGGTATTGAGATGTCGGTAATTGATACAGAAGTCATATCTTTTCTGGCCTTCTCAACACCTTTACGAATAGCTTCAGGAACAAGATTTGCTTTCCCGAGACCGTACCCAATTTTACCCTGACCATCACCTACAACAACAATGGCACTGAAACTGAATCTACGTCCACCTTTAACAACTTTGGCGACTCGATTAATGAATACTATCTTTTCAATGAATTCGTCGGAACTCTCGTTCCTTGAACGTTTAAAATCTGCCAAGGGAAATCCCCCCCTAAATGTATATCATTAAAATTGAAGCCCACCTTCCCGAGCTCCTTCGGAAAGTGCTTTCACTCGACCATGATAAATATATCCACCACGATCAAAAACGACCTTGCCAACACCTGCACTTTTCGCAGCTTCAGCAAGTAATAATCCGACTTGTTTTGCATTAGCCGTCTTATCGTTTAGATCTGGTTTGGTATACTCTTTATCTACCGTAGACATAGACACAAGTGTTTTACCGGCAGAGTCATCAATGATCTGAGCATAAATGTGCTTATTGCTTTTAAATACTCTAAGACGCGGTTGAACACTGCTTCCAGTAATCTTTTTGCGAATGCGTCGGACACGCTTGGCCCTGGCTCTAGTCTTAGGATCTGTCTTAGCCATTTTTCCTTACCATTATTAGTGAAACAATCACAATTTGCAATTGTCAGTTTACTTAGGAACGGGAACTAAATAACTTGAGGACATATTACGCCGCATTTTTTTCGTCACCTGTACTTGCAAAAACTTTGCATACTACCAGCATCTAACATTTTTTCAAGTACAGGTGGCGGAACAAAGAACAACTAAGATGTTCAAGTTATTTCGTGTACGTTCCTTAGGCTGCAGCTCCTGCCTTTCCAACCTTACGCACAATATGTTCGTCTTCATAACGAATTCCCTTTCCTTTATAGGGTTCAGGTTTTCGAACTTCACGAATTTTTGCGCATGTTAGACCTAGCAGTTCTTTATCAATGGATTCAACAACAATGGTGTTAGTTCCATTAACATTAATAGTAATACCCTGAGGAATTGGAAATTCAACCGGATTAGAATAGCCAACATTAAGTGTCAGATTCTTACCGGATGTATTTACCTTATACCCAACACCTTCAACTATAAGAGTCTTTTTAAACCCTTCAGTAACACCAATGACCATGTTATTAATAAGACTTCTGGTCATACCGCGAAAGGCGTTTGTTCTTTTACTATTATCCCGGTTTGTAACAAGTATCTCCTGATCCTTCATGGAGACTTCAAGTTCCGGCAAAATTTCACGATCCAGTTTACCTTTCTTTCCGGTAACTGACATATTCTGTCCTTTGATATCAATTTTGATGTCAAAAGGGACAGGAATGGGCTGTTTTCCAATACGAGACATGATTACCTCCGTTATTTGCTGGTCTTACCAGACCTCGCAAAGAATCTCACCGCCTACATTACTGGCCCTTGCGGTTTTATCAGTAATAACGCCCTTCGAACTAGAAAGGATGGCAATTCCAAGACCATTGAGAACAATTGGTATTTCTCCGGCTCTTGCATATTTACGTAACCCTGGTTTACTGATGCGTTTAATTCCGGATATAACCGGTGTTTGATCAGCACTATATTTCAGATTAATGGTCAAGGTTCCTTGAGAACCAGATTCATTTATCTGATAGCCAGTTACATATCCTTCGTCTTGCAGGACTTTGGCAATATTTACTTTTGTTTTAGAAGTAGGCATTTCTACTGCGTCAAACTTTGCCATAACTCCATTTCTAATCCTGGTCAGCATATCTGCCAGGGGATCGCTCATGGACATCGCGAACTCTCCTTATCAAAATTATATCTTGATCTAGTGGTTAACTATTACCAGGAAGACTTAGTTACACCGGTAACTTGACCGCTGGATGCTAATTTACGAAAACAGATACGGCACATGCCGAATTTACGAATGAACGCTCTTGGGCGTCCACAAAGAGGGCATCTGTTGTATTTCCTTACCGCAAACTTTGGCGTTCTTTTTGCTTTCGCAATGAGCGATTTCTTAGCCAAACCGACCTCCGATTCTAATGATTCTATTGTTCTATTTATTTATGATTTTGTACGAAAAACATGTTTCTTAAAACAAACAGCAATTTAATAAAAAAGCTTTATCCTTTAAAAGGCATTCCCATACTTTTTAAAAGACTTAAAGCCTCTTTATCAGTTGAAGCTGATGTTACAATTGTAATGTTCAAGCCTTTAATTTTATCAATTTTATCGTAATCAATCTCAGGGAATATAATTTGTTCTTTAACACCCATTGAGAAATTACCTCTTCCATCAAAACTTTTAGGAGAAATTCCCCGAAAATCTCTTACACGAGGAAGAGCAATATTAACAAGTTTACTAAAGAAATCATACATTACATCGGCACGTAGTGTCACGCGACAACCGATTGGCATTCCTTCACGAAGTTTGAAGCCGGCAATTGATTTCTTTGCTCTGGTTACAACAGCTTTACGACCAGCAATACGGGTGAGTTCATCTACAGCTCCATCAATAATTTTTGGATTCTGTACAGCCTCACCAAGCCCCATGTTTAAAATTATTTTTTCAACTCTGGGAATCTGCATAACATTCGTATATCCAAATTCTTTTTGCAGATCTGGTTTACATTCTTTTTTATAATGATCTTTCAGCGAACCCATGTGATACTCCTGGCAATTGCCTTAATACTTGTTACTTGTTACCTGTTACTTTTCGATGGACTCGCCACAGCTCTTACAAAAGCGTACCTTGGTTCCATCTTCTAAGAATTTTTTGCCAACACGTCCAGTCTTAGTACATTCCGGACATATCAACTGCAGATTAGAAACGTGAATGCTAGCTTCTATATTCACAATTTGACCCGACTGGTTCAATTCCTTCCCCTTGGTGTGACGTTTTACCATATTGATTCGTTCAACCAAAGCTCTTTCTTTATCAGGAAATACTTTCAAAACTTTTCCAACTCTTGTCTTATCTTTTCCTGCTATCACTTCTACCTGATCATTTTTTTTCAGGTATGTTTGTCCTTTTGCCATTTTCAGCACCTTTTACTAAGAACCACACAAACTAGTGCGGGTTTCCTAAAACCTATTATAAAACTTCGGGTGCCAAGGAAATAATTTTCATAAATCCCTGGTTACGTAGCTCTCTTGCCACAGGTCCGAAAATTCGTGTCCCAACTGGATCACCGGTTCCGGAGAGGATGACCGCTGCGTTTTCATCAAATTTAACCCAGGTATCATCCATACGCTTCACTTCTTTCGCTGTACGAACAATAACTGCTTTTACAACATCACCCTTTTTCACTTTTGCATTTGGCAGGGCTTCTTTGACGGTGCCTACAATAACATCCCCAATGGATGCATATCTTCTTCTGGTACCACCCAGAACTCTAATGCAGAGTATTTTTTTTGCTCCTGAATTGTCAGCAATATTCAGAACACTTTCACTTTGTATCATAATTTCACCTGATTATTAATCAGTTGCATTTCAAAAAATGGAGCCAGACAGAGCTACCTAAACTACAGCTTCTCGAATGACATCTCTTAACCGCCACCGTTTTTTCTTACTAAGTGGCCGACACTCTTCAATCTTGACAATATCGCCAATGTTACAGTTGTTTTCCGGATCATCTGCAAGATACTTCACACTCTTTTTGATATATTTACCATAGAGCTTATGACGTACTTTTCTTTCAACACGAACAACTATACTTTTTTCCATTCTGTTACTGACAACAGTACCAGTTCTGGTCTTCTTGATTTTTTTTATCTCACTCATGATTGACACAGTTTGAGTTATACGAAATTAGTAAATTTTGCAGGCTGTCTTAATTCTCATTAAAGAGAGTATTGATACGTGCAATATCCTTTCGAAGTTTGTTCAAAGTTGAAGTATTCTCAAGAGGTCTGATCTTGTGCTTAAACGAAAGATTTGAAATCTCCTCTTTCATTTCGACCAGCTTCTTCTGCAGATCATCGTTAGACATTGAGCGCAGTTCTGACATTTTCATAGTGTGCTCCTCTTAGAGATAACCTTTGTTTTAAATGGTAGTTTAGCACCTGCAAGAGTTAATGCCTCAACAGCCAACTCTTCTTCAACGCCTGCCAGTTCGTATATAATTTTTCCGGGTTTAGTTACCGCTACCCAATACTCTGGACTACCTTTACCTTTACCCATCCTTGTTTCAGCGGGTTTTTTAGTGACCGGCTTATCTGGGAAGACACGAATCCAAACCTGCCCACCACGTTTTATTTTTCTGTTTATGGCAATACGAGCTGCCTCAATCTGTTGAGCCGTTAATTTTCCACTCTCCACAGCTTTGAGGGCATAGTCACCAAAGGAAATAGTGGAGCCGCGATGCGCCTTGCCACGATTTTTTCCTGTAAAAACCTTTCTATGTTTTACCTTTTTAGGACTTAACATCTTTTAACTCCAATAGTAATTCTGGACTTCCGTAAAAATAATGTCACGCTAAACCTAAGGAACGGGAGCTAAATAACTTGAACATATTACGCCGCAATTTTTTCGTCACCTGTACCTGAAAAAACTTTGCATACTACCAGTATGTAACGTTTTTTCAGGTACAGGTGGCGGAACAAAGGGCAAGTAAGATGTTCAAGTTATTTAGTGTACGTTCCTAAGCAGGAGCATCCTTTTTATTTAGGATTTCACCTTTGAAGATCCATACTTTGATACCAATAATACCATAGGTGGTCTTTGCTTCAGCCAAGGCATAATCGACATCCGCACGAAGGGTATGCAATGGAACACGGCCTTCACGAACCCATTCACAACGAGACATTTCTGCACCTCCAAGACGACCGGAACAAGAGATTTTAATTCCCTTCACTCCAAATCTTAAGGCTGAATTAACAGACTTTTTCATTGCACGTCTGAAGGCAACCCTTCTGACTAATTGCTGAGCAATATTTTCTGCAACCAATTGGGCATCCGCTTCAGGACGACGAACTTCCTGAATATCAATGACAGCCTTATGGCTAATAATCTTTTCAAGATCCTTTTTAAGAAGCTCAATCTCCGATCCCTTCTTCCCGATAATTACACCAGGACGAGCGGTAAAGAGTTTCACGCGGACTTTTTGTCCAGTACGCTCGAGGACAATTTTGGAAAGAGCGGCGTGTTGAAGACGTTTTTTTAGAAACTTTCTGATCAACTGATCTTCAATAAGATTCTTTGAATAGTCCTTATTGGCATACCAAATCGAATCCCATGTCCGTGTTATGTTAAGTCTGAGCCCAAGCGGGTTAACTTTCTGCCCCAAAATAGTCCTCCAGCAATACGCTTAATCTGTATAAGAAATTTAAAAAAATTGTGAGTCATACCAATTACTGCTGATAAAGTAAAGAATTAATTTTCATCAAGCACTACAGTAATATGACTTGTACGTTTTATAATTGATGTAGCACGTCCCATTGCTCGAGGACGAATTCTTTTAAAAGAAGGGCCTCCATCAATAAAAACTGTTTTTACATAAAGGTTATCTACATCAATCTGGTCATCCTGCGTGGCATTTGCTACAGCAGATTCTATGACTTTACGTAATATTGAAGCACCTTTTTTTGGCATGAACCTGAGAGTGGTAATTGCTTTATCAACACCCATCCCACGAACAACGTCAGCAACGAGTCTGGCTTTCTGAGGAGAGATTCTGATGCGTCTCCCTACGGCGCGAGCTTCCATAGTATTATAACTCCTAATAAATCTTATCTATTCGCTTATTATTATGCTCGAGCCTTTCTGTCAGAGGCATGTCCATAAAAAGTCCTGGTAGGAGAAAACTCACCAAGCTTATGACCAACCATATTCTCTGAAACAAAGACTGGAATAAATTTTCTACCGTTATGTACTGCAAAGGTCAAACCAACCATCTCCGGGGAGATATCGGATCGTCTGGACCACGTTTTTATAACCTTGCGAGAACCGCTTTCAATTGCAGAATCAACTTTTCCCTGCAAATGATCGTCGATAAAAGGTCCTTTTTTGACTGAACGAGCCATAATGTTATCCTCTGATTAACGTCGCTTCTTAACAATATATTTGTCAGATGCGGTATTCTTTCTGGTCTTGTACCCTTTGGTAGGATATCCCCATGGAGTACATGGATGACGTCCACCGGAGCTTTTCCCCTCACCACCACCCATTGGATGATCTACCGGGTTCATTGCTACTCCGCGTACGTGAGGACGTTTCCCCAACCAACGAGTACGACCGGCTTTACCAAGTTTCTGGCTTTCATGCTCATGGTTTCCGACCTTGCCAATACATGCACGGCAAAGTTTGTGAAACTTGCGAACCTCACCAGATGGTAATCTTACGAGTACATAGGTACCTTCTTTAGCCATAAGCTGAGCATATACTCCAGCACTTCTGACAAGCTGACCACCTTTCCCAATTTTCATCTCAATGTTATGAATAATTGTACCAAGTGGGATATTCATCATTGGTAGGCAGTTACCGGGTTTAATATCAACCGTTTCTCCTGCAATGACCTGATCGCCAACAGCAATTCCTGAAGGTGCAAGTATATATGTTTTTTTGCCATCGAGATACGTTAACAGTGCAATATTTGCAGATCTGTTTGGATCATACTCTATGGAAACAACCTTGGCAGCAATATCGACTTTATTACGTTTGAAGTCAATAATACGATATTTGCGTTTGTGCCCGCCACCGATGTGACGAGAGGTTATTCTTCCGTAATTATTTCGTCCACCGGTTTTTGACAGACTGCTAAGAAGGCTTTTTTCAGGGCCATCCTTTGACAGTTCAGGGTTTTTAATCGACACATGGTGTCGTTTACCGGGTGATGTTGGTTTATATGTCTTAATTGTCATAATTATCTAATCGCTCCATCAAGGCTATGTTGGATT
Source organism: Desulfocapsa sp. (assembly GCA_022712975.1). Taxonomy (GTDB): domain Bacteria; phylum Desulfobacterota; class Desulfobulbia; order Desulfobulbales; family Desulfocapsaceae; genus Desulfocapsa. Next base: position 27,440 of record JAFLJO010000028.1, read on the forward strand.
GATAGCTTTACTAATTCGCTAATCTAAAAAATTTTACAGTGTTGAGAATTACAACTGGTCTGCAAAATTGATCTCACCTTCAGACAAAGTTACGTATGCTTTTTTCCAGTCATTGGTCATGCCTGTGAAGCTACCTACGCGTTTCTGTTTTCCATGCATGTTCGCGGTGTGAACATTTTTAACTTTTACATCAAACATCTTCTCTACCGCTTTTTTAATTTCAATCTTGTTCGCTTTAGGATGAACCTTGAAAACAACT
>JAFLJO010000116.1 GCA_022712975.1 Desulfocapsa sp.
CTCCCGCTAAGCAAGAAGAGGCCGTAGAAGAGATTAAGGAAGAGAGTGCCAGCTAAGGAACGTACACTAAATAACTTGAACATCTCGGAGTCTGCGCTTACCTACTTGCCCTTTGTTCCGCCACCTGTACCTGAAAAAACGTTACATACTGGTAGTATGCAAAGTTTTTCCAGGTACAGGTGACGAAAAAATTGCGGCGTAATATGTTCAAGTTATTTAGCTCCCGTTCCTAAGATAGTTAAGCAGGAAATCCGCCGTAATTGAGTGTGTAATGTAACGACTGCACTGGCCTTTCAGGCTTCTGCAGTCGTCTTTATTTGGTAATCGCTTACAGTTTCGAGTCTGTTGCAATTTGCTATACTTGGTGAACGCTTACCTTTATTTGATGGAGAAGAAAATGAATCTTGTACCGATGGTTGTGGAGCAGAGTCCTCGTGGGGAACGTTCCTTTGATATATATTCAAGACTACTTAGAGAAAGGATAATTTTCCTTGGAACTTCAGTTGGCGATGATGTGACAAGTTCTATCGTAGCCCAGCTTCTTTTTCTTGAAGCAGAGGATCCTGATAAAGATATTACATTTTATATTAACTCTCCAGGCGGTTCTGTTACCGCAGGTCTTGCCATTTATGATACCATGCAATATGTGAAGTGTGATATTGCCACACTTTGCATGGGACAGGCTGCTTCCATGGGGGCTTTGCTGCTTGCTGCAGGAGCAGCCGGGAAACGCTACGCCCTGCCAAATTCGCGAATCATGATCCATCAGCCAATGGGAGGGTACCAGGGGCAGGCTTCTGAGATAGATATCCATGCCCAGGAAATTTTACGGATGCGAGATGATTTGAATAAAATTTTGGCCAAACATACTGGTCACACCGTAAAAAAACTCCAGAAAGATACGGATCGTGATAATTTTATGAGTCCCACCGAGGCTAAAAAATATGGTATAATAGATACGGTGCTTGTTAAACGTTTGGAGCCTTCTGAGGATGAGTAATATGGATGATATCGAAATGAAAGAACTTAGCTGTAATTGTTCGTTCTGTGGGAAAGATCAGTCAGAAGTCGCAAAGCTTATCGCCGGCCCTGATGTTTTTATTTGTGACGAATGCATTGATTTGTGTAATGATATTGTAAAAGATGAAGAGGCAGCTGCAAGCTCAGATGATGAGACTGCAATGCAGGACGCTCTCAAGCCGATGGCTATTAAAGCCCACCTTGATGATTATGTGATAGGTCAGGATTTTGCCAAAAAAGTTCTTTCTGTCGCAGTACACAATCACTATAAAAGGATTGATGCTCCTACTTCAGATGATATGGTTGAGCTTCAAAAATCAAATATTATTCTTATCGGACCTACCGGCAGTGGGAAGACACTTGTTGCCCAGACCCTTGCAAGAATCCTAAATGTTCCTTTTTGCATTGCTGATGCAACAACACTCACAGAAGCCGGTTATGTCGGCGATGATGTTGAGAACATACTTGTTAATCTTTTGCAGGCAGCTGATTACGATATTGATCGTGCAGAACGTGGGATCATTTATATTGATGAGATTGATAAAATTGCCAGAAAGTCAGACAGTGCATCCCTTACTCGAGATGTTTCCGGGGAAGGTGTACAGCAGGCACTCTTAAAAATTATCGAAGGAACAGTTGCATCTATTCCGCCAAAGGGCGGTCGTAAACATCCGCAACAGGAGTTGGTAAAGATTGACACCACCAATATCCTTTTTGTATGTGGCGGTGCATTTGTCGGGCTTGATGCTGTTGTAAAACGAAGAAAAGGAACCAAATCCATCGGATTTGGTGCAAAAGTAGTTAGTGATGCAAGTTTAAAACTCAGTGAGATCCTGAGCAATATACAACCGGAAGATTTGTTGAAATTTGGTTTGATTCCTGAGCTTGTTGGTCGACTTCCCGTTATTGCGACCATGCATGAACTTGAAGAAGAAGATCTTATCCGGATTCTTAAAGAACCCAAAAATGCACTCACGAAACAGTATGAGCGTCTTTTTGAGTTGGAAGGTGTTCGTTTACGTTTTACCGAGGGTGCCATGACGGCCATTGCTAAAAAGGCATTGAAACGAAAGTCAGGTGCAAGGGGACTACGTTCTGTGATGGAAGAGGCCATGCTTGATGTTATGTACGAATTACCTTCAAAGGAAAACGTTCAAGAATGTGTGATAAGTGAACAGGTTATCAATGATGGTGATTATCCTGTGATTTTATATAGCAACGCTTCTGAACAAAAACGCCTGGAAAGTACTGGATAAAGGATTATACTGTTTGAATAGAGTACTTTTTTTTATTATTTTCAGATCCCTGAATCATAGCGAACAAAAAATACACTATTATGGATACTAGTTTATACCCACTCATGTCACTCCGTGACATAGTCGTTTTTCCACACATGGTTGCTCCTCTGGTAGTTGGAAGAAGCAAATCCATCTATGCTCTTGAAGATGCTATGGAGAAGCGCACTGAAATTATGCTCGTCACCCAGGAGAACTCAAAAGTTGATGAGCCTAAAGAAAGCGAAATATACAGGGTTGGAACGTTAGCCGTTGTTATGCAGCTTCTCCGTTTACCGGATGGAACAATTAAGGCTCTTGTCGAAGGAAAGAGAAAGGCTGAAATTGTCTCATTTCTACCTCATGAGAAATTCTTACAGGCAGAAGTACGTTACCGGCATGATTCGGATGTAGATGGGCCCGAGGTAGAAGTTTTTATTCGCAGATTACGTAAACAGTTTGATCAATTTGCGGAACTTAATCGGAAAATTCCTCGTGAAGTTCTGAGAGCAGTTCGAAAAATTGAAGGTGCTGGAAAACTTGTCGATGTGATTAGTGCCCATTTACCGCTGAAATCGCATGACAAACAAATACTTCTTGAAATTGACTCTGTTCCTGACCGTATCGAAAAGGCTCTTGAGTTTATCAATCGAGAAACTGAACTTGCTGAGCTTGAAAAAGACATTAACGCCAGAGTGAAAAAACGTATGGGTAAAACCCAGCGTAATTATTTTCTTGGAGAAAAGGTCAAAGTCATCCAGAATGAAATTGGCCAGAACGAAGAAGGTGTTGATGAGATTGGTGAACTTGAACAAGCTTTGGAAAAGAAAACACTTCCCAAACCTGCTCGTGACAAGGCCACAAAGGAGTTGAAAAAGCTTCGGAAAATGCCTCCTATGTCAGCTGAAACCACGGTTGTCAGAAATTATATAGATTGCATAATGACCCTTCCCTGGAATAAAAAATCCAGGGCAAGGCTTGATATCAACAAGGCTGAAAGAATCCTTGATGAAGATCATTATGGTTTGGAAAAACCTAAAGAACGAATTCTTGAGTACCTTGCTGTTCAGGTCCAGGTAAAGAAACTTCAGGGGCCAATCATATGTCTTGTTGGCCCTCCTGGTGTAGGTAAAACATCAATTACAAAATCTATTGCCAGAGCCATGGGACGAAAATTCACCAGAATTTCGCTTGGTGGTGTTCGTGATGAAGCTGAGATACGTGGACATCGAAGAACATATGTTGGAGCAATGCCCGGGAAAATTATCCAGGCAATGCAAAAGGTCGGTGTTGCTAATCCAGTTTTTTGTCTGGATGAAATTGATAAGATGAGTACCGATTTCAGGGGAGATCCTTCATCGGCGCTTCTGGAAGTTCTGGATCCTGAACAGAATTATTCTTTTAATGATCATTATCTGGATCTTGACTACGATCTATCTGAAATATTTTTTATTTGCACGGCGAATAATCTTGAGGGTGTCCCGCTTCCCTTGCAGGACAGGATGGAGATAATCCGCATCAATGGCTACACTGAAGAAGAAAAGCAAAAAATTGCGGAAGGCTTTCTGATTCCGAAACAATTAAAAGTGAACGGCTTTAAACCTGATGATATAGTTCTCACTGCTGATGGAACTCTTGAAATCATCAGACGTTACACAAGAGAAGCCGGAGTTAGAACTTTTGAACGCACCATCGCATCAGTTTTCAGGAAAATTGCCAGAGATCGTCTAAAGAAAAAAGAAAAGACTAAAAAGTATAACGTTACGGCTCAGGGTGTAACTAAATTTCTTGGAACTCCTAAGTTTCGTTTTGGACTTGCCGAAGAAAGTGATGAAGTAGGTTTGGTTACAGGGCTTGCCTGGACCTCTGTTGGTGGTGAATTACTGCAAATTGAGGCAACTCTTATGCCGGGTACAGGCAAGATGACTGTTACCGGAAAGCTTGGAGAGGTTATGCAGGAATCAGCTCAGGCAGCCTTGAGTTATGTACGCTCCCGGGCAATGCGACTTGGACTGGCACCGGATTTTTATCAGAAACTTGATATTCATATACACGTTCCCGAAGGTGCAGTGCCTAAAGATGGCCCATCAGCAGGCGTGACCATGGCCACAGCACTTGTATCAGCTATACTGAAGGTACCGGTGAACCATGAGATTGCAATGACAGGTGAGATCACATTGCGTGGGCGGGTTCTTCCCATCGGCGGACTCACAGAGAAATTACTTGCTGCAAAAAGAGGAAATATAAAAACTGTTTTAATCCCAAAAGAAAATGAAAGAAATCTTGCA
>JAFLJO010000114.1 GCA_022712975.1 Desulfocapsa sp.
ATGCGAGAGAGTCTGGAGACCTTTGTCAAGGAAGAGCTTGATAAGGAGGTTGTCGTACGATTACTTGGGCGGCTCCATTATGTGCTGATCAATCTGGATGTCCCTGAAGAGTATAAGAACCTGGGTGAAGCAATCGATCAAGAACAGCGGGTGCTGGTAAACTATTTTTCAGTGGCACCTTTTCTCTTTGACGATATCTGTAAAGGCCTTGCCCATGCGGGATTGGTCACACCTGAGACCCGGGTGGTACTGGAAAAACCCATTGGCCGTGATCTTGCATCGTCACAGGAGATCAACGATACCGTGGCCAGGGTATTTTGCGAAGAGCAGGTATACCGCATTGACCATTACCTAGGCAAGGAAACGGTTATGAATCTGCTGGCCCTGCGCTTTGCCAACTCCATATTTACCACCAACTGGGATCACAACACCATTGATCATGTCCAGATCACCGTGGCTGAAGAAGTGGGAATTGAAGGGCGCTGGGGATATTTTGACAAGTCCGGACAAACACGGGACATGGTGCAGAATCACCTGATGCAGATCCTGACCCTGGTGGCCATGGAACCACCGGTCAATATGGATGGTGATTCCATTCGTAATGAAAAGTTGAAGGTTCTTAAAGCACTACGCCCAATAACCGTTGACACCGTTGAAGAAAAAACCGTTCGTGGACAGTATATATCAGGCTTTATCAAGGGGCAGGCTGTTCCCGGCTATCTTGAGGAAGATGGTGGCAATCCAAAATCCACAACTGAAAGTTTTGTCGCCCTGCGAGTTGATATCGACAACTGGCGTTGGGCCGATGTGCCTTTTTATCTGCGTACAGGAAAACGATTGACAACCAAGCGCTCCGAGGTTGTTATTAATTTTAAACGGCTTCCCCACAATATTTTCAAAGACAGTTACAAAAAACTTCCACACAACAAACTCATTATACGTTTACAACCCGATGAAGGTGTTGAAATTGAAATGATGAATAAAGTTCCCGGTATCGGCAAGGGCATTAAGTTACAAAAAACTGTACTGGATCTGAGTTTTTCAGATGCTTTTGCGGGAGAACGTGTGGCCGATGCCTATGAACGGCTCATCCTTGAAACAATGCACGGCAACCAGTCTCTTTTTATCCGCCGGGATGAGGTTGAACGATCCTGGCAATGGATTGATACCATTCAGAATGCTTGGGAGCAATCCAATGAGCCGCCTAAACAATACCCGGCAGGTACATGGGGACCGGTTTCCTCGGTAGCCTTGCTGGCCCGTGATGGACGGGAGTGGGAAGAGTAAGGTAACACAAATTTATAGAGTTATAGTTCCGAAATTCCTGAAACCTTTTTACCGAGAATGCTAAAAAAACACCCTATGAAACCTTACCCTACGACCATCGGCCATCGCTATCCTTTAGGTGCCACCGTTTCTGCTGACGGCACAAACTTCTGTATTTTTTCAAGACATGCGACCGCCGCTCAGCTTCTTCTTTATGAGAAACCCGACTCCAGCATTCCGTTTCAGATCATTGACCTTGATCAGGTGGTGAATCGGAATTTTTTCTTCTGGCATGTCTTTGTGAAAGACATGACCGGAAAAGAGAAAATCTCCTACACCTGGAAAGTTGATGGTCCTGATAACGGTGATACCGGTCATCGATTTGATCCTTCCGTTGAATTATTAGATCCATGGGCCAAGGCGGTGACCGATGTTGTATGGAAAAGAAAGTATAACCGTGACTCGAAACAGGAGACAGGATCTACCTCTATGCGCGCTATGGTTGTACCGGAAAACAACTACAACTGGGAAGGAGATAAACCTCTGCAACGGCCCTGTGAAAAAGATATCATCTATGAACTCCATGTTGGAGGATTTACGCATCATTCCTCGGCAGAGGTAAGCAATCCAGGAACCTTTTCTGGAATTATAGAAAAGGTTCCGTATTTACAGGATCTTGGAGTGACCGCCGTGGAGCTTTTACCGGTTATGGCCTTCGATGAGATGGATCTCCCTGATAATGCACGAGATCTTGGTCTGCAGAATTATTGGGGCTATGCCACCCATTCTTTTTTTAGTCCCCATGCAGGGTATTGTATTGATCCCTTGTCTGGGAACCACAGAGATGAATTTCGTGATATGGTTAAAGCATTACATAAAGCAGGGATCAGCGTTATTCTTGATGTGGCGTTTAACCATACAGCAGAAGGCGGGATCGACGGCCCGATTATTAATTTCAAGGGACTGATGAACCGTGGTTTTTATCACCTCGAAGATCATGACCGCAGTATTTATAAAAATTATAGCGGCTGTGGGAATACTGTAAACTGCAATCATCCAATGGTAGCTCGTGTTATCATCCATTCTCTTGAATACTGGGTCAGAGAGTTCCATATAGATGGGTTCAGATTTGATCTGGCTTCAATTCTTGCACGGGGAGAAGACGGTGCTCCAATGTATCATGCTCCCGTGATCTGGAACATAGAATTCTCCCATATTCTCAGCCACACCCAGCTTATAGCTGAAGCGTGGGATGCGGCTGGTTTATATCAGGTAGGCGGCTTTCCCGGTTATCGCTGGGCAGAATGGAATGGACGCTATCGTGATTTGATCCGGCAATATGTAAAAGGTGATCCGGGGCTTGTTCCCGAGCTTGCCACCAGGTTGACCGGCTCCAGTGATCTCTATCAGAGTTCAGGACGACAACCCACCAATTCCATCAATTTTATCAGTTGTCATGATGGATTCACTCTTTATGACATGGTCTGCTATAACGAGAAACATAATGAGGCTAATGGCGAAGATAATCGTGATGGTGACAATCACAATCACAGCAGAAATTATGGGGCAGAAGGCCCCACTGATGATCCCGCAATTAATGCACTTAGACAGAAACAGGTTAAAAATTTCATGGCCATACTTATGCTCAGTCAGGGCGTACCCATGATCCTTGCCGGAGACGAAATTATGCGTAGTCAGCAGGGCAATAATAACTGCTACTGCCAAGATAATGAACTGAGCTGGATCGACTGGAGTCTACTTGAGAAGAATCAGGAAATGTTCTGTTTTACAAAGGGCATGATCGCCCTGCGTAAGCGCCATCCCTCCCTTATGCAAAAAAGGTTTCTCCATGGAACAAAACCTGAAGATGGAACAATGGCAGATATCAGCTGGCATGGTGCCACCTTAAACAAACCGGAATGGGAAAATTCTGAGTCCAGGATACTTGCCTGTACCTTGAGTAGAGTGGAACCTGATGAGGAAGATTTGCATATTATGTTCAATATGTCTCAGAAAGATGTCGCCATGGAGTTGCCACTGCTTGCCAAAGAGAATTGGCATCTAGCAGTAGACACTGCCCGCTCCACTCCAAAAGATATGGTAGAAGCAGAAAAACAACAACCCATTATCGGAAAAACAATTCTGGTGAAATTCAATAGTATTGTTGTTTGTGAAAGCAGATAAGGAGCCAAACTTTACTGGTCTCTTTTATTCAGTAAGGGCAGATAACTGCATTAGCAGTTCCCCTCTCCTCCCATCCCTTATAATGTTTATAAGAACCTTATCTCCAACATTATGCCGTTCAAGTTCTGTTCTGATATCATCCCAGGATCGCACTTGCCGGCCAGCAACAGCTATTATAACATCACCTAACACAACTTTATTGGCGATCTGTTGTGTTGGGCGAAGGCCGGCTTTATGTGCAGGACCTCCGGCTTGTACACCGAGCACTAAAACACCCTCTATACCTAGCCGTTTTACAAGGCGTGCATCGGCAAGTGTGACACCGATTCCAGGACGAATAAGTTTTCCACTCCGGATAAGCTGTGGAATCACACGATTAATTTCACGCACCGGGACAGCAAAGCCAATACCTGCATATGTTCCTGATGGTGAATATATTGCAGTATTCACACCAATTAAGCGTGCTGCGCTATCCAGTAGCGGTCCGCCTGAATTCCCGGGATTAATGGCAGCATCGGTCTGAATCATATCCCGTATTGTTCTTCCGTTAATTGCAGTAATTTCCCGACCCAGTGCTGAAATAATTCCTGATGTTATTGTCTGATCGAGCCCAAACGGATTTCCCACAGCAAAAACTTTCTGCCCGACCTGCAAATTAACCGATTCACCAACTGGTATCGGCTGTAAGAGATGTGGCGGGGCATCAATTTTTAAAACGGCAAGATCTTTATCAGGGGCAGCTCCCACAAGTACAGCTTTCCATGTGCTATGATCGGCCATGGTCACTTCTATTCGACTTGCATCACTGATTACGTGGTAATTTGTAACAATCCTGCCCTTCTTATCCCAGACAAAACCTGATCCTGTTCCTTGAGGAATCTCGACTGCGTTCAATGAGAACATATTTCTTTGTAAAGCTATTGTGGTGATATACACAACAGATGGAGAAATATGTTTGAAAAGTTCTATGGTGTTTTGCTCATCCTGAGCCAGATCACCTCTTGCGGTAACTGCACGAGGTGTAGCTGTGAAGTCAAAGAGCAGCCTCTCAAAAGGTTTAAAAAGAAGCAAAAACCCAAGAAGAAGAATGATAAGTATTGCAAGTAGTGATACCTTGCCGGTTTGAGATCTGATCATAAATTATAACCACAAAAAAAAATTACAGATTAAGAAAAAACTTCGCAATCATAAAATAAGCAAGAACACCAAGAATATCAATGGCAGTTGTGACAAATGGCCCTGTAGCAATGGCTGCATCGATATCAAAGCGTTTTAAAATTAATGGAATAATCGTACCTATGGTGGCTGCCATCGCCATGGAAAAGAATATTGAAAGCCCTACCACCAGCCCAAGAAGTTTTGGCTCGGCGTAGCCAAAATATGCGAGCACTCCGAGGAACCCACCATAGAGGATACCAAGAATGATTCCAACTCTCATTTCTTTGAAGACAATCTTTCCAAAATCTTCCATGTTTATACGACCGGTTGCCATACCCCGTACAACAATGGTGGATGACTGAGTGGCTATATTTCCACCCATACCCATAATAATAGGTATAAAGGAAGCAAGGGCAAGTACCTGAGTAAGTTCTTTTTCAAACGAACCAATAATAAAAAGGGCCATTACACCACCAATCCAGGATGCAAACAACCAGGGGGCACGAAGAATTACATTTTCAGAGGTAGATTTTAAAAGAATTTCACGATCTTTACCAGCACCCGCCATCTGCAGAAAAGCTTCGGTGGCCTCTTCACGCATAACATCAATTATATCATCGACGGTGACAATGCCGACCAGCCTGTAATTTGCATCAACAACAGGTACTGCAAGAAGATTATACTGGGAAATCACATGGGCAACTTCTTCCTGATCAGTGTCTGTCGATACTGACAGAACATTTTCCCGCATTATACTTTTAAGCTGTTTGTCCGGTGGATTGGTAATCAATTCACGGAGTGAAACAACCCCTGCAAGTTTACCATCACCAAATGTGATGTAGAGATAAAAGACCATCTCTTTTTCTTCACTACGTTGTTGCACCTTAGCAATGGCTTCACCAACACTTAACTCTTCGTCAAGGTTCATGAAATTTGGCGACATGAGTCCACCTGCACTTTCAGGATGATACTGAAGAAGTTCATCAACTTCCTCACGATCTTCCTGTTCCATCTGAGCACGAATCTCAGCACCGAATTCATCGGGTAATGCTTCGATGATATCCGCAGCATCATCAGAGGCCATCTCACTGATAATATCTGCCATAAATTGGGGGCTAAGATTTTTTGCCAGTGAAACCATAACAGATTCATCAAGTTCGCTTAAAAACTCACCGACCTGATCTGTTTTAGCCATAATCTTAAAAACTTCGTCACGTTCAATATCAGAAAGATGTCTGAAAACCCAAGCTGTGTCCGCAGGATGCGTCTTGGCAATCAGTTTAAGGAGATTGTCAGTGGCATTTCGGTGGTTTAGCCTGCGGATCATGTCCAGCAAAAGCCTTCCTTCGGTTCCAATAAGTTCTTTTTTTTCAGTTTTCCCCATTACCATCACCAGTTAAATAGACTCTTGAATTGAGCTCTTTTAAAAGACACACAAACTTGACTTACTTTTAGATAAACATTACATAATACATTCAATACAGTAGTTTCGTCAAATTGATTTACTCAATTCCAGCACTTTTCTGAATGTAATTTTCATGAACAAAAAAAACAGCGATTTACGACTTAATCCAGAAGAGTTGAAAAAACTTTTTTCTCACGCCTGTACTCTTCAAGAGACAGGAAAACTTGAGGAGGCACTGCTGGCTTACGACAAATTGCTGGCTTTTATCCCGGACTCTCCCCAACTCCATTTTAATTGCGGGCTTGCATGGTTTGGGCTGAAAGTTTTCTCAAAAGCGGAATCACATTACGCAAAAGCTGTTGCTAATGCTCCTAAAGACCCTGATATCCATTATAATCGAGGGTTGAATTTTAGACGATTACTCAGGTTTACTGATGCTGCAAAATCCTTTAAAGACGCCTGTAAAACCGGCGACACCACAGTAGATACTTTATACAACCTTGCACTTTGTTACCAGGATTCGGAAGATTATCATGAAGCTGCTCGTATATATGAGAGTATTCTTTCACAGGCTCCATCACATCAATCAAGTCTCAATAACTTTGCCTATATGTGTCATAAATCAGGGGATATTCAACAGGCGGAATCTCTCTATGGTCAGCTGCTCAAATTGAATCCTGAACATCTGGCTGCGCAGCATATGCTACGTTCCCTCACAGGCGTAACTCCCGACAATGTTCCTCTTGAATATGTGGAATCGGTATTTGATAATTATGCCGATGACTTTGAACACAGCCTTGTTGAAAACCTGCAATATCAAACGCCCATCGCTTTGTATGAACTCTACTGTGAACATTTTCATGGAGTATTGCAAACTATTTGTCTTGATCTTGGCTGTGGAACAGGGCTTGCTGGGAAACACTTTAGGAAGTGTTGCGGTGAACTTATTGGTATGGATATTTCACAAAATATGCTTGATATTGCTGGAGAAAAAAACATATACGCTACACTTGTCAAAGATGACATTATCAATTTTCTTCAAACAAATACGCAAAAATGTGATTTAATTGTAGCGGCGGATGTTTTTACCTATATGGGTGATCTTGAAACTGTTTTCAATGCATGCTGTACCGTAATTCAAAAATCCGGACTTTTACTTTTTTCTGTTGAAGAAGCAGAAAACAACAGTAATAAAAAGTTTAAGCTGAAACAAACCGGACGATTTGGCCACTCGGCAAAATACATTGAAACCTTATGCAAACAGACAGGATGGACAATTATCGACCATAAAGTATCGAATCTGAGACAGGAAAAAGGGGAATGGGTAAGAGGACATTTGTTTATTTTACAGCAATAATGACGCTGTTAGGTATTCTTTAAAAATAATTACTACGCTTTACAAGCCAGCAGATTATCAGCCCTATGGACATGGAAAAGAGGCCAACCATTCGCATATGTTCGGTTTTCATTTCACTGAGTTTTCTTAACCAGTCACGCATTGATTCTGGAAAAACCACATAGGGCATTCCTTCAAGAATTAATACCACCCCCACCAATAAAAATAAAAATTCCATAATTCTTTCCCTGACAATTTGCTATACTATTATAAGAAGTCCCTGTAAGATACAATGGTCTGGATTCTTGCTATTTAACAAGATACTTACTAATATAAAATAAATTTTTCTCAACAACTCATCTCAAGTGCATATAATAAAAAAATGAGCGAAACAAAACAATCGAAATATAGTGAAGCTGGTGTTGACATAGACAAGGGCAATACATTTGTTAATGGAATCAAAGACATTGTTGCGTCAACCCATCAACCTGGCGTATTAAATGGCATCGGCGGTTTTTCAAGCCTTTTGGCCATCAATACTGACAAATACAAACAACCTGTTCTTGTTACGTCCACCGATGGCGTAGGAACAAAACTTGAAATTGCAAAACGCTGTAATAAACATGACACCATAGGAATTGATCTTGTTGCCATGTGCGTTAATGATATTATTGTGTGTGGGGCAAAACCTCTCTGTTTTCTTGATTATTATTCTGCCGGGAAGCTTGATCTCGATGTTGCAACTGAAGTTGTAAAAGGAATTGCAGAAGGTTGTATTCAATCCCAATGTTCGCTTGTTGGCGGAGAAACTGCTGAGATGCCAGGTTTGTATAAATCAGGCGACTACGACCTTGCAGGGTTTGTCGTTGGCATAGGTGATAGAGATGATCTGATCGACGGATCTGAAATTCATGTTGGCAATAAGATTATAGGTCTTAGATCATCAGGATTACATTCCAATGGTTTTTCTCTGGTTCGCAAAATCTGCTTCACTGATCATGATTTTAATGTGGATCAACATATTGAAGAGCTTGGCTGTACACTTGGCGAAGAACTCCTAAAACCAACAAGAATTTATGTTCAGTCAGTCCTTTCCGTACTGAGAAGTTTCAAATTAAACGGGATTGTTCATAATACCGGAGGCGGATTTATCGACAATATTCCACGCATCCTTCCGGCAGGTTGTAAGGCCGAAATTTTCACAAGTCGATGGGATGCCCAACCTATATTTAGTTTTCTTGCCGAAAAAGGAGATGTCCCCCCGGAAGAGATGTACCGAACATTTAATATGGGAATTGGCCTGATGGTTGCTGTGGATGACGATAAAGTTGAAGATATCATCCATCTTTTCAACGCCCATGGCGAAGATGCTTTTCTGATAGGTGAAATCACTGCTCAGCAGGAAGGCGAAGACCAGGTAAGTTTACTTTTTGAACGACGCAACTTGAGAGGAGACGAGTAACTGTCTTGTGTGTTTATAATTAAAATCAGAAAACACGAAAAGTTTTATACAGTACTAACTCCACAATCACTCGTACCGCCTTGTATCTTGTCAAGAGCATGCGCTAGGCACGGCAGCAACACAGCAATATTTTCCCTTGCTGCTTTTTCACTTCCCGGAAGATTAATAATCAGAGACTTACCACGAATTCCGGCACGCCCACGAGAAAGAACAGCATTAGGTGTCTTTTTTAAACTTTCAGCCCGCATGGCCTCAGCCATTCCAGGGATATCCTTCTCTATTATATCCACCATGGCTTCAGGTGTTACGTCTGTTGGCGCAACACCTGTTCCACCGGTGGTAATGATAAGATCAATTTTTTCTTTATCCACCCAGGCAATAAGCGTTTTTTTTATAGACTCCACCTGGTCAGGAATAATCGCATAGGCTTTTTGCTGGTAGCCTAAATCCTGTAAGGTTTTCAAAAGACAGGGGCCGCTTGTATCTTCACGCTCTCCTCGCGCCCCCTTATCGCTCATGGTAAGAACACCAAAAGAAAATCGAGCTGTATCCTGATCCATTGTGATTTGTACCAACCTATTTTTCCGCCTGTGCGGCTACAATCTTATCCGCAATCAGGGCGGGAACTTCTTCATAGTGAGAAAAAGCTACAGTAAACTTGCCAAGGCCACCGGTCATTGCCGTGAGCTCAGCTGCATAAAGCAAAACTTCAGATTGTGGAACCTGAGCATTGATCACTTCATGCCCATTTACTAAATCCATTCCCATGACTTTTCCACGTCTGGAATTCAAATCACCCATGACATCACCGACATGATCTTGTCCTACCATTATGGTCATATCCATGAATGGTTCAAGCAAAATAAGCCCTGCTTCCTGTGCCCCTTTTTTAAAGGCCAGGGAACCGGCAATTTTAAAAGCCATCTCAGATGAATCCACATTATGAAAAGATCCATCTATCAGCGTGATCTTGATATCCACGACCGGATAGCCGGCAAGGACTCCTTTTTCCATGGCTTCAATAATACCTTTCTCAACAGCAGGACGATATTGTTGTGGAATAGCACCGCCAACAATTTTATCTTCAAATTCAAAACCGTTTCCACTATTAGGAGCAATTTCTATGGTACAATCACCAAATTGTCCACGACCACCACTCTGTTTTTTATGTTTCCCCTGGACTGTTGTTGTACCACGCACGGTCTCCTTATAAGGTATAGTGGGAACACTGAGAGCCATCTGAACACCAAACTTGCGTTTAATACGAGCTCCAACAACATCAAGATGTACTTTCCCGACACCGGACAGAAGTACTTCACCAGTCTGGGCTTCTCTTGTTAATCTAAGTGTAAGATCTTCATCAAGCATCCGGGTAATGGAAGAGAAAACTTTTTCTTCATCCCCCTGTGCTGCCGTAATAGCAAATGAAATTACTGGATCCATCACATCAAGTTTATCATATATGATGGGGGCTGACGCATCACATAGAGTGTCACCGGTTGTGGTTTCTTTTAATTTTGCAACGGCTACTATCATTCCAGGGCCTGCGTTGTCAATCGGTCGCTGTTCCTTTCCTTCAGGAATAAAAAGATGGCCGAAACGCTCTTCAGTTTCTTTACTGGAGTTATAAAAAGAGTCTCCTGAAAGAGTACCTGAGTATATTCTAAATATAGTCAAACGCCCGGCATAGGGATCAGCCATTGTTTTAAACACCTGAGCTGAAAACTTTTCATCAGCGAGAGGCATTCTTTCAATGGGCTCACCTACGGTATCAACACCCATCATGGGAGGTCTGTCCGCTGGCGATGGGAGAATATCATTAATCATATCAAGTAATGGAGTGGTACCATAATTATTTGTGGCTGCACCAACACAGACTGGAACTATACTTCCCCGGGCAACACCCTGTTTCAGACCGGCGGTAAGATCCTCAATTGAAAGTTCGCCATCTTCCAAAAACTTTTCAATAAGGTCATCGTCTGTTTCAGCAACCGTCTCCATCAATGTTTCACGATATCCGGAAACTGTATCTGCAAGATCATCAGGGATTGCAGTTTCAGTAACGGAGCCACTACCCTTTTCATCAAAGAGATAGGCTTTGTTACTCACAATATCAACAAGCCCTTTAAAGTTTTCCTCTTCTCCAATGGGTATATGCAAAATAACGGGAGTCAAAGGAAGGGATTCATTAATTTGATCAATGGTGCGATTAAAATCTGCACGTTCACGATCAAGTTTATTAATCATTATGAGTGATGGAAGAGATCTATCTGCAATAAAGTCTGCAAACTTTATTGTCTGTCCTTTAACACCAAGTACGGCACCAACAATAAAAACTGCGGAATCAACAACCTGCGTTGCCATATACGTTTCATTAATAAAGTTATCGTCACCAGGAGTATCCATAAGAAAAACATCATGCTTTTTCCAGGAATAATTATGAAAGGAGGTACTAATTGAAATATTACGCTGCACTTCTTCATCTTCAAAATCAAGCGCGGAACTTCCATCATCAACTTTACCAAGACGATTAATCTTACCTGCCGTAAATAGCATGGCCTCAGCCAAAGAAGTTTTTCCACAACTGCCATGTCCAATGATCGCGATGTTTCTTATCTTACTGATATCCTGCATGCAAACCTCCTTGAAAATTACGTCTTACAAAAGAAAACAAGGGCCTTATCCCGAAAGAGTCTGAATTCTTGGTCAAATTCAAAGAATAACGAAAAAACCAGTACTCATATATTCAAAATTTCCGATTAAAGTCAAGGATGTTCGCTCATTCCAGGCGCATTCCTGCCAAATAATTTAAAGTGGGAAAAGAACACTACTTTCTGTGGCAATGGTGAACAAAAAACAGTATCATGCAAAACTCATACGCTCTCAATCCCTACAGATATCAACGTCCTGATCATAAGGGCTCGGTAAGAAATAACTTGGACCTTTTCGGTCGTAAATGTGCTGCAGGTTCATCCATTTGTATGTCTTCGCAACCGCAGCATAGCAGGGCTATGTGAGGATTGCGAAGACATACAAATGGATGAAGATGTGGTACAGTTACGAATTGAAAAATCCAAGTTATTTCTTGCCGAGCCCTAAGTGAAAAATAAAGCAAAACAGAGTGGCAAAATCGCAAAATCTGCCGCCACTGTTTCCATTGCAGTGATGTGCAGTCGTGTACTCGGTCTTATAAGAGAACAGATCTTTGCCGGAATGTTCGGTGCAGGGATGGCTTATGATGCTTTTGTTGTCGCCTTTCGTATTCCAAATCTTCTTCGGGATCTTTTTGCAGAAGGAGCATTATCTGCCGCCTTTATAACGGTTTTCACAGATTACGACACGAAGCGTACCAAGGAGGAAACCTGGCAGTTAGCCTCAAATGTCATGGTTTTCTTTGGGGTTCTCCTCTCGCTATTCACCCTGATCGGTATCTTTTTTGCAGGACCTCTGGTTACTCTTCTGGCCTCTGATTTTTCTGAAGTTGAAGGAAAAACAGCACTTACCATCTTGCTCACCAGTATCATGATGCCATTTCTGGTGGTCATTTCACTCGCTGCGGTTGTTATGGGTATCCTCAACTCCAAAGGAAAGTTTTTCGTACCCGCCATGGCTTCCGCTTTCTTCAACCTTGGCTCCATTGTCGGCGGTGTAACCCTGGCCTTAATTCTGCCTAAATTTGGCCATCCTGCCATTGTAGGGATGGCCATTGGTACATTAATTGGCGGAACCCTCCAGCTTATGGTTCAGTTCCCGGCTCTCTTCAAATGCGGGTTCAAATTCACTCCACGTTTACGTATAAAAGATCCGGGACTAAGGCGTATCATAACCCTCATGATTCCAGCAATAATAGGTCTTTCCCCAACACAGATTAATATTTTCATCAATACCAATTTTGCATCATCCTGTGTTGAAGGCTCTGTCTCCTGGCTTAACTATGCTTTTCGTCTGGTACAACTGCCTATTGGCATCTTTGGGGTTGCCCTTGCAATTGCCGCCATGCCAGTTCTTGCCAGACATGCTGCAAAAAAAGATATCAACGGCATGAAGGAGACCATGGTTTCATCACTTACCATGGTTTTCGGTTTAACTATTCCTGCAAGTATTGGCCTTATGATCCTTGCCGAACCAATTATCCATATAATTTTTGAACGTGGTGCCTTCACGGCTTTTGACACCAGCGCAACGGCAAATGCACTTACGTTGTATGCAATCGGCCTTTTTGCCTACTCGGCAAATAAAATTCTGGTGCCTGTTTTTTATGCCCTGGAAGATACAAAATATCCACTTTTCGCCGCATTTATAGCTGTTGGAGCCAATATCCTGATTATTACTTTTACCATCGAAAAATTTCAACATCTGGCCATCGCCCTTTCTACTTCCTGCTCAATGATTCTTAATTTTCTCTTCCTGAGTGTTGTGCTCTATATCAAGACCGGGGGCTATTCTGTCAGTTATCTTTTAAAAGCTCTTGGCAAAATTGCTGTGTCAGGAGCAGTGATGGCACTACTTCTGCTATGGAGCAGAGGTTTCTTTGTGGCGCAGTTAAGTGGGGGACTCTTCCAAGCCTGCATAGTACTTGCTACCCAAATTGTTGTAGCTTCCACTTTATATCTAACTCTTCTCCACTTTATGAATCTGCAGGAATTAAATGGTGTAACATCTAAAATTCGCGAAAGATTCAGTCGATAATCTCTTTTTGCTTCTCGAATCAATTGAAAAAAGCACTTGCTTTATTCGTAATACTACCTACAATACAGGCGCAGAAGAATTTATTTTCAACCTTGTTCGCATTACAAAAACCTCATATCAACTGTGCAACCGTCCTGATTGGGATTGCACAGTTTTTTTTATTTCAGCATATATTTTACAATCAGGATGGTACATAACTATGACATCATTTAAAGATCTAGGCATTAACGACTCTATTTTGCAAGGCATCTCAGAATTGGGATTCAAGCAACCAACACCCGTTCAGGAAAAAGTAATTCCACTAATGCTCAAGGAACAGGTTGATCTTGTAAGTCTTGCACAAACAGGAACCGGAAAAACGGCAGCCTTTGGAATTCCTCTTATCCATTGGGCAGACCCTGCAAAAAAACATACTCAAGGTCTGGTTCTCTGCCCTACCCGTGAACTTTGTATGCAAGTAGCAAATGATATTAAGGCCTTAGCAAAATATATCCCAAAGCTTTCTGTCTTATCGGTTTACGGGGGTACCCGTATTGACCAGCAGATGAACACTCTGCGCAGAGGCGTACAAATAGTTATTGCAACTCCAGGCCGCTTAAAAGATCTATTGAACCGTAAAGCAATTGATCTCTCGCACATCAATTATGTCGTATTTGATGAAGCCGATGAAATGTTGCAAATGGGTTTTAAGGATGACCTGACCGCAATTCTTGCCCACACCCCTAAAGAAAAAAACACCCTTCTCTTTTCCGCAACCATGCCAAAAGAAGTTGCCATGATTGCCAGAAAGTATATGTCAAATCCAGTAGAACTTACTATTGGAACCAAAAATGCCGGTGCTGAAAATGTTCGACATGAGTTTTACCTGATTCATCCACGCAACAGATATCTGGCTCTGAAACGAATCGTAGATAACAGCCCCAATATCTACTCGATTATTTTTTGCAGAACCAGACGTGAAACCAATGAGGTTGCCGGTAAGCTTATTCAGGATGGTTACAATGCTGACGCTCTGCATGGAGATCTATCTCAGGCACAGCGTGATCAGGTGATGGGTAAATTTCGTTGCAAAAATCTTCAGATCCTGGTTGCCACCGATGTTGCCGCTCGCGGACTTGATGTCACTGATCTTACCCATGTCATCAACTATAATCTTCCCGATGAACCCGCTGCCTATACCCACAGGAGCGGACGTACCGGGCGTGCAGGACGCAAAGGTACTGCCATTGTCATTCTTGCAGCTAATGAACGGTATAAACTCAGGCAAATCGAGAATAAAATCCAGAAAAAATTTATTAAATGTTTGATCCCCACAGGGAGTCAGATTTGCAATAAACAGTTAGTCAACCTTATTGATGAGGTGACAAATGTACAGGTGAACGAGGAGCAACTTTCTCCTTTGTATGATGATATCTCAGAAAAACTTGCTCACCTGGATCGTGATAATCTAATAAAACGTTTTCTCTCTTTGGAGTTCAACCGTTTTCTGGAATATTACAAGAATTCCTCTGATCTTAACGTTACGGATATGCCGCAGCAAAGAACCAGAAAAGACAGGAATAAAAAAGATGTACTCCGTGATTCGCATCCTAAACAGAAGTACACCACGTTTAGTCTCAATGTTGGCAGACGGCAAGGGATTATGCCTCAAGGATTAATTGGGAAAATCAATGAAATCCAAGATGTAGGTCGGATAAAGATTGGGCGTATAGAAATTTTAAGAAATTCTGCTACTCTTGAAGTGGACAGCAGATACACATCACAAATATTAAGTGCCTTTCAACAATCAGAAATCAACGGAAAAACCGTCTCTATCGAAGTTGCCAGAGCCATTCCTGCTAAAAAAACATACAAAGGGAAACGAAAAGGAAGTTTTCAGCGTAAAGATCGCAGATAAGGGATTTGGAAAAAATATTCTACCCAGCGCACCAATTGTGGGGCAACCACAAGGGATTGCCCCTACGTCTGCTTCCCCCAAAATTGATCCAATCTTTGGGGAAATTTTTTTCCCAACTCCCTAAAGCCGAATAGATTCTTGCCCGCAGGGTATGATGCTCCTTACTTACTTCTTATTTAATTAATCTTACATCATTGTCTCTTGGTGCTTTTATTGACCACATCAGATCCCCCCATATTCCATTCAGCGAATACGGGGGGCAAACAGTTTCCTATTTACTCCGTATCTTTCAAGGAATTACGTATTTCTTCAAGTTCGTCCCTTAACGCATCAACCTCACTTTGTTTTGCAAGATCCATCTTTTTCATAACTGATTCTACTGTTTCTTCAACCTGTTTTTGAAATTCCAGGCGGGACTCCTCAGAACGGACAAGCAGATCTTCAACCAATACTTTCCCTTCCTGCTCTGAAATTTTTCCTTTTTCCACAAATTCTTTTGCAACTTCTTCGATTTTTTCTTTAGTAAGAGCAACAGCACCAATTCCTGTTAGTAGTGTTTTTTTTAGTAAATCAATCATACAATCACTCCTTTATTTTATTGAAAAAATTCATGGCAGTTTCGGCTGCCTCATCAAGGTTTCGACAATTCTGAACACCTGACGCCAAATGGTGTCCAAAAAGAAAATTACTGCTGTAATGATGGGTAAACTGTTTCAATCTCCCCAAACGACGTTCCGGTAAAAACCGATCCTGCAACAATTCAATAAAGCGAAAATAAATATCAGGAATATTTATCTCAGGTACACTGTCAGCATTATAAACATCCTTTGCAATTTCTGCAAACAACCATGGCTTACAAACAGCACCTCTGCCAAGCATTAATCCATCAGCACCCGAACGTTCAAGACATTTTTTTGCATCAGCAACACTGAATATACCACCATTTGCCAACACAGGTATATTGACTGCCTGTTTTACTTTTCCAATCCAATCCCACCGGGGATTTCGGCAAAACTTTTCACCCTGTAACCGACCATGAACAGTCAACAAATTGATACCCTCATCTTCCAGCATTTTACAAAAAGAAAGTAACGCTTTTTTATCAAGTGTTTTTCCAAGACGTATTTTAGCACTAATCGGAAGGTGGGTAGCAGCCCTTAAGGTAGCAACGGTTTTCCGTACACTGTCCACCGGCATAAAAGACCCCGCCCCTTGCTTTCGCAACGCAGGAGCTGGACATCCCAGGTTTAAATCAATTCCCTGAGCATTCAACCGGTGCAACCGTTCAACTGCCGGGATAATATCCTGATTGGGACCTGCGTAAATCTGATAAAAAAATGGAGTTTCCTCGGGAGTTCGACAAAGAAAAGGCGAAACAATTTCATTCTCAATTGGAAGCCTCATTACTGAGAGCATTTCACTGAAAAACAACCCGACTCCACCAAGCTCAAGAATGAGAAGACGAAGAGCAGAATGGGAAAGGCCTACCATGGGGGCAAGAGCAAGCGGGGGATGACATTCTAAAACCGGCAGGATTGTTTCTTTTCCTTTATCCCCGGATCCCACTAATAAACGATTATAAGGTTTTGCTTCTTGAGTTAATTTATCGATGGAAGTGTACATGATGCCCTACGGGTAGAGGGTATTCGGTATTCGGCAACCGACATAGGAACAATTTTCACAGAAATTTTAACTTCCCAATATAATTAAATAAGGAACGAGAAATAAATAACTTGAACATTAATGCACCGCAGAGACGCAGAGTGCGCAGAGTTTCACAAAAAAGTCTTTTCTCTGCGTACTCTGCGTCTCTGCGGTTATAAATTAATATAGAACCCTACTGTGATC